>NZ_JBSYGH010000001.1:648902-693085 GCF_054121495.1 Salegentibacter haimaensis
TTGTGGGCTCGCAGGCTCGCTTTTTAGTTGTGGGCTCGCAGGCTCGCTTTATAATTTTAATACCAATATATAATCTTACTGGCTGGTTTTTGCTAAGATCCCGATTGCATCGGGATGAGCGACTTCTACGTCGCCGCTGCGCGCCTCCTTGAATCTGCTCACATACTCAACTTCTTATACTTATTCATCATTTGAACCCCGTGTACCAGGCTTGCGCCTCCTTTAATGGCGGCGCCTACGTGAACGGCTTCCATCATTTCTTCTTTTTCAATGCCGCGTTCCAGGCCGTCTTTGGTGTAGGCGTCTATGCAATAGGGGCATTGTACAACGTGAGATACGGCAAGCGCGATAAGGGATTTTTCGCGGGCAGAAAGCGCGCCCTCTTCGAAGACTTTTCCGTAGTAATCAAAAAATTTTTTACCGAGTTCTTCACTCCATTCAGTGATTTCCCCAAATTTTCTAAGGTCTGCCGGGTCATAATAGGTTTTGGCCATAATTAGTTTTTAGGCTAAATATAGCGTCTTTAGGAGCTATTGCAAATGGGAATCTATTAAAAACTCAGAATTCCTGAGAAAACAAGGATAATGACCAGAACAATAATAGCAATCACTACGAGAAGTAAAGGATTGATATTGGATTTCTTACGTTCTACGGTTGTGGATTGATTTCTTAAATCGGCATCCTGTGCATCTTTCTTAGGTACAGGACTTGAATCTTCGGGTTTTTTGCTCATAATGTTTAATTTTGACCTTATAAGCTGAAGTTAAGCAATTTTTGCCGAAAAGCCTGGTAGATTAACCAGGTACAGGTAAGATTTAATTACTCTTTCGAATATACTTAAGAATTTTTCTGATTAGAAAAATCATCAATCCCAGAACCAGTAAAACTTGCAACCCCAATAAAATATATACAATCTCCATAAGAACAGAATTTTAGACGGGATTTTTAGAGTAACAAGTTGAGGAAATTCATTAAAAAATCTTACGGTTTTTAACACGATTTTTACGCTTTTTTAATATTTTTGAAAGATTGGTTTTTGTAACTAACTCTAACGTTTTTCAAACAGATTTTGCCGAAATTGCCACTATTAGCCACGCTTTAGCGGATTTTTTAAGATCAAATCTTACATTTACCTGACAGTTTTTTTTGTTAAAATATCCCAAAAGCTGTTAATGCTATTTTAATTAATTTATTCAATTGGTTTTCAGTTATTTAATTTGAAGTCCTTATTGTAGTATGAGAATAGACGTAAAAACATTACCTGTTAATGAAATTATACAGGATATTGCCCGGGCATTAAATGCTGAAATTCAAAATGGGGGTGGTGAATTATGGGTTGAAATCCCAGGTAAATCTGGAGAAGGATTTATTAGAGGTTCCAGCTTCGACTCCGGTATTGGTATTATCACCTATAATTGTAAATTCTATGAAGATGTAGAAATACATTTCAGCCTAAATACCGTGCATCCCTTAAAGTTTATCTTTTGTTCTGAAGGAAGCGTAGGTCACTCCTTTCAGGATACCGATGAAATAAACACCATTAATACTTTTCAAAATATCATTGTATCCAGTAGCGGTTACAATGGTCATGTTCTATATTTTAAGGCTAATGAAGCCACGCATGTATCCAGTCTTGAAATAATTAGATCTGTATTTACCCATAGATCCAATTACAATTTCCAGGACCTGGATGAGACTTTAAAATCTCTATTTAAAGATGAGGTTTCAAAAACCCAGTTTTTCTATCAGGGGAATTACAGTATAAAATCGGCCGATCTTATGGAAGAGATCGACACCAAAGATTTTACAGGCTTTTTAAGATCACTATTTCTTGAGGGCAAAGCCTTTGAGATGCTGGTGATTCAAATCGCTCAATATCAGGATGACGAGGCTGAAGATCGCCTGCCCCAGATTCTTCGGAAATCTGATATAGATAAGGTAGATTATGTGGTAAGGCGAATTCAGGGCGATCTGGCAGGTAATTTCACTGTGGAAGCTCTGGCCAAAGAAGCCGGGACCAATGTGAATAAACTTCAGGAAGGCTTCAAATATGTCTTTAATCTAACCGTGAACAAGTATATTCAGCATAAAAAACTGGAAGCGGCCAAGGAAATGTTGATGGATTCCGAAAAGAATATTTCTGAAATTGTTACAGCCATAGGTCTTAATAACCGAAGTTATTTTTCAAAGATCTTCAAGGAAAAATACGGGGTAAACCCCAAATATTTCCTAAAGGCCAGAAAAATGCAGGATTAAGTTTAGTTGGTTTTAAATATTTCAGGTAACGACCTGGGATCAAAATCCCAGATTACCGGAAGCGCAAAATATACGAGACTGCTAATTATAAGGATGGAGATGATATTCATCCAAATTCCCGATTTTATCATATCGGGAATTCGCAAATGTCCCGAACCAAACACCACGGCGTTCGGTGGGGTGGCCACCGGTAGCATAAACGCACAGGATGCAGCCAGGGTTGCGGCAATCATTAGTAAGTAAGGGTGTAGCTCCAGGCCCATAGCCATTGGCGCTAAAATGGGCAGAAGCATAGCGGTGGTGGCCAAATTTGAGGTTACTTCAGTTAAAAAGTTTACCGCCGCCACCAGGATTAAAATAAGGAGAAATAGAGGCAGATTTTCCAGGTTGGTGAGTTGACTGCCAATATACTGAGCCAGGCCTGTGCTGCCAAAAGCTTTTGCCAGGGCCATACCCCCGCCAAAAAGTAAAATGATACCCCAGGGAATTTTCACCGCTTCTTCCCATTTAAGCAAAGCATTATCAGTCTTACCGGCAGGAATGATAAACAAACTAATTGCAGCTGCTATAGCAATTATGGTATCATCTATAAAGGGTAAAAAAGGTTGAATGAGAAAGCTGCGGCTTATCCATAAAAATGCGGTAATAGCGAAAACAACCAGGACTCTTTTTTCCTGCAGACTAATTTTTCCGAGTTTTTCCAATTGTCTTGAAATTTCCTGCTTTCCGCCGGGGAATTTTTTTCCTTCCAGGTTAAAGGCGAAGCGGGTTAAGTATTTCCAGCAAATAAAAAGCAGTAAAACCGAGATAGGGAGACCCAACATCGCCCATTTTAAAAAGCTTATTTCAATTCCGTAGAGTTCTTCGACTATGCCCGCAAACACAAGGTTAGGCGGGGTGCCGATTAATGTTGCGATTCCGCCAATAGAAGCGCTATAGGCGATAGCCAGCATCAGGGCCTTTCCGAAGATTTTATTTTCGTCTTGCGGGGTGTTGGGGTTGTCTTTTAACTCACTAATAATTGCCATCCCGATAGGCAGCATCATTACCGAAGTAGCCGTATTTGAAATCCACATCGAGAGAAATGCTGTGGCGATCATAAATCCCAGAATGATGAACTTTATATTGCTGCCAATGAGATGAATTATATTCAATGCAATACGCCTGTGCAAATTCCATTTTTCAATAGCCACGGCAATGATAAATCCGCCGAGGTACAGGAATACATATTTATGACCAAAAGCCGCCGTGGTGGTTTCTATATCCAGGGCGCCGGTTAGCGGAAACATAGCGATGGGAAGCAAAGCAGTGACCGAAATCGGTATCACCTCGGTGACCCACCAAAGAGCCATCCATATAGTCACAGCAGCCACGTTCCAGGCTTCAGGGGTCATTCCCGAAGGCGGTTGCACAACCTGAAAGACAAAAAATATGAGCGGACCGGCAAGCAGCACTAAAGCCCGGGTAAGCTTATTCATTAATTGGATTTGTGCCGAAAGATATTAAAATATAAAGAAGAGGCGATTTTTAAACTAAAAAACCCGCTTCCATAAGGAAACGGGTTCAATACTAACTTTTAACTTCGTACTTCTAACTTCGTACTTTAGAATTACATCATTCCGGGCATACCTCCGCCCATTCCGGCTGGCATTCCACCGCCTTTTTCGTCTTCAGGAAGATCCATAAGAGCGCACTCGGTAGTAAGAATCATACCAGCAACAGAAGCGGCATTTTCAAGAGCTACACGGGTTACTTTCTTAGGGTCGATAATTCCGGCTTTCATCATATCTACGAAAGTGTCGGTTTTGGCATCGTAGCCAAAGTCTTTATCGCCTTCCATAACTTTATTGATCACTACCGAACCTTCACCACCTGCATTTTCAACGATGGTTCTAAGCGGAGCTTCGATAGCTCTGGTTACGATCTGGATTCCGGTAGCTTCATCGGCATTTTCAGATTTAAGACCTTCAAGGGCAGCTTTTGCGCGAACAAGGGCAACACCACCACCGGCAACGATTCCTTCTTCTACAGCCGCACGGGTTGCGTGAAGGGCATCATCTACACGGTCTTTCTTTTCTTTCATTTCAACTTCTGAAGCTGCACCTACATAAAGAACAGCCACACCACCAGAAAGTTTAGCCAAACGCTCCTGAAGCTTCTCCTTGTCGTAATCTGAAGTAGTAGATTCGATCTGAGCTTTGATTTGGTTAACGCGGTTCTGGATAGTATCATTATCTCCTGAACCATTTACGATAGTAGTGTTGTCTTTATCTATAGCTACTTTCTCGGCAGTTCCAAGCATATCTATAGTGGCATTCTCAAGAGTGAATCCTCTTTCTTCAGAAATTACAGTACCTCCGGTTAGGATAGCGATATCCTCAAGCATTGCTTTTCTTCGGTCACCAAATCCTGGAGCCTTAACTGCAGCGATTTTAAGCGAACCTCTTAGCTTGTTTACTACCAAAGTGGCAAGAGCTTCCCCGTCTACATCTTCAGCAATAATTAAAAGTGGCTTTCCAGATTGAGCTACAGGTTCTAATACCGGAAGAAGATCTTTCATAGCCGAAATCTTCTTGTCATAAAGAAGAATGTATGGGTCTTCAAGATCGGCAGTCATTTTTTCGCTGTTGGTCACGAAGTAAGGAGAAAGGTATCCGCGGTCAAATTGCATACCTTCTACCACGTCTACGTGAGTTTCGGTTCCTTTGGCCTCTTCAACAGTAATTACTCCTTCTTTTCCAACTTTTCCGAAGGCTTCGGCGATAAGTTCACCAATATGATCATCGTTGTTGGCAGAAATTGAAGCTACCTGCTTAATTTTTTCAGAAGAATCTCCAACCTCTTTGGTTTGGCTGGCAAGATTTTCGGTAAGGGCTTTTACAGCCTTATCGATACCTCTTTTAAGGTCCATTGGGTTTGCACCGGCAGCCACGTTTTTAAGACCTTCTTTAACGATAGCCTGAGCAAGAACAGTAGCGGTAGTAGTACCATCACCGGCAAGGTCGTTGGTTTTTGAAGCCACTTCCTTTACCATTTGTGCTCCCATATTTTCAAGAGCATCTTCCAGTTCGATTTCTTTTGCCACAGTTACCCCATCTTTAGTTACGGTAGGAGCACCGAATGATTTGCTGATGATCACATTACGACCTTTTGGCCCTAAAGTTACTTTTACGGCATTTGCCAAAGCATCTACACCACGCTTAATTCCATCGCGGGCTGCAATATCAAATTTTATATCTTTTGCCATTGTAATTAATTTTTGTTGTTTCTGCCTGGGCAGAAAACTTGTTAGTTAATTTTTTATGTATTGAAATTTTTTCCCGGGTGGGAAGAAGAATTAAACTATGGCCAGGATGTCATCCTCGCGCATAATCAAATAATCGGTACCTTCCAATTTAAGTTCGGTACCTGCATATTTTCCATAAAGAACTGTATCGCCCACTTTTACGGTCATTTCGTGATCTTTGGTTCCCTTACCTACGGCCACAACCTTACCTCTTTGTGGTTTTTCTTTAGCAGTTTCAGGAATGTAAATGCCGGAAGCAGTTTGAGTCTCTGCTGCAACAGGTTCGATAACTACCCTGTCTGAAAGCGGTTTAATGTTTAGTCCCATTTTTTAAAATTATTTTGGTTAATGTTCTTTTTAAAACTGGTACTGCCTATTTCTAAAATTATGCCACCCGGAAATTACTGACATTCCCAAACAAAAAATGCCAGCTTGTCATAAGCTGGCATGGTATATATTTTTAAACTAAACTTCTTAGTTTTCCTGATTGTCAGTTTGTGCAGGTTGTTGTTGTTGAACAGGGCTTTGTGTTTCAGGTATTGTGGTCTCTATCTGGTCGCCATCAAATACTCTGGAATCGGCAGTACCGGTACCATCCATAATAGTAACATTAGAAAGCAGGATTAGCACCAATAATAAGGTTGCCAGGGTCCAGGTGCTTTTATCTAAAAAGTCTGATGTCTTTTTTACACCTCCCATTTGCTGGCCTCCACCACCAAAAGAAGAAGAAAGTCCGCCACCTTTAGGGTTTTGAACCATAATTACCACCACCAATAGAAATGCTACGATGACGATTAATGCTAAAAAAATAGTGAATGTACTCATTCTGAATTTGTATTAGTATCCTGAATTTTTTCGATTGCCCGAATTTGGTCCGCAAAGAAACCACTTTTTTCGGGATTTTTCAAAATTAAAATTTTATAAGCCTGAATGGCTTTTTTATAATTTTTTTGCTCCAAATATACTCTGGCCAAAGTCTCGGTCATTAAAGCCTCGGGGGCGATTTTATTCTGTTCGGCCAGGTTGCCTCTGGTGGCTGAATCTCCCGGTTTTAATCTCGGATTTTTTGAAATGAATTCCTCTATTAACCTGAATTTCTCCTTTTGCGGCTCCTTTTTTTCTTCATCCCGCTCAACGGGTTTGGCCGAGGTTAACTTAAGCCATTCGGTGAACGAGTGTGCTTCAGAAGGATTGAAATCCAACGGTTTTCCCAGATTTAAATTCGCTTCGGAAGCAGATTTATCTTCAGGAATTTCTTCCGAAGATTTTTTAGGCTGCTGAAACAATCCGGGGTCCATCACCCGCTCCGATTCAGATTGTTTCATCTTAATCGCGTCGTCTATAGCAATGCTTAGCCTGCCCGAAACTTCCCGGGCATCGATAACTTCAATCTCGTTAATCCTAAGATTCTGGGCGTTGATCTCCCGCGCTACCGAATTTTGATTGAATTCTTTTGAGCTAATAAAATCAAAAAGCACCTCCCTGTCGGTAGTGTAGGCGGCGGTCTTTTTTAAAGCCGAATTATAGCTAAAACTTTCCTGTTCCTTTAATGCTTTTAACCGAATTGCCCTTGCCGCCTGAAAATAGGGCGCTTCCATAATGATTCGTTCCAAAGCCGAAATTTGGTTTGGAGAAACATTAGCCGGATTTTCAAGCAAGTCGAGAAATTCGTTTTTGTCCATAATTTTACCAGTTTGCCAGGGCGGCGTTAAAAACGTCCTGGGTTAGTCGGGTAAAGATTTCATCAAGAGCTGTGTCTAAAACGGGGCCTACGAGTTGAGCGTTGGCATCGTAATCGAAATAAAAGGAAAAGCGTCTTTCAAAATCTTTTTCAGGTTCCAGGTTGTTGTAATATCGCACATTTATTCCGATAGTAAGCCGGTTTTCAGCGGCCCGGTTATCGGCTGTGGCACTCATCGGGGAAATATAATAATTTATAATTTCCCCTTCGAAGATGAGGTCGGCATTATCGTTTACCAGACTAAGCCGGGTTTGGTTTTGAATGAGATCCTGAAGCCTGAGGGTAAAATCCCGGTCTATACCCGGCTCTACCAAATCGGCATTATTCTGAAAGAAATTTACCTGGAAAGTTTGAGCTGCTCCGGTGTCGGCACCGGTAAATGAATAAAATCCGCAACCTGAAAAACTAAAAGCTATCAGTAAAACCGCAAGAAAATTCAGGGTTTTTGTTCGCATCATAGATCGTATTGTTTGATTTTGCGATAAAGGGTGCGTTCGCTTATCCCCAATTCTTCGGCTGCTGCTTTTCGCTTTCCGTTATGGCGTTCCAAAGATTTTTTGATGAGTTCCAGCTCCTTATCCTGTAAAGACAGGGTTTCTTCTTCCTGTATTTCTTCAGCAAAATAATATTTGTCGGTTTCAGGATTGCGTGATGGCTGCGGATGGCTATCTGGAATCTGAAGCACTTCCATTTTATCTTCCAGAATATCTTCGGTCTCCACGTCTTCCTCCTCGTTTCCGTAGATTTTCCTGATTAAGCTCTCGTTTTCGTCCCGAACTTCCTGGACGTTACCGCTGTCGATTAATTTTAAAGTGAGTTTTCTAAGGTCGTTCAGGTCGTTTTTCATATCGAACAATACCTTATATAGAATCTCTCTTTCGTTGCTAAAATCGCTTTCACTCTTTTTGTCTGAAACCACCGCCGGAAGGTTGCTGCCTAGATTTGGCAAATAACCTTCGAGTTCTCTTGCCGTGATCGTGCGATCCTGTTCGAGTACAGAGATTTGTTCAGCGATATTTCTTAATTGTCTAATATTTCCGCCCCAGTGATATTTCTGAAGCACCTTTACCGCCTCTTCCTCTAACTTAATAGTAGGCATCTTGTATTTTAATGCAAAATCTGAAGCGAATTTTCGAAACAGCAGGTGAATGTCTTCCTGGCGTTCCCGTAGGGGAGGCAAGTTGATTTCAACCGTGCTTAATCTATAATATAAGTCTTCTCTAAATCTTCCTTTTTTGATAGATTCGGCCATATTCACATTGGTGGCCGCTACTATACGCACATTGGTTTTTTGAAGCTTAGACGATCCTACCTTCATAAACTCTCCGTTTTCCAGGATTCTTAATAATCTAACCTGGGTAGGCAGGGGGAGTTCGCCAACTTCATCGAGGAAAATGGTACCACCATCGGCTACTTCAAAATAACCGCTTCGGGTTTGTGTGGCTCCTGTAAATGCGCCTTTTTCGTGACCAAAAAGTTCTGAATCTATAGTACCTTCAGGAATGGCCCCACAGTTAACTGCAATGTATTTTCCGTGTTTTCTATGGGAGAGCGAATGAATAATTTTTGGGATGCTTTCTTTTCCCACCCCGCTCTCACCGGTTACCAAAACCGAAATATCGGTAGGGGCCACCTGTATTGCTTTTTCAATAGCGCGGTTAAGCTTGGGGTTATCCCCAATTATACCGAACCGCTGTTTTATAGCTTGAATTGATTCCATAAAAAGCCCCCTATCCCACGAAGGGTGAATTGGCCCCCCGGCTCCCGAAGGGGGAGTGAGGGCAATTAATATTTAAATTTAAGATTTTCATATTTTTTGTTTCAAAAAGAAACTTTTAACTGTGAGTTTGGTTTTAAAAACTCCTCCCCTTTGGGGAGGTTGGGAGGGGCTATTCTACTGCTTCTCCAATTAAGGTTGCGCTGGTACATTCGGTGATCTTCACATTTACAAAATCACCAACTTTATACTTTCCTTTAGGGAAAACGGCTACCGTGTTTTGTGTTGTTCTTCCGCTCCAGTGTTCAGCCGATTTTTTGGATTCCTTTTCGATAAGCACCTCTACGGTTTTGCCCACAAATTGCTGCGTTCTGTAAAGGCTATGCTTTTGCTGAAGGTTTACAATTTCGGTTAACCTGCGTTTTTTAATAGCTTCAGGAACATCATCTTCAAATTTTCGCGCAGCCATAGTTCCGGGTCTTTCAGAATAGGCGAACATAAAGCCGAAATCATATTTTACGTATTCCATAAGCGAAAGCGTGTCCTGGTGATCTTCTTCGGTTTCGGTTGGGAAACCGGTAATCATATCCTGGGAGATAGCACAATCGGGAATGATTTTGCGAATATTATCTATAAGTTCAAAGTATTCTTCGCGGGTATGCAGGCGATTCATTTTTTTAAGAATGCGATCGCTTCCGCTTTGTACCGGCAGGTGAATGTATTTACAAATATTTGGATAAGCCGCCATTACCTTAATCACATCCAAAGTCATATCCTGGGGATTGGAGGTAGAGAACCTTATTCTCATTTTTGGCTGTGCCTCAGCTACCAATCTCAATAAATCGGCAAAATTCGTAGCGGTGGCTTTTTGCATATCGGTGGCGTTTTTGAAATCCTTTTTGAGTCCGCCGCCATACCATAAATAACTATCTACATTTTGCCCCAGCAGAGTGATTTCTTTAAAACCTTTTTCGGCAAGATCATTTACTTCTTCCAGGATGCTTTGCGGGTCCCGGCTGCGTTCTCTTCCGCGGGTAAAAGGAACTACACAAAAAGTACACATATTATCGCAGCCCCGGGTAATCGAAACGAAAGCTGAAACCCCGTTGCTTTGCAAACGAACCGGCGAGATGTCTCCATAGGTTTCCTCTTTAGAGAGAATCACATTTACAGCGTTGCGGCCTTCTTCAACTTCATTGATAAGATTGGGCAAATCTTTATAGGCATCGGGGCCCACTACCAGGTCTACGATTTTTTCTTCTTCCAGGAACTGACTTTTAAGACGCTCGGCCATACAGCCCAGAACGCCAACTTTCATCCCCGGATTTATCTTTTTAACGGCATTGTATTTCTCCAGGCGTTTACGAACGGTTTGTTCGGCTTTTTCACGAATCGAACAGGTGTTTACTAAAACCAAATCGGCCTCTTCGAGGTTTTGAGTGGTGTTGAAGCCTTCTTTAGAAAGAATGGAAGCCACGATTTCACTATCGCTAAAATTCATTTGACACCCGTAGCTTTCGATAAAAAGCTTGCGGCTGTTTCCTTGCTGAGGCTCCATTACCAGGCTGTTTCCCTGTGACTTTTCGTCTATTATCTTCTCCATATTTCAATAAATTTCGCTGGACTTGCCAGGCCTGCAAAGATAGTTCGAAAGCTACTTCTGACAAAGTGACAGAAGATTTTTTTAATTTCCACGCAACCTTTTTGCATTTCGTGCGTCTAACAGGAAATGATTTAAATGAAATTAGCGCTTTCTATTATTGCATTGCTTGTACTTTTATTGCAAATCTTAATGGAAATTTTTCAATGAATTTTATACCCCGGTTTTAAGGTTAATAGATCAAACTTTAGGCACGTTATCACCTATGAGACCGCTAATTGTGCTTATGAAGACCGGGGTTTTTTTTAATAACCAAATATGCTATGAAAAAGAAAAAAGTCAATTGAATCCTTGATTGATTTTGTTTGGTTTTTTGGGACGCTTCGGTTAATCGCCGAAGCGTTTTTATTTTAAAAATTCTGAAAAATTTCGACCTGCTTATAGAAGAAATACCGTGAAAATCGCAGGATTTTGGAGCCTCAAATGTTTTTCTTTTGTTAATGCATGCAGGAGGGTACAAAAAAAATAATATACTTTTGCAGCTAGAAAACACAAGAATATGGCAAAGAATTTAGTGATTGTGGAGTCCCCTGCCAAAGCAAAAACCATCGAAAAGTTTTTAGGTAAAGATTATAAGGTGGCTTCCAGCTTTGGGCATATCGCCGATTTGCCCACCAAAGAGTTGGGAGTTGACACCGAAGGGGATTTTACACCTAAATATATAGTCTCCAGAGATAAAAAGGATGTAGTTAAGAAATTGAAAGGTCTGGCCAAAGATGCCGAATTGGTATGGCTGGCTAGTGATGAAGACCGGGAGGGAGAAGCTATTGCCTGGCATCTTGCCGAAGAATTAAAGCTTAAAAAAGAAAAAACCCGCAGAATTGTTTTTCACGAAATCACCAAATCGGCAATTCTAAAAGCTATAGATAACCCGCGAGGGATAGATTATAACCTGGTAAACGCCCAGCAGGCGCGTAGAGTTTTAGATAGACTTGTGGGTTATGAATTGTCTCCCGTGCTTTGGCGAAAAGTTAAAGGCGGCCTTTCGGCCGGAAGGGTGCAATCGGTGGCGGTTAGATTAATCGTGGAGCGGGAAAGAGAAATCCAGGATTTTACGCCTGAAGCTTCTTTTAGGATAGATGCTGAATTTTCAACCGAAGACGGGAAGAGTTTTAAGGCTAAATTGCCGAAAAACTTCGACACCCGCGAAGAGGCCGAAAAATTTCTTCAGCAAAATCTGGGTGCCGAATTTAAAGTAGGTGAACTAAGTACCAAGCCGGCAAAGAAATCTCCGGCACCGCCCTTTACCACGTCTACCCTTCAGCAGGAAGCATCGAGAAAATTATATTTTTCTGTTAGTAAGACAATGACACTTGCCCAGCGACTTTATGAAGCGGGGCATATCACTTATATGAGAACCGATAGTGTGAATCTTTCTGATGATGCGAGAAAGGGAGCCAAAGCCGAGATCATTAAAGCCTATGGTGAAAAATTCGCCAAATCAAGACAGTTTAAAGGAAAAAGCAAAGGGGCTCAGGAAGCTCACGAAGCCATTAGGCCAACCAGTTTCGAGAACCATAGCATAAACGCCGATCGTGATGAACAGCGGCTTTACGATTTAATCTGGAAAAGAGCGATTGCCTCACAAATGAGCGATGCACAATTAGAACGCACCAATGTAAAGATTGAGGCCAACAAGCACGATAAGTTTTTCACCGCCAACGGAGAGGTGATCAAATTTGAAGGTTTTTTAAAGGTGTATCTTGAAGGCAGTGATGAAGAAGATGAAGAGCAAAGCGGAATGCTGCCGGCTATGAAAGAGGGGCAGCCTTTGGATAATATTTTTATCTCTGCTACCGAAAGGTTTACCAGGCCGCCTTATAGATATACTGAAGCTTCTCTGGTTAAAAAACTTGAAGAGCTGGGGATAGGGCGACCTTCTACCTATGCACCTACCATTTCAACAATTCAGAATAGGAATTATATCGAAAAGGGATCGGTTGACGGGGTGGAAAGAGAATTCGTACAGCTTCTGCTGAAAAAAGATAAGCTCGCCGAAAAGACTTTAACCGAAACCGTGGGCAGTGATAAAGGAAAACTGGTTCCTACCGCCGTTGGGATGGTAGTGAACGACTTTTTAGTAAATCACTTCTCAAATATCCTGGATTACAACTTCACCGCAAAGGTCGAGCAGAATTTTGATGATATTGCAGAAGGCAAAGAAGAGTGGGCTCATATGATGAAAGAATTCTATCAGGACTTTCATCCGCAGGTGCAGGACGTTGCAAAAAATGCCGAAAGGGAAGTAGGGGAGCGAATTCTTGGAGAAGATCCTGAAACCGGAAAGCCGGTAAGCGTGCGCCTCGGGAAATTTGGACCTATGGTACAAATAGGTTCGGTAGAAGATGATGAAAAACCCAGGTTTGCCAGTTTAGGGCCAGATCAAACTTTAGATTCGGTGACTTATGAAGAGGCGATGGACCTTTTTAAACTTCCGAAGAAACTGGGAGAATATAAAGGAGAGGATGTAGAGGTAAATAATGGAAGATTTGGACCTTATGTTCGGTTCGGTAAAAAATTCGTTTCGCTGGCTAAGGGAGAAGATGCCTTAAGCGTAGACTTTGAGAGGGCTATGGAGCTAATCAAGGAGAAAGAAAAAGCCGATGCGCCCATTTATGAGTACGATGGCAAACCCGTTCAAAAAGGAGTGGGACGATTTGGTCCTTTCCTGAAATGGAATGATATGTTCATTAACGTGAACAAGAAATATGATTTCGATAACCTTTCTGATGATGACATTGAAACACTTATCGAAGAGAAGATTAAAAAAGAGCGCGAAAAGGTGATTCATAATTGGGAAGATGAAGGAATTCGCGTAGAAAAGGCCAGATGGGGGAGATCTAATATTATTAAAGGTAAAACCAAGGTAGAATTGCCAAAAACCGTTGATGCTGCAAAGCTGACTTTAGATGAGGTGAAGGAAATTCTGGAGCAGAATTCTTCCAAAAAGAAAAAAACAACGAAAAAGAAAACGACGGCTAAAAAAACTACTAAGAAAACAACGGCAAAGAAGAAAAATACTAAAAAGGCCTAATTTATGAATTTTGACTTTTTAAGTCCTTTACCTAACGATTTAATAAGCGACCAGGTCGAACATAGCCTTGGAGCTAAGCTTAGGCTGCATACCGAAAAAAGCGGGATTCCGGTTTTGGATAATGTGAAAGTTGCCATTATTGGAGTAAGGGAAAATCGAAGAGCCATAGATTTTGAAGAGAAGCTTGATTTTACTGGGGTAAGACAGGCTTTTTATTCCTTGTTTCCGGGCAATTGGCATTGGGAAATTGCCGATTTGGGCGATATTGAAGCCGGGGCCAGTGTTGAAGATACTTATTTTGCACTTCAAAGCTTGGTAGAAGGTTTGGTGAAAAACGATATTATTCCCCTTATATTAGGAGGAAGCCAGGATCTGATCTATGCTCAATACCGGGCTTATGATAACCTGGACCAGATGGTGAATTTGGTGAATATCGATAGTAGATTTGACCTGGGAGATGCCGAAAATGAGATTTCGAATCATTCCTATGTAGGCAAAATTGTGGTAAACCAGCCCTATAATTTGTTCAATTATTCCAATTTGGGTTATCAAACCTATTTCAACTCCCAGGAAGAAATAGAATTGATGGACAGATTATTTTTCGATGCTTATAGATTAGGAGAAATTAGCGGAAATTTAAGCCTGGTAGAACCCGTAATGAGGGACGCTAATTTGGTGGGAATCGACATAAGAGCTGTAGATGCCGTTAGTTTGGGTAGCAGGGAGCATTTGTCTCCCAATGGCTTTAACGGAAAGGAAATTTGTGCATTGGCCCGTTACGCCGGGATCAGCGATAAGGTTTCCTCATTCGGAATATTTGAATATCAGCCGTTTTATGGGGCCCAGGCCAATATGCTGGTAGCCCAGGTGATGTGGTATTTTATCGAAGGGGTTAATTACCGTTCAAATGAAAATACTATTTCGGCAAAAAAGGAGTTTATAAAGTATCAGGTGCCTATAGATGATGAGGTGCTGGTGTTTTATAAAAGCCCTACCAGTGGGAGATGGTGGATAGAAATACCATTTCTTGCGAATATGAATACTAAATTAAAAAGGCATACGTTATTACCTTGCAGCGAAGATGATTACCTGGAAGCTTGCAACCAGGTGGTGCCTGAAAGGTGGTATAAAGCTAAAAGAAAGAACGAAGTTTAAAGACAAATCAGGCATTTTTGCCATTGCGGTATTTTTTTTGAAATTATTGTTTTTTAAAAAATAAATAGATAGGTTTACTGCCGTAATGCAATATGTCTTAACCTAGGAGAAATTATGAAGAAGTTTATTTCGCTAATTGCTTTTCTTGTCCTGCTGGCAGGCTGTGGTCGTAGTGACCGGGGAGAGTTGGTAGGTGCGAAAGGGAAAAAGTGGAATCCGGAGAAACCTTACGGTATGACATTGATTCCTGGCGGTGCGTTCATTATGGGGAAATCTGATGATGATCTAGCCGACCAGAAAAATGCGCCGCCAAAAACGGTGACCGTTCGTTCCTTCTACATGGATGAAACCGAAATCACCAATGCCGAATACCGCCAATTTGTAGACTTCATAAAAGACTCCATAGTTAGGGTAAATCTCGCTATTATGGCCGAGGATATGGGTGAAACTCCCGGCGGGGGTGGAATTGGAGAATTTGCCTTTGCAGATGGCGATCCCGATAATCTTACTCCGTACCAGGAATATATGCTGAATACCTACGGTACAGGTGGCCCTTCTGATACTTATGAAAATCGCAGGCTTAATAAAGATGTGGATATTATTTGGGATACCGATGATTACCCAGATGTGTATTACGCCGAGGTGATGGATATGTTATACATCCCTATGGAAGAAGTTTATAATGGCCAGCGAACCATAGATGTAAAACAGCTTAAGTTTAAATATACCTGGATGGACATCCAGGCTGCGGCGCGTTCAGGTGGGAATCGCAGAGACCATATAAAAACCGAAGAAATCGCCATCTATCCCGATACTACAGTTTGGATTAAAGATTTTAACTATTCTTATAACGAGCCTATGCATAACGATTACTTCTGGCATAGTGCTTTTGATGAATACCCTGTAGTGGGGGTTTCCTGGAAACAGGCCAAAGCCTTTACCCAGTGGAGAACTATGTATAAAAACTACTTCCGTAGATCTAAGGGCGATCACGATGTGCCTTCATTCCGTCTTCCAACTGAAGCTGAATGGGAATATGCCGCCCGAGGTGGTCTGCAGGGGGCTACCTACCCCTGGGGAGGTCCTTATGCCAAGAATGACCGCGGATGTTTTATGGCAAACTTTAAACCTCTAAGAGGTGACTATGCTGCCGACCAGGCATTATATACCGTTGAAGCCAAATCTTACGATCCCAATGATTATGGCTTGTATAATATGGCCGGTAACGTGGCCGAGTGGGTGAACTCTTCTTATGATGCGGCTTCTTATGAATATATGTCTTCTATGAACCCTACCGTAAACAACCCCGATGATATGCGAAAAGTAGTAAGGGGTGGATCCTGGAAAGACGTAGCTTATTTCCTACAAGTAAGCTCCCGTGATTATGAATATGCAGATTCGGCCAGAAGTTATATTGGGTTTAGAACTGTTCAGGATTACCTGGGTACCGATGTGACTTTGAATCAATCCAACCGAAGACGATAACAATTTTATTTTTTGAAACTTAACCTATTTAAATAAACCTAAGAAAATCTAAATCTTATTAATTATGGCAAATTCTAGAGCAACAAAGAAAATAACCAATATGGTGTACGGTTTAGGTGCATCTGTTGTAATATTAGGTGCACTTTTTAAAATTATGCACTGGCCCCTTGGTAACGAGATGCTTATTATAGGTCTTGTAGTAGAGGCATTGGTATTTGCATATTCGGCTTTTGAGCCGGTAGATGATGACCTGGATTGGTCGTTGGTATATCCTGAACTTGCAGGAGGGGCTCCTGCAGCAAAAAGAGGGGCTACCGTAATCGAGCAGGACAAAGAAACCGAAGGAATGCTTTCTAAAAAGCTTGATGAAATGTTGAAGGAAGCCAAGATCGATTCAAATTTAATGAGCAGTCTTGGTGAAAGCATCCGTAATTTTGAAGGTGCGGCCAAAGGAATCGCTCCTACTGTAGATGCGATGGCTTCACAAAAGAAATACAGCGAGGAACTTAGTGTTGCTGCAGCTCAAATGGAGACTTTGAACAATATTTATAAAGCTCAGGTAGAATCGGCTTCAAGACAGGCAGAGATCAATAATGAGGTAGCTGCCAATGCCGATAAGCTTAACAAGCAAATGGGCTCCCTTGCCAATAATCTTTCTTCATTGAATGGAGTTTATGGTGGTATGTTAACCGCTATGAACGGGCAGAGAGTAACTACCAACTAATTAGTTTTTGAACTAAAAGTACAAACCAAAAAAACAAACTAATTAGCTTATGGCGTCTGGAAAACAATCCCCAAGGCAGAAGATGATAAACCTGATGTATCTGGTTTTCATCGCTATGATGGCCCTTAATATGTCTAAAGAGGTGCTTACTGCCTTTGGACTTATGAATGAAAAATTAACCGAAAATACCCAAACCACCGCTCAGCGAAACAGTGCGTTTATGGCCGGGCTTGCTGAAAAAGCAACCGAGCAGCCGGCTAAATACTCTCCTCTTGTAGAGAAAGCCGAGCAAATCGATGAGTTGTCTTCAAATCTGGATTCTTATATAGAAAATATTAAAAGCGAGCTTTTAGCTTCTGTAAATGATCCCCGCGATTATGAGACCATGGATAAATCTGTTACTATGGATGAAATGTTCTTCCAGAGTGGTAGAGTAAATCCAAGAGGACAGGAATTTTTAGATCAAATAGAAGCCTACCGCGAAGGTGTTGCTTCTACTATTGAAGAAGATTTTCCTGATATCGCGCAAAAGGTTAGAAATGAATTTGCCACTAATCCTGAAGAAACCCGCGATGGAATAGAAAAATCCTGGTTGGAATATCACTATCAGGGATATCCTTTAATCGCTTCGGTAACCAAGCTTACTCAGTTACAATCTGATATCAAGAATACAGAAAATCAGATTTTATCGGCAATGCTTTCTGGTCAACTTCAAAGTGAAGTTTCTCTTACGAATTATGAGGCAATCGTAATTCCCGATAAAACTGCATTTTTTAGCGGGGAGAACTTTACTGGTACTGTAGTACTCGGTAGAGTTGACCCTACTTTGAAATTTGAAAACGTAATCATCAACGGAAACGAAGTGGAATCTACCCAGGCCGGGCAGGTAAAACTTAATTTCCCTGCAGGTAATGTAGGGGAGAACGAGGTTACCGGTGAGCTTCAATTTAGAGAAAGTGACTCTATAGTAAAGATCCCGGTTAGAAGTTCTTATGCTGTAATTCCAAAACCGAATTCAGCAGTAATTTCTGCCGACAAAATGAACGTGGTATACCGTGGGGTTCAAAACCCAATGACTATATCTATTCCTGGAGTAGGAAACGTTTCTGCTAACGCACCCGGGTTAAGACCTGCAGGTGGAGCTGGTAGCTATGTTATGGATGTTACCACCTTACAGGCCAGAGAGGTTACCATTAACGTAAGCGGAAAATTACCCGGTGGTGAATCTGTTTCAGACAGCAAAACCTTCAGGGTAAAAGATATTCCAAGACCTTCTGGTACAGTTCGTGGAGAAGATGGTTCGGTCAAAATGCAAAGAAATGCATTGGAGATCTCTACCATTGGTGCCACTTTACCCGATTTCGATTTCGACCTGAATCTAAACGTAACCGGTTTTAGCTTTAAAGTACCGGGGCAGCCAACTGTTCAGGTAAATGGCAGCAGACTTGACGATAGGGCCAAGGCAGCGCTTAGAAGAGCCGGAAGAGGTGAAACTGTACAGATTTTTGATATTCAGGCAAGATTGGCCGGGAATTCAAGCTATATGCTTAAGAAAGTAGCTCCTGTAGTAATTGAGCTTACTAATTAATAAAATTTAATAACGATGAACTGGAGAGGATTTTTAGTATTTGGAGTGAGTTTATTGTTTGCCGGGCAAAGCATTGCGCAAACCAATATTCTTAACGCCAAAAAGCCGGAAGATATAGGGAAACCTACCCGGGCCCAGCAGGAAAATGTCATCAAAGACAAGCCTCTTGAATATGGATATGTTGAAGAAAGAGATATTCTTTGGTCTAAAAATGTATGGGAAATCATCGATCTTGATGAGAGGGTGAACTTTCCGCTTTACTATCCTATAGATACCAATAATATTGGTTCCTCCAGACGCTCTTTGTATGATGTTTTGATGAAAGGCATTAAAGAGGGTAAAATCGAAAATATCTATACCGATTCGTATTTCACAGAAAAGCGTACCCTGAAAGATATCGAGGCTACCATTTCTAAAGTAGATACTACAGATCTTGGGATCGAGCAGTATAATGCCGGAGAGCAGGTAGATCCGCAATTTATAGATCGTAGAGATCTTAGCGCGGCCGATATCGCCGAGTACCACATTCGCGGATTATGGTATTTCGACAAGCGCCAGGCCGAATTAAAGTATCGTATCTTAGGGATCGCCCCGGTGGCCCCCGATGTGAACTTTATCGATTCAGGACAAACCGATTTGGTTGAACTGTTCTGGGTTTGGTTCCCCGATGCCCGCGAATTGCTGCACGAAAACCACGTGTATATGGGAGGAAGTACCGCCCAAACTATTTCGTTTGATCACCTGCTGAATGCCCGGCGTTTTAACGGGATCATTTATAAGGAAGATAACGTGCAGGGAGATCGTCAAATCAACGATTATGTAGTAGACAATGCCTTTATGCAGCTGCTGGAATCGGAACGGATAAAAGAACAAATTCGAAATTTCGAACAGGATATGTGGAATTATTAATTTCCCTCGTTCAGAATATTTTAAAAGCGCCCAATTTGGGCGCTTTTTTTATTTTATAAAATTTATTTTTGACAAAAGCTTATTATGATCGATTCTATAGTGGTTGGCCTTGGCTTGAGCGGACTCGCAGTTTGTGAAAGCCTGGAAAGAAACAACAGGGAGTTTGTAGTTTTCGACGCCGATGCCAATGCAGCTTCAAAGGTTGCAGCGGGGATTTTTAATCCCGTTATCCTTAAACGGCTTAAACTGGCCTGGGACGGCAAAAGGCAATTTGAAACAGCCCTTGATTTTTATGAAAATCTGCAAGCCAAATTAGAGGTGAATTTTATTCATAGGCGGGAAATTTATAGGAAATTTCATTCTGTTGAAGAACAAAACAACTGGTTTGAAGCTTCAGATAAACCCGGCCTGGGCGAGTTTTTGGATGATAAAATCGAGCATAGGGTAAATTCAAATCTTAAAGCCGATTTTGGCTTCGGAAGGGTAAAAAATACAGGCAACCTGGATACCGTTTTAATGCTGAACAGCTATCGCCGTTATATGCTGGAAGCCGGGAAACTCCAGGAGGAAATTTTTGATCATAATTCGTTAGAAATCACAGCAGATTTTGTGAAGTATAATGGCATTAAAGCCAGGAATCTGATTTTCTGCGAAGGTTTTGGATTATCGAAAAACCCGTTTTTTAATTATTTGCCGCTTCAGGGGAATAAAGGGGAGTATATTGTAATTGCTTCCGAAGAATTGAAATTAGAACAGGCGGTAAAATTCTCAAATTTCATCATTCCGCTTGGTAATGATCTTTATAAGGTTGGGGCAACCTACGATCCCAGAGACAAAAAATTTAATACTACTGAAGCCGCCAAAGAAAAGATCCTGGGTCAATTAAAAGAATTTCTGAAATGCGATTTTCGGGTGGTGGGCCAGGAGGCGGGAATACGCCCAACAACAGGCGACAGGCGACCATTTGTGGGCCGGCATCCCGAGCATAGAAATTTATTTATTTGCAATGGTTTTGGCAGTCGCGGGATCATCATGGCGCCAAGCCTGGCGAATTATTTGTTTAATAGCATCGAGAAAGAAGAATCCCTGCCTGAAGAGATCGATATTAAGCGATTTCAAAGACGCTTCGAAAAACTTAAGAATGCGCCTTCGAAGGGTCGTAATGCAGGAAGAAATTAATCCAGATATTCCTGGATAAACGCATAATTACCGGGCCAAAAACTATTAGAGTTCCCATAATGGCAAAAAAGGTAGCTACCAGGCCCAGGCCGAGAAACAGGTGGCTTATGATGAAAGCCGCTACTGCAAAGGCCACTCCCACAGCATAACTCACATACATCGCCCCATAAAAAAAGGAAGGCTCAATCTTATATTTCACCCCGCAATTCGAACAACGCTCGTGCATTTTGAAAATTCTGGTGAGTTTATAGGGGTTGGATTCGAGGTACATACTCTCCTGCTGACAAACCGGGCAGGTACCGGTAAAAATTGAGTATAATTTCGTGCCTTTCAGGAACTTCATAGCATTTTTTTAGCACCGTAAATTTAGGCATATTTGCAAAAATTTTAAAGACTAATGCTGAACATTCATAATTTGTCGGTTTCTTTCCAGGGAGAATATTTGTTTGAGGAAATTGGATTTCGATTGGGAGCCGGCGATAGAGTTGGATTGATTGGAAAAAACGGGGCCGGAAAGTCTACTTTGCTGAAAATTCTTGCCGGGGAGCAGGAATACGACTCGGGACAAATTGCCAAAGAAAAAGATATCAAAATAGGTTTTCTTAAGCAGGATATCGATTTTGTGCAGGGGAGAACCGTACGCGACGAAGCCCAACAGGCTTTTGTTGAGATTAAGCGTATGGAAAAACAAATTGATGAAATTAACCATCAATTGGCCACCCGAACCGATTATGAGAGCGATTCCTATACCCAGCTTATTCAGGATCTCAGCGAACTTACCCATCAGTTTGAAATTATTGGAGGGTATAATTACCAGGGGGATACCGAAAAAGTGCTTCTGGGGCTCGGATTTAACCGCGAGGATTTCGATAAAATCACCGATACATTCTCAGGGGGTTGGCGTATGCGTATAGAGCTGGCCAAAATTTTACTTCAGAATAACGATATCTTACTGCTCGATGAGCCTACCAACCACCTCGATATTGAAAGTATTATTTGGTTGGAAAGTTTTTTGAATAATTACTCAGGTAGCGTGGTGATCGTATCTCACGATAAGATGTTCCTGGATAATGTGACCAACCGAACTATTGAAATTTCATTGGGTCGCATCTACGATTTCAAAAAGCCTTATTCCCAGTTTTTGGTACTCCGCAAGGAGTTAAGGGAGAAGCAAATCGCTTCGCAAAAGAATCAGCAAAAAGAAATAGAGCAAACCGAAAAACTGATTGAAAAATTCAGGGCTAAAGCATCAAAGGCCTCGATGGCTCAATCGCTTATCAAAAAACTGGATAAGATTGACAGGATTGAAGTTGATGAAGACGATAACGCGGTAATGAATATCACCTTCCCGGTTTCTGTACAACCCGGTAAGGTGGTTGTTGAAGCGCAAAAAATAAGCAAAAGTTACGGCGATCTCCAGGTTCTAAAAGATGTAAATCTTTTTATAGAGCGGGGTAGTAAAATCGCCTTCGTAGGACAAAACGGACAGGGGAAATCTACCCTGGCCAAAATCATTACCGGGGAGATCTCGCATAAAGGAGAACTCAAACTGGGGCACAATGTTCAGTTGGGTTATTTTGCACAGAATCAGGCCGAGTATCTCGACGGGGAGAAAAGTGTTCACGAGATCATGATAGATTCAGCAAATGAATCGAACCGAAGTAAGGTGAGAGATATGTTGGGGTCATTCCTGTTTCGCGGGGAAGAAGTAGATAAGAAAGTAAAGGTGCTTTCGGGTGGGGAGCGAAACCGCCTGGCACTATGTAAACTTTTGCTTCAGCCGTTTAATGTGCTGGTAATGGATGAGCCTACTAACCACCTCGACATTAAATCGAAAAATGTATTAAAGGAAGCTTTGAGTAGATTTGAAGGAACTTTGATCATCGTTTCTCACGACAGGGATTTCCTGCAGGGGCTCACCAATAAGGTTTACGAATTCAGAAATAAGAAAATAAAGGAATATCTTGGCGATATAGATTTCTATTTGGACCAGCGCAAGATGGAAGATATGCGTGCGGTAGAGAAGAAAACCGAGGTTGCGAAGGTGAAAGAAGATAAAACTGCTTCGAAAGGGCAGTTGAGTTACGAGCAGCAAAAGGAATTAAAATCTTTGAATAACAAACTCAGCACTACCGAGTCTAAAATTTCCAAACTCGAGAAGGAGATAAAGGAAGAAGACGTTGCCCTGGCTACTAATTATGAAGAAACCATGGCAAAGAATAATTTCTTTGAAAACTATTCAAAAAAGAAAAAAGAGTTGGAAAAATTGATGTTGCGCTGGGAAGAAATTCAGGAAAAACTGGAAGCTTTTAATTAAATCTTAACTTGCATTAAACTATTTGGGCAAATTTAAGTCCTAGGACCACGTATGAATACTAGAAAAATCGTTCTCTCCATCCTTGGAGTATTGCTCATCGCAGGCGCACTTTTTGGTGCCAAGCTTATAATAGACAGCAATGTTAAAGAAGTACCCGAGGTAAATAAAACCGTAAAAAGCGTCTTCGTAGATACGGTTGAAAATCGGCTTGTGCCTATTGTGGTTCCTGCCAATGGTAACCTAACAGCGCTGAATCGCACCGAAATTTTTTCTGAAGTTGAAGGGGTTTTTAGCGGAAGCAGCAAGGCTTTCAGGCCCGGCCAAAAATATTCGCGGGGACAGGTCCTGCTCAGAATAAATGCCGACGAATATAGAGCTACGGTGCTTTCTGCCAAAAGTGATCTATATAACTCGATCACCGCCATAATGCCCGATTTGCGATTCGACTATCCCGATATTTATGAAAAATGGCAAAGCTATTTACAGAATTTCGATGTAAACAAGGCGGTGCCTCCACTTCCGGAGACTGAGAATGACCAGGAAAAATTCTTTATTACCGGCCGCGGAATCGTTTCTGCCTACTATAACATAAAAAATATGGAAGAGCGGCTGGGCAAATTCGTGATAACCGCGCCATTTAACGGGGTTTTAACCGAGGCCCTGGTAAATCCCGGAACACTGATAAGACCCGGCCAGAAACTGGGAGAATTTATAGACCCGGGCGTGTATGAACTGGAAGTGGCAATTCCGAAGAAATTCAGCAATTTGCTGGTAGAGGGCGAAGAGGTAAGTATGTATAGCCTGGATTCGCAGGAAAAATATGTGGGTAAAGTAAGCCGAATTAACAGTAGGGTAAATCAATCTACCCAGAGCATACAGGTATTTATTGAAGTTGAAAACGAAAAGCTTAGCGAGGGAATGTACCTGGAAGCCCGTCTTAATGCAAAACAGGAAGAAAATGCCATTGAAATTCCCAGAGAATTGCTGGTAGATCGCTCAAAGGTCTATATAGTTCGGGATAGTCTTTTAGACCTGGTAGAAGTAGAGCCGGTTTATTTTGGAGATTCACGGGTGGTTATCAAAGGCCTGGAAGACGGTACTTCGATTTTATCGGCTACGGTGCCGGGTGCCTATTCGGGTATGCTGGTAAAAGTAGAGGGAGAAAAAGAAATCACAAATAGCAGCGCCGAGTGAGAGGATTAATCAATTATTTTATTCGTTACAGCGTTGCAGTAAATGTAGTTATTATTGCTTTTATCATATTTGGGATCGTTGGGATTCTTAATATGAAATCTTCTTTCTTTCCCCTTGAAGATTCCCGAATTATCAACATCAACATCGCCTATCCGGGTTCTGCACCCGAAGAGATCGAAGAAGGGATCATCCTTAAAATCGAAGACAATCTCAAAGGTCTTGAAGGCATAGACAGGGTAACATCGGTTGCTCGTGAAAGCGGTGGCTCAATTACGGTCGAGATCGAAATGGGCGAGAATATAGACGTGATGCTTACCGAAGTTAAAAATGCGGTAGATCGCGTTCCCACTTTTCCCGGCGGAATGGAACCCCTGGTGGTAGCCAAGCAGGAAAGGGTTCGGGAAACCATCAATTTTGCTATAAGTGGCGATAATGTACCGCTAGCTACCCTGAAGCGAATAAGCCAGCAAATAGAAAACGATTTACGAATGCTCGACGGCGTTTCGCAAATTGAAATTTCCGGCTTTCCTGAAGAGGAAATCGAGATCTCGGTAAGCCAGAACGATTTATTGGCCTATAATCTCACCTTTGAAGAAGTGGCCCAAAGAGTGGGCGCTTCCAATATTTTAACTACCGGTGGGACCATAAAAACCCAGGCCGAAGATTATTTGATTCGCGCCAATGCCCGTTCCTATTATGCCGATGCTTTAAATGATATCGTACTGCGTGCCGACCCGGGAGGCCAGGTAATTCGCCTGGGCGATATCGCAGTGGTAAGAGACCAGTTTTCTGAAACTCCTAATGCGCTTTATTTCAACGGAAATATTGCCGTAAATGTCGGGATTAGCAACACCAATTCTGAAGACCTGCTTTCTACAGCCGCGAAAGTCAATGCCTATATTGACGATTATAATGCAAAAAGCACCAATATCAAACTCGATGTAGTAAGCGACAGTTCGATAACCCTGGGTCAACGTACCAAACTTTTAGTGGAAAATGGGGTAATGGGGATGGTCCTGGTATTGTTTTTCCTTTCCTTATTTCTGAATACCCGTCTTGCCTTCTGGGTGGCTTTTGGATTGCCTATCGCTTTTCTTGGGATGTTCATCTTTGCCGGAAGTATGGGAGTGACCATCAACGTGCTTTCGCTTTTTGGAATGATTATCGTAATCGGGATTCTGGTAGATGACGGGATTGTAATTGCCGAAAACATTTATCAGCATTACGAAATGGGGAAACCCCCGTTTAAGGCGGCTATAGATGGAACTATGGAGGTTGTACCTCCAATTTTATCGGCGATCACCACCACGGTTTTGGCCTTTTCGACCTTTCTTTTCCTCGATAGTAGAATTGGAGAAATCTTCAGTGAAGTCTCTACGGTGGTAATTTTAACCCTGGTCGTATCGCTTGTTGAGGCGCTTATCATTTTACCGGCGCATATCGCCCATTCAAAAGCTTTAAAAAGAGAGCAGGAGAATGGAGAACAGAAGAAACGCGGAATGAGGCGCTTTTTCAGTAAAATGAGAGAGATAAACCATTATGGGGATAAGGTAATGCGCTTTTTACGCGATAAATTTTATAGTCCCATACTTAGGTTTACCCTGAATCAGCAAATTTTATCCCTGGGAATTTTATCGGCCGTGCTAATCCTAACTTTTGGAGCTATTGGCGGGAATTGGATTCGGGTAACGCTTTTTCCCAGTATTGCCAGCGACAGGGTGAGCATAGATCTTTTGATGCCTGAAGGCGTAAACCCCCAACGCACCGATTCGATCATCACTATGGTCGAGGCTGCTGCCTGGAGGGTAAACGAAGATTTTACGGCGCGCCAAACCGACAACAAACAGGTAGTTGAAAATATCATAAAACGTGTGGGGCCGGGTAATAATAAGGCCTCACTTCAGGTGAATCTGCTTCCGGGCGAGGAGCGTGATTTTAGCTCTCCTGAAATTACCAATGCGATTCGCGATGAAGTAGGGCCGGTATTTGGAGTGGAAAACCTCACTTTTGGCTCGGGAGGAAATTTTGGAGGTTCCCCGGTTTCAGTTTCTCTTTTAGGGAATAACCTGGCCGAACTGGAAGCCGCAAAGGAGGAGCTAAAGACGAATTTTGAGAACAATCCGCTGCTGAAGGATGTAAACGATAATGATCCCAAGGGAATTAAAGAACTCAATGTAAAGCTGAAGAGTTCGGCCTTTGCACTCGGCCTGGATCTTGGTGAGGTCATGCGGCAAATTCGAAACGCGTTTTTTGGAACCCAGGCGCAACGTTTTCAACGGGGACAGGATGAAATTCGGGTTTGGGTAAGATACGATCTTGCCAATCGAAGTTCGATAAATGACCTCGACGACCTTAGAATTGTAACCCCTTCAGGAAATAGAGTTCCTTTTGCTGAAATCGCCGATTATGAAATTATAAGAGGAACCGAATCTATTTCGCATCTTGACGGGCTTCGGGAAATACGGGTAAATGCCGATATGGAAGACCCAAATGGCTCTTCAACCGATATTCTTGCCGATATTCAGGAAAATGTTATGCCCGAAATTCTGGCAAAGTATCCGAGTATCGCGGTTTCCTACGAAGGTCAAAACAGAGAGGCCGGAAAACTGGCAAATTCAGCAAAAGCGGTTTTGCCCATAGTGTTATTTCTTATTTACGCCACGATCGCCTTTACCTTCAGAAGTTATAGTCAGCCGTTTTTATTGATGATTATGATCCCTTTTTCTGTAATTGGAGTAGCCTGGGGGCACTGGTTTCACGATTTCCCTATAAATGTGCTTTCGGCGCTGGGAATTATTGCCCTGGTAGGAATTATGGTGAACGATGGGCTGGTGCTTATTAGTAAATTCAATAGCTACCTGCGGGAAGGTATGGAATTTAAAACCGCCCTTTATGAGGCCGGAAGGGCCAGGTTTAGAGCGATCTTCCTTACCTCTCTTACCACTATTGCGGGACTCGCACCTCTCTTGCTTGAAAAAAGCCGGCAGGCACAGTTTTTAAAGCCTATGGCGATTTCCATTTCCTACGGGATTGCGATTGCCACGGTGCTAACGCTTTTATTATTGCCGCTTCTGCTTTCTATAAGCAATAATATCAAAACAGGTACGATTTGGCTGGCCTCAGGCAAAAAGGCATCCAGCGAAGATGTTGAGCGGGCTATTAAAGAACAAAGAGAAGAAGAATTGCATGAAGAATCGAGATAAGTTTTTCAGCATTATCCTGATTTTGATTACCGGAATACTTTCGGCTCAGGATACTTTGCTTACCAAAGAAGAAGTAATCGCGAGAGCCTTGAATGAAAACTTCGGAATACGTATAGCCAAAAACGAGGTTGAAATTGCCGAAAATAATCAGAGTATTCTCAACTCGGGTTATTTGCCGCAGGTGAGTGCCCAGGCCGGGGCAGTTTACGATCTACAGGATCGTGTGACCGAACCTGAAGGCGGCGAGATCTTTGAGCAGGAAGGCATCGAAAATAACCGCTATAATGCCGGAATCAACGTAGACTACACCCTTTTCGACGGCTTGGGCCGTCTTTATAATTTTAAGAGTCTAAAAGAGCAGTATAACCTTTCGCAGCTTGAAGCCCGGGAAACCATAGAAACCGGAATTTTGCAAATAATGAGCGTGTATTACGAGATCGCGAGGTTAAGTGAGAACATTCGGGTGCTGGAAGATGGGCTGGAGATTTCGGCCGAGCGGGTGACCAGGGCCACCTATCAGTTTGAATATGGGCAGAGCAATAACCTGGCGGTTTTAAATGCAAAAGTAGATGTGAATAACGACAGCATAGTGCTGCTGGAAACCCGGCAGCAGCTCGCCAATACCAAGCGAGATCTAAATGTGCTTTTAAACCGGCCTGTGACTGCCAGAGATTTTGAGGTAGATACCAGCCTGGGTTTTATTTCTCCATTGCTAATCGAGGAATTCGTAGGAACAGCTGAAGAAAATAACGTATCGCTTTTACAGATTGAGAGAAGCCTTGCGATTAGTGAGTATGATATTAAGGTGAGTAAATCGGGTTATTTGCCAACTGTGGGGCTAAACGGTTCTTATGGCTGGAACTGGAACAGGAGTGCGGCCACGGCTTTCTTTCCCGGCTCTTTTCAAACCACCACCGGACTTTCGGGGGGGGGTGAGCCTTAGATGGGATTTATTTGATGGCGGGGGTCGTGAGGTAAGAGTTCAGAATGCCAAAATTCGCTATGAGAATCAGGAGATTATAAGAGAACAATTACGCGCCGAGATTCGCCGAGATATAGCCAATGCCCTGGGGAACTATGAGAATAGACTTTTTATTTACAGGGTTCAGGAAGAAAACGTGGCGACCAATCGAAATAACTTTGAGCGCAGCGAGGAGCAATTCAGGTTAGGGAGAATTACGGGGCTGGAATTCAGGCAGGCACAAATTAACCTGCTCGATGCCCGAACGAGTCGCAATCTTGCAAAATACGATGCTAAGATGGCCGAGATGGAATTGCTTCAGTTAACCGGGCAGTTATTAAACGTAGAGTTATGATCGAGCATTTTTTTCAATGTCCTTATTGTTGGGAGGAGATTTCGGTATTGCTCGACCCTTCCATAAGAGAACAAGGCTACATCGAAGATTGCGAAAACTGTTGTAATCCTATCGAAATTAGTGTAGAATTCGAAGCAAATGAACTTCGGAGTTTTGAGGCGCAGAGTATAGAACAATAATTTTTTGGCATAAGCATCTGAGCTTCAGATGGCTTTAAAGCTTAAAATTTTCCTCAGAATTTTTTTCAGAAAAACTTTGGTGGGAACTTAAATTCTACCTTATATTTGCAGTCCAATATCGCGGGATAGAGCAGTAGGTAGCTCGTCGGGCTCATAACCCGAAGGTCACTGGTTCGAGTCCAGTTCCCGCTACTAGCAAAGACAAGGCTTCACAGAAATGTGGAGCCTTTCTTTTTTACAGTGGGTACAGAATAGGTACAGAATAGATCTTTTTTCGATTTGACATTTATTTTAGCTTCAACTGATATTATTTTATAGCAAGAAATTAAATTTATCCCAAATCAATTAAGACAGCTGGTTTGCTTTTAACTGAGACCTGTTCAAGTAGAACTCTAAAAACTAACTATGCGAATCGTTTTAAAAGTAATTCTGGTAATTTTTATAATCGGCATTGTTGCGTGTGGCAAGGAGGATGTAGAACCACCTGTATCCCCCTTATCTGGGATATTACAAAGTGGTTTTGTTAACTTCAGATGTAGCAATGGATATCAATCAAGATGGTAATGCTGAATATGATTTTTTTAAAGAACTGGATAAAGCCTGGTTTGAGAAAGATATGAATATGATGGGAGATCATCATATATCAATTCGGTCATCTAGTCAGGGAGCTGATGTATTATTTGTAATGAGTAATGGTATGCCTTTTGACGGATACAGACATAATTTACCGTATTTATTCATGAGATTTGGCCCCGAAGGCACTGGGAAATATTTGACAATAAAAGATGGCCAGGTGGTTTCTTTTGAGGTCCAGGATCCGCCAAATGATATAGATAGACCTGATTGTGCTGAAGCATTTCCCAGGTACACCTCTTTTAAATTTTTGGATGAGAATACTCTTGAGACCAAGATGGATCAAAAATTTTATGATGAGGAGGAAGAAGTATGGAAGGATGTTAGTCTTATCGCTGTTTTTTCAAAAATAACTGATCCTGATTATAGACCCGTAAATTATTGACCTTTCTAAAACAGGAACTATTAATATGGATTTATAGATCTTGAAAAGATATTCTGAATTAAGGTAGGGTATGTAATTAGAGGCACGATTTATTAAAAATGCGATAATTTTTAATGGAATGTGAGGGAATAAATCCTTAAACCTTACTCAAGGCAAATGTCGCTTTTTAGATTCATTTCTAAGTAAATTGAATTGAGGATTGACTTTACCACATAGTTGCGCAAGCCTTTCAGAAGCTTTTTGAGAAAAGATAGTTCCTGCTTTTACCATTTTATCAAAAATCTATAGATGCCCGTGTACTTCTACCGCTTCTTCAGTAGAGTATTTCCGTAAATTTTTACAGATCAAGAACATTTTCTTTATTGAGTATATACACTTTGCTTGAGGTTATGGAAATTGCTATTATGTCCTTTTTAACCTTCCTCTAAGATTTTTCTATAATTACTGCTGGCTGGAAAACTTCCCTGCAATTATTTCAATTATTGGACTTTACTAATACAGAAAGAAGAAATCACCTTAAAACAATTTGAGCAATATTTATCTAAAGCGGACTGAGTCCTTAAGGGTCTGGTAGATGCTTCAGATTTTAAAGTTTATAACTTCCCACTGCTTTTTTTAGACGGATATTCGATGTTTATGATGAATAGTATTTTTGATCGCAGTTCAGAAAAATACTTTTCTCAATTCGCGATTCGCGAATCGCGAATTGAGAAATAATTACTACTTTTGATTATAATTAAATAGCAGTGCTATGAAAAAACATAGCGGAATGAGACCGCACGATATAGTGATCCTTCTCAAAATTGCTGCAAAGCAAGATAGAAGTTGGTATATGAAAGATCTTTCATATGAGCTTGGTATAAGTGGTAGTGAAGTGAGTGAAAGCATTAATAGGTCGGTAATTGCAGGATTAATTTTTCCGGATAAAAAACGATTAATGAAGACAGCTATTCTAGACTTTCTTCAATATGGTTTGCCATATGTATATCCTCAGCAACCCGGAGCATTGGTACGAGGAGTTGCAACGGCACATTCGGCACCGCCCCTAAATGAGGTTATTGAAAGTCAGGAGGCCTATGTATGGCCATATGGAAAAGGAGATATACGTGGGCAATCCATTGAGCCATTACATCCAAACATACCGGAAGCATGTTTAAAAGATGAGAAGTTTTATGAGCTCATGTCTCTTTGTGATGTATTACGAGTAGGAAGAGCACGTGAAAAGAATTTTGCAATTGAAGAATTAAAAAAGCGTTTATGCTAAAGAATACTTTAATAAATCGCAAAGCTACCAGTAGGGTTGCGGTCGCATTAGGTGACCTGAATAAAGAGGTAGTTTATGTAGGCGGTGCGATGGTTAGTTTATATATAGATGATCCGGCAGCTGAAGATGTAAGACCAACAAAAGATATTGATATTACTTTAGAAATTGCAAATGTCGGAGAGCTCGAAAAACTCCGTATAGCTCTTGAAGACAAGGGGTTTGTCCAGTCTTCCGAAGATGATGTAATTTGTAGATTTCGTTTAAAGGAGATTAAAGTAGATGTCATGTCGACTACCGAAGTAGGATGGGCGCCAGCAAATCCCTGGTTTGAATCTGGATTTGAAAACTCTATAACTATAGAAATCGAAAATGTAGAGATCAGGATTCTTACCTTGCCTTATTTTTTAGCTACCAAATTTGCGGCGTTTGAAGGTCGAGGAGGAAGAGACCCCAGGATGAGTCACGATTTTGAAGATATTGTCTACCTTCTTAACTATACCTCTAATTTTAGAGAACAAATTCAGAAATCTAATCCGGAAGTTCAACAATTCCTGAAAGTACAATTTGCATCAATTCGGGAAAAGGCGAACATGCAAGAAGCTATTATTGGAAATTTATATCACGAGGACCAACAGGTGCGGTTTGATCGTATAATGAACGAGATTAAAGAACTAACTAATGGCCTTTAACGAGCTTAATAGCGTAGAACATTAAATAGTCCGCTGGACATTTAAGGAAAAAGTAGATCCTCACGGATTTAAAGCTATGATAGTTACTCCAGACCGTTATGCTTGTATGCAATAGAAAGATAATTTTGTCCGAGGTTTTAAACACCTTTCAAAAGCATAGTTTTGATTTTTACTATTGATAATAAATTTCTTTAAATAAATAGTCTTCCTAACTTTTATAACGGCTGCCCATAATTTTTATGCTTCCCAGTATACAGGTGGTCCAGATTTTGGACAAGTCGCTTAAACCTTTTAGTTTTCTCTATTTCGTCAGCCTTAAGCATCCATTTTTCTGCATAGGCTTGCCAATTGGTAATCGGTATATTTCCGTTTATTTTCCAATTTATATTTTTATAAAAATTATAAAATTCTTTAGCTTCCAATAGACTTCTATTTTTTTCTTCAAAAAACTTAAAAACTATTTGTTCATTTTTTGGACCTATACGTTTAAAAGAGTTTATAATATGTTTATCTTTTTCTTTATTAAAAGAGACCATTTTTTGAACAGGTAGTTGTTCAGAAACTGGATAGGTTCTGTTCATTTTTTGATCAGGTAGTGTATCAAATCTGGACATCTTAATGAGAGAACCAATATTTGGATTATTGGATGGACGGTATTGGAGGTATCCCCAACTTTCGAGCTCACCAAGCAGTTTGTGATAGGTAGTTCTGGAGCGTATTTTGGCCAGACCCATTACTTGTTTACTATTAAGCATTATGGTTTTGGGGAAATGCTTTTGATTCCACAGCTCAAAAAAGGCCAGATACAGGCTTCGATGCGAAGAAGTGATTCGGTCGTCCTGGGAAAATTCCCGTAGAACTCTGTTCAGATGACGTATGTAATTAACTTGACTCATTTTTTCTGGTTTTAGATTTTTAATATTCCAGATAGCTCAGATATTTGGAGATGCATGTACAATAGTTGGCACCTGATTTCTCCGGACTACTGTTTATGTACATGATATTTGGCTTTAAGCAATTGAAATTTATTGCGGGTAATATTTAATCTCAGATAAGGACGGCCCAGCGCCGGAGTGATGTATTCGGTGTTCTCGAGCAGGTTTATTAAATCTGAATTTATAGAAGAGGTCTGTTTAGGCTCTATAGTGTGAGAAGAGAGCTCATGAGCTTCCAATAGCTTATCGATATCAATAGTGGGTTTAGAAGATCCCGGCGTGGCGGTTGCTTCAAAAAGAGCTTCAAGCATTGCCTGGGTAGGTTTGGTTTGAGTTTTTTCAATATCCCTTAGGATAGCACTAAAGCCATCGATTCTTTTTTTGAGGCTGTTCTCCAGGGAACTCATATTAGGTCCCAGGTCCTGGGTAGGAGAGAGCCTGTTCTGCTCAAAAAAGTCCAACATAAGCTGGAGGCAATTAGATTGAGATTTGGCTAAAGCTCTGGCAAATTTTCTAAAACGTTTGGCCACTGAAGCTTTTATTTTAAGACCCTCAAATTTTTGATTTTTAAATTCTTTATCCATTTTTTCATAATTTTTTCCTCGTAAATACTAGGCTCCCAAAGTTTTTTATGAAAAAACTCATAACCCCCTAAGAGGGATCATTTAATTCTCTATCAAACCAAGGCAATTGATATAAAATTCAATGAAATTGTGGCCTTAACATCGCGCAGCGTGTTACCCTCTTGCTCTACATTTTTGTGCACAGCACAAAATTTTGAACCCTTCGATACCTGGCAGCTTTTGCCTGTATCGATTTTAAAATAAAAAATGGAAAGTCAAATCAGATAGCCGGAAAGTCAAAAATTTGCTATCAGATTTAAATATAAGTAATTAGAAGTGATTTTCTGAAAAATTGGCTCAAAAAAGTTCAAACAATTCTAGAGGATAGGTCCCTCTCAGAGGAGCTAAAAATTGCTTCTGGAAATACCTATAATAACTAGTAGTAGGACCTCAAACAGAACTTATGAAAAAATTGATTTACTTTTTATATCCGGAGCTTTTCCCTTTTTTGACCTATCGTTCCGATTGCAGATATGGTGCTATTTAGTGATTTCGTGAAATTTCTAATTGATTTACTTCTTATAGAGCCGTATGCTATTTCCTTTTTTGATGCAGATTCCTTACAGGATATAGAATTAGAGAGGGATTATAAAAGGGAGTGCGCAGCCGACCGGCTTATGCAGCCCGGCTAACTTCTATATCCTGTATCCTTGCATAAGAAAAAGGAATCTATGTGTGCAATTAATATCTTAGAAAGAAGAATGAGTAAATAAATACCAGGCTAAAATTTGAATATTTTAGAGTTACCCGATGTTTCGAATAAACAAATTGAAAGTAAATCTCACTAACCTGGTAATTGTCCCATTAGTTCATATAGCGCCTCATTAAAACCAAAAGACGATTCAATTGGAACCCAGGCGGACTTCATCGAAAAATTTAGAACTGGAATGTAGCGATCCGATTTTTCATCGGGTTAGCGCAATGGAAGTCTAAATTTCTTCGATGGTGTCCAAGACCTTTGTAGAGAAGCGCATTCACCGAAATGAAGCTTTAGCGGAATAAAGAGGGAATGGGCTGAACGGGTTTATAGTAAACTGCAATTAATGCCAAATGAAGAAGATTTTGCAACACTTCCAGGTAAAGACCCCAAACATATGGGGGAGGTTATAAGTTTGAAGGTAATTATTCTGAATTATTGAAAAAATTCTATACTGCCTATCGTATGGAAATTCCTAAATTATTTAAACTTTTGGTATTTAATTATTTTTTTTCCAATGGTAATACCCATCTGAAAAAACTTCGCCATTCTAGAAATACCTTATGGAGATTACTCGCAGTAAAAAATACTATTCTATAAGGAGAGTGGATGCAAAATAAAAATCCCATTTCCCGTCACCCTTCTTATAAACTTCGAGGCCTTCATAACCCTTTGAAATTATAAAGATAACAGCTCTGTTATGCGCTTTATTGAATATGGGTTGAGTGATGACCGGAAAATCCTCTGAATTTTGAAGACTTAAGTTTTTAATATTAAAATTTCTAAGATCCAGAGACCTTAAATTTTCTAATTGAGCCAACATATACTCCCTATCTTCAGGCTTAAAAACTTGCTCTGGCTGTATTTTATATTTCTTTGCAATTTCATCTTTCGACTCCTTCGATTTGGCAGTATCAGACTCTTTTTTCCATTGTGCTATATATCCTTCGTTGTACTGATTAATCATAATGCTACCCGGCTCAGAAATCACCTGAAAAGGTTTTTTATAATAAGTATTGGTATTTTGAAGAGTGCGAAAAAAAAATTCTCTTTGTGTGGTGCTTTTGGAAGCAAACGCCTCCAAAACATTATTAATCTCTGTAGAACTTGAAAGCCCAGATTGATTTTTGCAGGCAGATACAAGGAAAATTGAGATTAGAAATATGATTTTTATTCCTAGCATCCGGTATTTTTGTTAAATGGTGAATTATAGAAGTGAATTTTTAGGAGACCTCTACATTCTTTTTATAAATGATTTTCCATCTTTCATTTTCTTTTTGTAAAAGGTAGAGATTTAAAAAGCCAGATAACCTTCCTGTTGCATGACCTGCAAATAAAAATGCTTTAGTTAAGTCATCATTAAATGCAATCCGAGATATGAAAACCATTTGAGGGTAATCACCTATAAAATCCTCCAAAGAATTTCCATAGATCAACGAATGGCCTTCTTTTGATTTTAAAAGGTCTTTATTAACAACTTTTGCTGGCAAATTAATAATTTTAGCATTTAATTCTTCAAACTCTGAATGTTTTTGGGGAAGTGAAATTCTTTTCTCTACACGAAACATAACTGTATCTACTACTAAAGTAGTTTTAACAGACTTTATTGAGTCCCAATTTGTATTATCTATGGCTGCTTCTAAATCATCTTGTGAAGGCATAGGAGGTAAAGGAAATGCTATCGCCAACTCATCGATCATTAGGGAGTATATTTCAATTTCTTCTTTAGATTGATTGTGGATATTACAAGAAATCAAAAAAAATATGGACAATAAAATACCAAAACTTTTATTCATCACATTCGATTGAGAAATTATCCGAAACTTCATTCCTATACTGGGAAAAATTTTCATTAATCAATTCATTTTCCTCAAGTCCCCAACTTCCAATACCATCTAACGCAAAAATTTTATAATAATTCTCCTCATATTGAAAATTATCTAATGCTCGGAGGGCTTTGGCAATTGGTTCAATATAATATTCTGCCATATATGGGTGGTCAATATGCTTTTCATCAACCGCAAGTTTGTAATACTTATAATATTCGAAAAGTCTAGGTTTGTCATTTGGATCGACATTACCTTCATGATGTTCTTGAACATATCTGAAAATTTCAGCGTGTACACCTTCGTGCAATATATTCGCAGCCAAATCAATAGGATTTAAGTCAAGGTTGTCAAATTTTATAAATATTTCTCCAGTCGTTTCAATATTATCTGCATTCGTACATGCATCTGCAGTACCTGAACAATCACCAAGTGTAAATGTGAGATCGTATTTGGGATTATCAATAAATTGACCTACGGTTTCCTTAAATAAAGCACTGTTTGAGGAGAGAACCCTATTTAATACCTTATCCAAACAAGGATGCTCGGAAATTGTTGAATCAATTAGAACCTCCACTGGATGATTATTTGTTCCTACCGACGGGCCATGAGGATGATCAACATGATTATGCGGCGTATTTTCAATTCCTGGTGGAGGAGCAGTGAAATCCCCAGGAACCCAAACCCATTCATAACTAGAACCTTCATATCTAGAACTTGTATAATGCCAGTCACGAACATCAGAGTAAAGACATCAAAACCCGGCTACAGAGCATCAATGGACAAATAAATGGTCTCATAAAAATGCTTGATGAAAATATCAATCCCGAGAAGATTCTCACTACAGAAAAAGTTACCACGGTAAATGGAAAATAAAGATTAGGGAAGTGCTTTAAAACTTTATTTACGAAGAACGATAAAAAGCATCAATAGAGTCCTTACAAGGGTGAAAAATTATCGCAGTCTTTGGTGATATTAAGGTTCGCCGAGATGCCGCTCAAAGAGTTCCAGTGTAATGAAATTAAAAACGCTTATTTCAGTTATCCGATTAGTATAACATTTTTCCATAATAGTATAACTCTGACTGCTTTTTTTTTGGTAATTTCGCTATTTATACGAAAAAATCACGAGATCATTTCTGTTATGGCAATGTTTTCTCCATTGACGATGAAAAGAACATTTCATAATACTATTTCTGTTCTAATGGCACTTACAGTGTTGCTGTCTACTTCGTCCTTTACCGTAGACAAACATTTCTGTGGGGGACTCTTAATGGATATGGCTGTCTATTCTGAAGCTAAAAGTTGCGTAATGGGAATTCATGATCATTCCGATAGGGGCACTTCCATAAACAAGGATCATTGTTGTAGTAACGAAAAAATTTTGGTTGAAGGTCAGGACGAGTTGAAAAATTCATTTTTATCTCTGGATCTTGAGCAACAGGTGTTTTTAGGAGCACTTGCGAATTCCTATGTTGCTCTATTCAATGGCATACCTCGGCAGGTGCCAGCCTATAAATTCTATTCTCCCCCTTTGCTGATCCATAATATTTATCTTCGGGATCAGGTTTTCCTTATTTGATTGAAACCTTTTTGTCAGTGCCGGTTAGTTAATAGCTGGTGGTAATATCTGTTATAGGAGTGAGTAGAAATATTCCTGCAGATTACACTTTAGAAGTGAGGTATTCCTTATAATTGCTTCATATTCAACTGATAATTAATTGTTTAAATTAAAATGAAATGAAAAAATATCTTTTTTCGGTATTGCTGGTAGTTATAACTATAAATTTTGCACACGCCCAAAAACCTCCATCGGTAGAGGGAAATGTTAATAACTTACCTGTAAGAGAATATACTATAACTATTGATCAGGAAGTGGTAGATATAGGAGGTAAAGAAAAAACGGGAATGACTATAAATGGTGGTATTCCTGGTCCAGCTTTGAGATTTAAAGAAGGAGAGTATGCTGTTATCCACGTAAAAAACGAAATGGATGTTGAGACTTCGGTTCATTGGCATGGTCTGCTGCTTCCAAACTTTCATGACGGAGTACCTTATTTAACAACTCCACCTATTAAAGCAGGAGAAACGTTCACCTATGAATTTGAGCTAAAGCAGGCAGGAACTTACTGGTACCATTCCCACACAGCCTTACAGGAGCAGGATGGTGTTTACGGTTCTTTTGTGATTGAAGACCCTGAGGAGGATCTGGATTATGACACAGATTTAGTTTTGGTCATAGCTGACTGGACGCATGAAAAGCCGAGCGAGGTTTTAAGAACTCTAAAACGAGGATTAGAATGGTACGGGATAAAAAAGAAAACAGTTGTTCCTTTAAGTGAAGCAATTGGGAGAGGAGCTTTGGGAGCCCAGCTTAATTTTTGGAAACAGCGCATGGAAGGGATGGATATATCTGATGTGTATTATCCTGCTTTCATTACAAACGGAGCGACGAGCCAGGAATATCCTGAGTTTGAACCGGGAGAAAGGGTAAGATTAAGATTTATAAATGCAGCGGCCTCTACCCAGTTTTGGTTGACATTTGGAGGAGAAACCCCGTTATTGGTAGCTGCAGACGGATTGGACGTAGTACCTATAGAGCGTAACAAAACATTCATTGCCGTAGCTGAAACTTATGACTTTATTGTTACCATTCCCGAGAGCGGAAAACTGGAAGTTCGGGCTACTGCGCAAGACGGTACCGGCCAAACCTCGGCATTCCTTGGCCAGGGGTCAGTAATAAGTGCACCAGAGGTGCCCAAACCAGACCTAATTGGGATGATGAAACAAATGGCAGACATGGACATGAAAATGGGAGCCCCTGCAATGAAATTTAACCCGGGTAAAGAAACACCGCACGAAACGGCAGAAAAATACGGTATGCAGATGGACGGAATGGAAGGTATGGACCACGGTGAAATGGAAGGTATGGATCAGGAAGGAATGAACCATGACATGAATGAGATGGATGGAATGAAAAAGTCCAACGACACGATGATGATGGACCACGATAATATGGATGAGGAGGAGATGGAAAAAATGAAGATGGATAAAGATGCTGGAGAAGAAATGGATCAGGAAATGGACATGCAAGGCGGCATGTTTTCGGAATTTAATTATGATTACCTGGAAGCCCCTGAAAAAACCGATTTTTCTGAAAATAAACCCGTTAAGGAGATCCTCCTGAATTTAACCGGTAATATGGAGCGTTATATATGGAGTTTAAACGGTGTCCCCTTGTCTGAAGGTGATAAAATAAAGATAAAACAGGGAGAGGTAACCCGTATAACCCTAAACAACCTTACAATGATGCACCATCCCATGCATTTACATGGGCATTTTTTTCGGGTCATAAACGAACACGGGGAATACTCCCCGTTAAAACACACGGTGAATGTGGCACCTATGCAAAAAGTGGTGATTGAATTTGATGCCAATGAATATGGCGACTGGTTCTTTCATTGCCACATTCTTTATCACCTGGATGCCGGGATGGCGCGAATCTTTAGTTACGGAACCCCAAGGGATGAGCGGCTGGAAGATCATCCCCTCAAGACCCTCACCAATACGAGCAATCACTTTTTTACCTGGGGATTGGTGGATGTCGCTTCCCATATGACGGGATTCAATTTAATTTCTTCGAACATTCGCAACCAGTTTACTGTCCGTGGGGAATATGGCTGGAATCAAAATTTGGAGGCAGAACTTACGTATGAACGTTATTTAAACGACTGGTTTAGGGTTTTTGGTGGGGTAAATGTGGAAAATGAAGGTGCCAATAGCCTGGATGAAATTGCTACTACCGCTATAGCAGGGATTAGGTATTTCACTCCTTACATGTTCAATTTGGATGTGCGCCTGGACAATAAGCTGCGCCCACAAATAAGCCTGAGCAGGGAAATTCTGCTTTTCCGAAGGATTGCAATCTTTGGAGAATATGAATTCCAGGCAGATTTTGGCTGGGTAAATGAACTTCCCGAAGGGGAAAACTTTGAAAAAGAAGAAGTCCTTACCGTGGGGGCCGAATATTTCCTGGCAAAAAACTTTTCCATCATGGGAAGCTATGACAATCGGTTTGGTGCAGGGGGTGGACTTAGTATAAGATTTTAACAAGTAATCAATATAATTTAATAACCATTAACACAAATTAAAATGAAAAATTTAAGAGTAAATTTTGGAATTGCAATGTTAGTATTTGCAAGCTTAACAGTAGTATCCTGTAAGAACAACAATGAAGAAGGGAGCGTTGACCATTCAACAATGGATCATGAAAATATGAACACCGATTCAGATAAGATGGAAGGTGGGTCACAAGCTTCAGAAGATATGTCTGGCAGTGAAATCCAGGATTCACAAACCGAACGTATTGTTAATGATTATATGGAATTAAAAGATGCCCTGGTAGACGATAATTCGGAAGGGGCTGCGCAAGCTGGTAAAAATCTCGTAGCAGCTTTTGAAAACTTTGATATGAGCGGTTATGAAGCCGGAGATCAGCAGGAACTTACCGAAATTATTGAAGATGCCAAAGAACATGCGGAGCATATTACTATGAGCGATATGGCGCACCAAAGGGAGCATTTTGACATTTTGAGCGTTGACCTGGTAGATTTATTGGAAATAACAGGTTCTCCCGGGACACTTTACCAACAGTTTTGCCCCATGTACAATGACAATAAAGGTGCAATTTGGTTAAGTACCAGTGAAGAAATAAGAAACCCTTATTTTGGACAAAGTATGCTTGATTGTGGGGAGGTCCAGAAAGAAATTTAATAAAATGAAATTTCTGAAGATCATCGGCCTGGCTTTATTAGTTGCGTTTGTGGGAATACAGTTTATTCCCACTAAACTCAATCAGGATGATTATATACCTAAATCAGATTTTACGGTAATTTACGAGGTGCCGGAAAGCATTAATAAAATCCTGCAAACCTCCTGTTATGACTGCCATAGCAATAACACCGATTATCCCTGGTATAATAAGATCCAGCCGTTTACCTGGTATTTGAACGATCATATTGAAAAAGGCAAGGCAGAATTGAATTTTAGTGAATTCGGGGAGTATTCCTCCCGGCGGCAAAGCAGCAAATTGCGCTCTATAAGCAGCCAGGTGGAAGATGGAAAAATGCCGTTGCAATCCTATACCCTGGTGCATTGGGATGCGAAACTTTCGGCTCAAGAAAAGGAAGTATTCATTGCCTGGATGGATTCTTTGGCCATGGAAGTAAGGTAAAGAGAGTTACACTATGCCCCCTGTGCCTGTAAATTTGTTTAGTTGGTTAGTTAGTATTTCAGGTGCAGGGTTTTTATAAAAAGTTTTAGAAATATAAATTATAGTGGTCAAAAGAAAAACAGCATTAAAATTAAGAAAAGCCCATCGCTATCTGGGGCTATTCATTGGGATCCAATTTATTATGTGGACAGTAAGCGGAATGTATTTTAGTTGGACAGATATTAATGAGATCCACGGCGACCACTTCAGGAAACATCATGTGGAACAGGCAGTCTTCAGTAATTTAATAGCTCCTGCAGAATTGCCCGGGGGTGTGAAATCCCTTCAGCTTAAAGATATAGCTGGAAAACCTTTTTATCTGGTAAACGAGGAAAAATTGATAGACGCTGAAACCGGGGAGGAAAAACAAGGAATAACTGAAGGAGAGGCTCTCGCAATCGCCGGAAAGTATATGCGAGAAGATCTTAGAATAGCTGGAATTGAAATGATTGAAGAAACGGGAGATCATCACGAATACCGGGGCGGGCCTTTGCCTGCCTATGTGATTTCTTACGAAACTGCAGGGAACATTAAAGCTTATGTTTCGGTCTCCGATGGTTCATTTCAAACCGTAAGGCACCGGGATTGGCGCTGGTTTGATTTCTTGTGGATGACCCACACCATGGATTACGAAGGTAGAGATGATTTTAACAACCTTGTGCTGCGTATCTTTTCCCTGTTAGGACTTGTAACGGTGCTGAGTGGTTTTGTACTATGGTACATCTCCTCTCCTTCGGTTAGAAAAATGCTTAAAAAATTTTAAAATGAGAGTACCTAAAATGAAAAACTTGTGTCGCAAAAATCCTGTCCAAACTGCTATACTGGTTTCAGTATTATTGCTGTCTTGTGGCACTTCCGAAAAGAAATCAGAAGGTGAGAAAATTATTGAAAAAAGTATAGAGGTCTCCGGTGGGGAAAATTATGAAAATGCTGAAATCGATTTCACTTTTAGGAACAGGAGATATAAGAGCAAACGCAGTGGAGACTTGTTCCGGCTGGAGCGCATCGTAAAGGATTCCACCGGTAAGATCACACATGATGTTCTCAGCAATGAGGGTCTGAAGCGCTTTATAAACAATAAAGCTGTCACTGTTCCAGATTCTATGGTTACCAGGATAAGTGATGGGGTAAATTCTGTCCACTACTTTGTGCAGATACCTTACGTACTCAATTCCCCGGCCGCGATAAAAAAACTGTCAGGAGAGGATGAAGTAGAAGGTGAACCCTATTATGAAGTTGAAGTAAGTTTTCGAAAAGAAGGCGGCGGGACAGATTATCATGATAAATTTATGTACTGGATCCACAAAGAAAATTTCACGGTTGATTATCTGGCGTATCAATTTTTCACCAACAATGGCGGGATAAGGTTTAGGAAAGCGATAAACCCAAGGGTCATAGAAGGTATTCGGTTTGTAGATTACCAAAACTATGAAACCAAAGAGCTTTCCACCTCGTTAAATGCCCTGGACTCCCTTTATGAGAATGGAGCCCTAAAATTTTTCTCAAACATCAATACAGAAAATATTGATGTAGTAATAAATAACAATTAATCTTTAAAACCTGAATTATGAAAATCACCAATTCCATTTTTTACATACTGTTTGCTTTGTTTGCCTTAGAGGGAATGCAAGCCCAACATGAAAACCATCAACAGGAAAAAAGTAACACCAACAAGAAAGTCTTAAGCCCACATACCAGTGCTATGGCCATCATTAATGGTGCACATATCCACATAGATTATTCTTCACCGAGGGTACGGGACAGGATAATCTTTGGCGGACTTGTTGGCTATAATACGGTTTGGCAGGCCGGTGCTCACAAAGCCACCTGGATAGAAACCAATAAAGATTTGGTAATTGGGGGTGAAACATTGCCTGCCGGGAAATATGCTTTTTTTACAATACCCGGAAAAGAAAATTGGAAGGTTATGTTCAATTCCCGATGGGACCAACATGGAAAGGATGAATATGATGAAAAAGAAAATGTAGTTGTTCTGGAAGTTAAATCTGAGACGTTGGAGAATATCCAGGAGGCGCTGACTTATGAAGTTCAAAAAAAAGAAAATGATGAAGGAGTTATTTCTCTCGCTTGGGAAAGAAAGAAAATTAATATTCCTTTCGAAGTCAGTGCAGATTGACGATGGATAAATGACTAAGCATGCAACCTAAAGAACTAATAAACCAGCAACAATGAAAAAGGAAATTTTAATTGACAGGAATTCGAACAATATTGAAAATCATAATATAATTCAAATTAAAAATGTAGTTTGTCAGCGATGTAAAGGGAGCGTAAGAGAGATATTGACTGCATTAAAAATTCCTTTTAAAAGAGTGTCTTTGGGGGAGGCAGAATTGGAAAGGGCTTTTTCTGACCAGGAATTTCAGCTGCTCCAGGAGGAGTTGCTTAAGGTGGGATTTGAGCTTATTTTTGAAAAAAATGAGCGACTGGTGAACCAGATTAAATCTATTGTTATTGCAAAGGTTTATAAAGAAGAGAATTTTGGGGACCAGAAACTTTCAAAAATTTTAACCGACCGTTTACACTATGACTACAGCCATCTTACCCATATTTTCACTAAACTCGAAGGTAAGAATATTCAAAAGTTTTACAGTGAGATAAAAATAGAGAGAATAAAGGAATTACTGGAGTATGATGAACTGACTATCCTAGAAATCTCGCAAGAGATGGGGTATAGCTGTGCTACCTACTTGTCTACACAGTTCAAGAAGGCTACAGGCCTTAGTCCATCAGAGTATAAGACTCAGAAGGAGAAACGGGAAACCGATCTGAACGAATTCTGATTTGAACATGAAGTAATAAGAATTTTGTAAAGGAATAACTGAAATAGACACGATAAAATCTGACAGTTAAGGATTATATTTAAAGAGTTGAAACAAGAAATATTAACCCTTAAAAC
>NZ_JBSYGH010000002.1:0-47926 GCF_054121495.1 Salegentibacter haimaensis
AACCTCAAAAAGTTCACTCTAGTACAGTGAGTAGGAACATCCTATTAACTTTTAACCCATAACGAATAACGAAAACATTAACAATGTAAAAACTGCCTAAAGCACGAATAAAAAAAACCGTCTAAAAAAATAGCTTTTTAGACGGCCTCTTAACATAATCTAAGTTGAGCTATTATTAGTCTCTAAGTATGCTTCTTGAGATCACAATTTTTTGAATTTCTGAAGTCCCTTCATAGATCTGGGTGATTTTAGCATCCCTCATTAACCGCTCTACGTGGTATTCTTTTACGTAACCGTTCCCGCCGTGAATTTGCACAGCTTCGGTAGCTACATCCATCGCGGTTTGTGAGGCATAAAGTTTTGCCATAGCACCGCTAAGGTCGTATTCCTTTTTCTGATCTTTATCCCAGGCTGCTTTCATTACCAGGTGCCTGGCAGCTTCTATTGAAGTATGCATATCGGCCAGTTTAAAGGCGATAGCCTGATGATTGCAAATTTCGGTTCCAAAAGCCTTACGCTCTTTTGAGTATTTTTTTGCCAGTTCATAGGCGCCCGAGGCGATTCCTAAAGCCTGGGCGGCAATCCCGATTCTTCCACCCGAAAGGGTTTTCATCGCGAATTTAAATCCGAAGCCATCTTCTCCAATCCTGTTTTCCTTGGGAACTCTCACGTCGTTGAAGTTAAGAGAGTGAGTGTCGCTCCCGCGAATTCCCATTTTTTGTTCTTTTGGTCCGATCTCAAAACCTTCCCAGCCTTTTTCTACTATAAAAGCATTAATTCCTTTATGCTTTTTTTCGCGATGGGTTTGAGCAATTACCAGGAAATAATCGGCAGAACTCCCATTGGTAATCCAGTTTTTGGTTCCGGTAAGGATATAATGGTCGCCATCTTCAATCGCTGTGGTACGCTGTGAAGTGGCATCACTGCCTGCTTCGGGTTCAGAAAGACAAAAAGCGCCCAGCTTTTCGCCAGTGGTAAGCTTTGTGAGATATTTCTCCTTCTGCTCGTGAGAACCATAAGTATCCAGTCCCCAGCAAACCAATGAGTTGTTTACCGACATAACTACTGAAGCGGAAGCATCTATTTTAGAAATTTCTTCCATAGCCAGTACATAAGAAATGGTATCCATACCACCGCCCCCGTACTCGGGTGAAGCCATCATTCCTAAAAACCCTAACTCTCCCATCTTTTTAACCTGTTCTGCAGGGAACTCCTGTTTTTCATCTCTTTCAATTACTCCGGGTAAGAGTTCAGATTTGGCAAAATCGCGGGCTGCATCGCGAATCATTATATGTTCTTCGGTGAGTTGGAAATCCATAATTTGAATATGTTTTAAAAAAAGATAATTTTGGAGACCAAAGATAACTTTTTGATATCTATTTATCAATTCTGATTGATTAATTTTACGAATATGAAAAAAGCGAGCTATAAAGTAATTGGTGTAATGTCGGGAACTTCATTAGATGGAATAGACCTGGCTTATATTAGTTTCGAATTCAAAAATACCTGGAAATATAATATCATAACTGCTCAAACCATTCCCTATCCTTTAAATTGGCAGGAAACCCTGGCCGATGCAGTTCATTTTTCTAAGGAAAGACTCGAAGATTTAGATCAAAAATATACAGCCTATTTGGCCCAGGTGATTTCTAAATTTATTGAAAGTCATCATATAACCGAGGTCGATGCGGTTTGCAGCCACGGCCACACCATAAAACACGAACCACAAAACAAGTATACCCTTCAAATAGGTAATTTGCCAGAACTGGCATATTTGACCAGGCAAAGAGTGGTATGCGATTTCAGGGTGCAGGACGTGGAACTTGGTGGGCAGGGTGCGCCATTAGTACCTATTGGAGATCGCCTTTTGTTTTCAGAATATAAATACTGCCTTAATTTGGGAGGTTTTGCCAATATCTCTACAGAAAGAAAAAACCAGCGCCTGGCTTATGATATTTGTGCGGTAAATACAGTGTTAAATATTTACTCAAAAAAGCTGGGGAAAGAATTCGATGAAGGAGGAAAGCTCGCGGCAAGCGGTGAATTTGATAAAAAGCTCTTTGAAGAATTACAAAGCCTCGATTTTTATAAAAAACAGGCCCCTAAATCTCTGGGGATAGAATGGGTGCAGGCCGAAGTTTTCCCGATTTTGGAAAAATATCCCGATCTCCCTGCTGTTTTACACACCTATTCGAAACATATAGCCAGCCAGATAGCTGCGGCTCTTGACAATGATCCTGAATCCCGCATTTTAGTGACCGGTGGGGGCGCATTCAATACCTTTTTGATGAAGCAAATTAAAGAAGCTTCAGCCTGTCATTTTACCATTCCTTCAAATGAAATTATCGATTTCAAGGAGGCCTTGATCTTCGGCCTTTTGGGAGTATTAAAATTAAGAGGCGAGATAAATGTTTTAAGTTCTGTAACCGGGGCTTCTAAAGATCACTCTTCAGGAGTGATCCACGAAATTTAAAAATTTACATCTAACCCTATATAACTTTATATATTTGCGAAAATTTGAAGCCTAAATGAAAGAATTATTAAAATTATACGAAGAAAAAGCACCCGAAATTGTATTTAACTGGAAAGACCCCGAGACCGATGCCGAGGGCTGGACGGTAATAAATTCCCTGCGAGGTGGTGCAGCAGGCGGGGGAACCCGAATGCGAAAGGGGCTGGATATGAATGAAGTCTTGTCTCTTGCAAAAACAATGGAGGTGAAATTTACTGTTTCGGGACCTGCCATTGGCGGAGCAAAATCGGGGATTAATTTCGACCCTGCCGACCCGCGTAAGAAGGGCGTGCTTGAACGTTGGTATAAAGCGGTATCTCCTTTGCTGAAAAGTTATTACGGCACCGGCGGCGATTTAAATGTAGATGAGATTCACGAAGTAATTCCAATCACTGAAGATTGTGGCGTATGGCACCCCCAGGAAGGGGTTTTTAATGGGCACTTTAAGCCAACCGAAGCCGATAAGATAAATCGCATTGGCCAGCTTAGACAAGGCGTTATCAAGGTGCTGGAAAATTCAAAATTTTCCCCCGATGTTAGTCGTAAGTATACCGTGGCCGATATGATTACAGGCTACGGCGTGGCCGAGGCCGTGCGGCATTATTATGATATTTATGGAGGTGAAATTTCAGAAAAAAAGGCTATAGTTCAGGGCTTCGGAAATGTTGGTTCTGCGGCTGCATTCTACCTGGCTCAAATGGGCGTTAAAATCATAGGAATTATAGATCGCGACGGTGGGCTAATCAATGAAGCCGGTTTCAGTTTTGAAGAAGTACGTGAATTATTTCTTACTAAAGAAGGGAATACCCTAAAGCATCCCGATATGATTTCATTTGATGAGATCAATGAAAAAATCTGGGAGCTCGATGCCGAAATTTTTGCGCCCTGTGCAGCTTCAAGGTTGATCACTAAAGATCAAATCAATAAACTTATTGAGCGAAAACTCGAGGTGATCTCTTCAGGAGCCAATGTGCCTTTCGCCGATAAAGAAATTTTCTTCGGGCCGGTGATGGAGTATACCGATAATAAGGTTAGCGTAATTCCCGATTTTATCGCCAACTGCGGAATGGCCCGGGTGTTCGCATATTTTATGGAAAGAAGAGTTCAAATGACCGATGAAGCTATTTTTAACGATACCTCTATGACGATTAAAAACGCCATCCAAAAAACCTTTGATCATAATAGCAATAAGGTTCAAATAAGCAAAACAGCATTTGAAGTGGCGCTGAAACAGCTGGTATAATAATAATCCAAATATTTATAGGCCCCGCTTTTGGCGGGGCTTTTTTTTTGAAGAAAATCGGTGAAAAGTCCTTGAAGGAGCAGATAAAATTAAAAACCCGGCAGATTTATATTAAGCCCCTTGTGCTGCTGATTATTTTACTAAATTTGGTTTACAATTAAAATGCAATTGTCACGTTAAATAACAAACCCTAAATAATACCTATGCTATACTTTTTTCAGCAGGAAGGCGTTGCCGAAGCCGCCCAGGAGGCAGAACCTGTAGTAGAAGAAAAAACCCTTTCTTTATTTGATCTTATGATGAGCGGTGGCCTGGGAGGCCAGATTATTATTCTCATTCTGTTCATTCTACTCTTTGCGGCCGTATATATTTATTTTGAGCGTTTGTTTGCCATTAAATCGGCCAGCCAGGTCGATAAGAATTTTATGCTGCAAATTAAAGACAGTGTAATGAATGGGAATATCGAATCGGCAAAAATGCGATGTGCGCAAAGCGATTCTCCGGTTGCCCGTCTTACCGAAAAAGGAATTTCCAGAATTGGTAGCCCACTTGAAGACATTAATACTGCCATAGAAAACGCCGGAAGACTGGAAGTGTATAAGCTTGAGAAAAACGTGAGCATACTTGCAACCATCGCCGGTGCCGCGCCTATGATAGGCTTCCTGGGTACTGTGATTGGTATGGTACTTGCTTTCCATGAATTGGCCACCAGCAGTGGGCAAGCTCAAATGGGAGCTCTTGCAGAAGGTATTTATACCGCGATGACCACTACAGTTGCCGGGCTTATAGTTGGTATTATCGCTTATATAGGTTACAACCACCTGGTAGTGAAAACCGATAAGGTAGTGCATCAAATGGAAGCGACCGCAGTTGATTTCCTTGACCTGCTAAACGAACCCGCTTAATATGAATTTAAGAGGTAGAAATAAAGTTAGTCCCGAGTTTAGTATGAGTTCGATGACAGATATAGTTTTTCTGTTATTGATCTTTTTTATGCTAACCTCGCCGGTTATAACTCCCGAAGCCCTGGATTTAATACTTCCGAAGGCTAAGGGAAAAACCACGACCCAACAAAATATTGCAGTGAGTATTACGAAAGACCTGCAATTTTATATCAATGAAGAACGCGTTAGCAATAGCGCACTTGAAAGCAGCTTAAAAGCCAGGTTGGCCAATCAGGAAAACCCTACTATAATTTTAAGGGCTGAAGAAGGAGTGCCAATCGAAAAAGCTGTGAATGTTATGGATATTGCCAACCGCAACAATTATAAAATTGTATTGGCAGTAAAACCCGAATAATATGGCAATGTTAGAAACCAAACACGAAAAAAAATCTTTTACCATCACGGTGGTATTGCACGTGTTATTGATTCTTTTATTGCTTTTCTTCGGATTTAAATATCTCGATCCGCCTCCTGAAAACGGAATCGCTATTAATTTTGGTACTTCTGAAGTGGGCTCTGGTGACAACCAGCCTACCGAACCCGTACAATCTGCACCGCAGCAATCGGCACCCGAACCCGTTTCACAACCCGACCCGGTAGTAGAAGAAGAAGTGGTGACCCAAAATACCGAAGAAGCTCCGGTTATTGAAGAAAAGAAGAAACCGCAGCCCATAAAAAAGGAAACTCCTGAAAAACCAAAGGAGGAACCTCCGGTTGAAAAACCCAAACCCACCCCTGAAAAGTCTACGACCGATGCTCTAAATAGTATTTTCAATGGTCCTGAACGTACAGGTTCTGAATCTGGAGGGGAAGGCGATGATAATGCTGCCGGAGATAAAGGTGATCCCAATGGTGATCCCAATGCCAGTTCTTATTATGGAAATGGGGCCGGGCTCGATGGTGATGGAAATTATCGCCTGGGAGGCCGTCGGGCTTTGAATAAGGAAAAATTTGTACAGGATTGTAATGAATCTGGAATTGTGGTAGTGCGAATTGAAGTAGACCGAAGCGGAAGGGTGATCAATGCTACTCCCGGGGTAAAAGGAACTACAAATGCAGCTTCCTGTCTCACCGATCCTGCCCGTAGAGCTGCTATGGCTACCCGTTTCAATAGCGATGAAAAAGCTCCTTCAAGACAGGTGGGAACTATTATTTATAATTTTAAACTTTCAGAATAGGTGGAGAAGTATAAAAAGACTGTTGAGTGGATGTTTCAGCAGTTGCCTATGTATCAGCGCGTAGGAGCTTCAGCTTTTAAAAAAGATCTTTCCCGTACTCTAAAACTGGCCGAACACCTGGGCCATCCAGAGAATAAATTTAAATCTATTCACGTTGGGGGCACTAACGGAAAAGGCTCGGTGAGCCATATGCTTAGCTCGGTGCTGCAGGAAGCCGGTTACAAGGTAGGCTTGTATACTTCCCCTCATTTAAAGGATTTCAGGGAACGCATCAAGATTAACGGTAGATTTATTCCGAAGAAAAATGTGATCGGGTTCATTGAATCCAACAAGAGTTTTTTAAAAGAAAATAAGTTGTCTTTTTTTGAAATGAGTGTGGGTATGGCCTTCACTTATTTCGCTGAACAAGCTGTCGATATTGCCGTTATTGAAGTAGGGATGGGCGGCAGGCTCGATTCTACAAATATCATCAATCCGCTGGTTTCTGTGATCACGAATATTGGGATGGATCACACGGCCTTCCTGGGGAAAACCCTTAAAGAGATTGCGGGCGAAAAAGCCGGAATTATAAAAAATGAAACTCCCGTGGTAATTGGGGAAAAGCACCGGGAAACCACCCCGGTTTTTAAGAAAGTCGCTGCAGAGAAAAATGCTGAAATTCTTTTCGCCGAAGAGCAGCCGCCGGTAACTTATGCCACCGATCTTAAAGGCAATTACCAGCAAAAGAATTTACAAACCCTAAGCGCTGCGATTCGCGAACTAAGGAAAAAAGGTTTTGAAATTCCTGAAAACTGTGTGGTTAACGGACTTAACAGCGTAAAACTGCACACAGGTTTCCAGGGCCGTTGGGATATATTGCAGGAAAAGCCAAAAGTGATTTGTGATACTGCGCATAATGCTGCAGGGCTTAAAGCTGTATTTGGACAGTTGAAAAAAGAGAAATACAGGCATTTGCATATAATTTTAGGAGTAGCCAGCGACAAAGACCTGGATAAAATCCTGCCGATTTTTCCCAAAAAAGCCAAATATTATTTCGCCAAACCCGATGTACCCCGGGGTATGGATGTGAAAATTTTGTCTTCCAGGGCCGGTGAGTTTGGGCTGGAAGGCAGGGCATACCATTCGGTTTCAGAAGCTTATGAGGCGGCTCTGGAGGTCGCCTTAGATGAAGACCTGGTTTTTGTGGGAGGCAGCAATTTTACAGTGGCTGAAATTCTATGATTTTTTTATTTTTTTCTTGGCGCAATTCAAAAAACTAGTATATATTTGCATCCGCATTCAAGAACAGGTGCAGCCTGGTCTTAGATTTATTGAAATTTCGGGCGCGTAGCTCAGTTGGTTCAGAGCACTTGGTTTACACCCAAGGGGTCAGGGGTTCGAATCCCTTCGCGCCCACAAGCATTGAAAGGCTTCCGAAATGAAGGAGGCCTTTTTTAATGAAATTTCAGGATTGTTCCTGTAAATGTTCACCTTATTGAAATTTCGGGCGCGTAGCTCATCCCGATAGCTATCGGGAGGTTCAGAGCACTTGTTCAGAAATATATTGAAATTTAAGGGCGCGTAGCTCAGTTGGTTCAGAGCACTTGGTTTACACCCAAGGGGTCAGGGGTTCGAATCCCTTCGCGCCCACAACCTTCCCCAAATCCCCAAGGCTTACCTGCTTCAGGGATTTTTTTATGTCAGAATTCTACGTTTATATTCTTTATTCTAAGAGCCTGGATAGGTATTATATAGGTTCCAGTCATAACGTTGAGACTCGTTTTGTGAAACGTCTCCAGAGCAAAAAAGGTTTTACTTCAAAGGCTAAGGATTGGGAGATAGTATATTCTGAAAATTTTGATTCAAGGGACCTTGCATTACGGCGGGAATTACAGATAAAAAAATGGAAAAGCCGCGTGATGATTGAAAAATTGATTGCTGCCGGCTGATAGTAGTTCAGAGCATCCCGATTTTACATCGGGAGAGTCAGGGGTTTCCCGTCCCGATAATTATCGGGATACTTCGGGACGCCCACAACCTTCCCCAAATCTCAAAGCTTACCGGCTTTAGGGATTTTTTTATGTCAGAATTCTACATTTATATTCTTTATTCTAAGAGCCTGGATAGATATTATATAGGTTCCAGTCATAATGTTGAGATTCGTTTTGTGAAACATCTCCAGAGCAAAAAAGGTTTTACTTCAAAGGCTAAGGATTGGGCAATAGTATATTCTGAAAATTTTACTTCAAGAACGCTGGCTGTTCGTCGAGAGTTACAGATTAAAAAGTGGAAAAGCCGCGTGATGATTGAAAAATTGATTGCTGCCGGCTGATAGTTGGTTTAGAGCATCCCGATTTTACATCGGGAGAGTCAGGGGTTTCCCGTCCCGATAATTATCGGGATACTTCGGGACGCCTACAACCTTTCCCAAACCCCAAAGTTTACCTGCTTCAGGGATTTTTTTATGTCAGAATTCTACGTTTATATTCTTTATTCCAGGACTCTGGATAGGTATTATATAGGTTCCAGTCATAACGTTGAGACTCGTTTTGTGAAACATCTCCAGAGCACAAAAGGTTTTACTTCAAAGGCCAGGGATTGGGGAATAGTATATTCTGAAAATTTTAATGCAAGGGACCTTGCTTTGCGGCGGGAATTACAGATCAAAAAATGAAAAAGCCGCGTGATGATTGAAAAATTGATTGCTGCCGGCTGATAGTAGTCAGAGCATCCCGATTTTACATCGGGAGAGTCAGGGGTTTCCCGTCCCGATAATTATCGGGATACTTTGGGACGCCCACAACCTTCCCCAAATCCCAAAGCTTACTTGCTTCAGGGATTTTTTTATGTCAGAATTTTAGATTTATCGCGCTGCGGTTTGGGTGCGAGCCAGGCTGTCTAATTGATTGGGTGGGATGGGAGCTGGTACTGCATTGTCTACCGGGTTGGTGCTTTTGAGATATTCGAACATATCTCTCAAGTCTTCTTCTTTTGCATTTTTAAAAATTTCCCAGGGCATTGGGGGAAGTAAGTCCCTGCCATTAGGTTGGCCCTTTAATTTTCCTTCGGTAAGAGCCCGCTTGAAATTTTCAAATTTCCAGGTGCCTATGCCTGTTTCGTGAGAGGTGAGATTGGCTGCATAAGATACTCCCCAGGGGCCTGCGGCGGCAGTAAGATCGGGCGTGATGAGCATCCATCCTTTATCCAGAGCATCTTTACTCATAGGCGGGAGCTGGCTGCCTTCCTGGTGACCCGATAGCAACCTTTCACCAATTAATTCTGGGCCGCGTTCTCCCATTTTCTTGGGACTGTGACAATCGTGGCACCCCATCATGGTTATCAAATATTCTCCCCGCTTTATACGCTCTTCTTTAGTAAGGGAATCCTTAGTGGCGTTTTTTTCAGGAACATCATCATAACTTGTCTCCTTATCCTTACAGGAAAATAAAAGGCTAAAACATACAAAAAATAAGGGTAGGCGAAAATAATAGAATATTCTTCTCATATTTCTGATTTTTAATTGGTTGGAATAAATCTCCAAATTAATTAAAAATCAAAATCTGCGGTATCGGGATTTTCCCCCAATTCAATTCAGCTATGCACGCTTAAAACCGGAATATCAAAATTATTTATTACACTCTCGGTGATACCGGAACTAAAGAGATTCAGGAATGCCGAGCGACTATGGGTAACCACCCCAACAATGCCGGGATCTATATCGCCAATACTCATTCCTATACCCCTATCCTCATTGTTGGCATTGATGATATGCTTTCTGATTTCAAAGTCGGTATAGGTTTCAGTAAAATTATTGATGAGTCTCTTAATTTGCAGGCTTTCCTGAAAATTGAAAGGTACGTTCACGTAAACCAGATCAATTTCCAGTTTCAGTTTTCGGGCTAATTCAATTAGTTTATTAAAGCCCATTTTTGATTTCTCCTGGAAATCGGTAGCGATGAGCATACGTTTTAGCGAGCTAATTGGTTTATCATGTTTTTTGATGGCGAGAACAGGAACTTTTGAATGCCGCAATACCTTTTGCGTATTGGTGCCCAGAATTTTTTCAAGGCCCTTTTCACCGTGGGTGCCCATAATCACCATTTCATATAAACTCTCTTTAATATACCTGGGCAGATCCTCGACCTCGGTATTATAAACCAACATAGAATTTGCTTCAATACCATCTTTTTCTGCGCGGCGCTCCAGCTGGTGCAAAGCATCTTTGGCATCAGAGATTCGTTCCCGAATTTCCGGATAAAGCTTTTCCTTTTCGGGCGGAAGTTTTTCCCAGTCTAATGGGATGGAAATGAGATGCAGGAAGCAAACTTCAGTCTTAAGTAATTTTGCAATTTCAACCCCATAATGTGCAGCGTGAGTAGCGGTTTCTGAAAAATCGGTGGGTATAAGTATGCGTTTCATTTTCGACCTGATTTAGATGAATTGCCTAAATATTAATCTGAATTAATGCCAGCACTAAGATGCTCCGCAAAATTTTTGATTAACAATTAAATTTAATCCGCATTTCAGTAAAAATGTATGACCAATATCAATCTTGACAAAAATGCGGTAAAACCCCTGAAACTTTGCTTTCAGAAATTGAAACTTCTAAATTTGTCGCGATGGAAACAGATAATTTAAAGCAAGGCTTCTTCGGAATTGGGATCCAAAACGGGAAAACCCCTGAAAACCTTGGAGTTTTATGGAGGTCTGCCCAGAATATGGGAGCCAGTTTTATTTTTACGATAGGTAATCGCTACGAAAAACAGGCCTGTGATACCCATAAAGCTGTGGGAGCAATGCCTTATTTTCATTATAAAGATTTTGAAGATTTCTACAGGCATCTTCCAAAAGGCGCAATGTTGGTTGGGGTAGAATTAACCGAAAACGCCCAGCCTCTGGAAAGTTTCAAACATCCCCGGCGCTGTGTTTATCTACTGGGAGCCGAAGATCACGGGCTTTCTCATCAGGCCATTGAAAAAGCGCATCATTTGGTTAAATTTCGCTCTAAATTGAGTTTAAATGTATCGGTAGCCGGCAGTATAGTCATGTACGATCGCGGCCTCAAAACCGAATTCTCCACATAGACTGCGTTCTTGTTTATTAGCGGGCTTTCATTAAATTAGCGGGAATTTAAATTAAACCTTATCTAATGAAGAGCTTTTCTAGACTTTTGTTGTCTTTTGCGGTGGCTGGCCTGTGCAGTTTTTCCGTAAATGCACAACAGCCCGTGGAAAACAACCAGGGCGATTTTGATGAATTTATGGATCGCAGCGGGAATCGATACCGCTCGGCTTCAGGAAAACCAGGCCCCGATTATTGGCAAAACGAAACCGACTATCAAATTGAAGCTACTCTAAATGAAGAGGAGCATAAACTTAGCGGGAGAATTACCCTTACCTATACCAACAACAGCCCCGAGGCTTTGGATTTTATCTGGATGCATTTGGAGCAAAATCGTTTTACCGAAGATTCCAGAGGAACTTTAACCACTCCTATCCAGGGGAATCGATATAATGGCGACATAGATGGAGGTTACAGTATTTCTAATCTGGAAGCTAAAGTTAGAAGAAGTAACTCTAATAAATATCTCATCAACGACACCCGTATGCAGGTGTTTTTCGATGAGCCTATTCCGGCCAATGGCGGGAAAGCTACAGTTTCTATGAATTTTGAATACAAAATTCCTGTAGAAGGAATGGATAGAATGGGAAGACTCGATGTAGAAGACGGTACCATTTACGCAATGGCTCAATGGTTCCCCAGAGCTGCCGTATTTGATGACGTAGAGGGCTGGAATATTGAACCTTATCTGGGTGCCGGTGAATTCTATCTCAACTACGGCGACTATGATTATAAAATTACTGCTCCTGCCAGCCATATTGTGGTGGCTTCAGGAACACTTCAAAACCCGAGACAGGTACTTTCTTCCACAGTGAGAGAAAGATGGCAGAGAGCTCACGAGAGCGATTCAACTGTATACCTTATTCGTCCAGAAGAAGTTAATGATATGTCACTTCGCGCTAAGCAGGAAGGTACCTTAACCTGGCACTATAAAATTGAAAATGCCCGTGATGTGGCCTTTGGTTCTTCAAAAGCTTTTATTTGGGATGCTGCCCGAATTAACCTTCCCAGCGGGAAAAAAGCTTTGGCACAATCGGCTTATCCTAAAGAAAGCGACGGGCAGGAAGCCTGGGGAAGAAGTACCGAATATTCTAAAGCTTCAGTAGAACATTATTCTGAAAGATGGTTCGAATATCCCTATGGAGGTGCGGTTAACGTCGCTGCTGATATAGGAGGTATGGAGTATCCCGGACTTAACTTCTGCGGATGGCAGAGCACCGGAGCCTCTCTATGGGGTGTAACCGATCACGAATTTGGACACAACTGGTTTCCAATGATTGTGGGTAGCAACGAAAGAAGATATGCCTGGATGGATGAAGGATTTAATACGTTTATCAATCATTACAGTACCTTAGAATTCAATGACGGTGAATATCCTTCCAGATTAAACCAAACCCGTAATATGACTGGCTGGTTTACCAGCGAGCAGCGAGAAGGTATCGATACCTATCCCGATGTTACCAATCTTAGAAATCTTGGGATGACGGCTTATTATAAACCTGCTATCGGACTTTTATTACTTCGCGAATACATCCTTGGCGAAGAAAGGTTCGATAATGCCTTTAAATCCTATATCCAGAGCTGGGCCTACAAGCATCCTCAACCGGCCGATTTCTTTAATCATATGGAAAATGTTGCCGGCGAAAACCTTAACTGGTTCTTTAAAGGATGGTTCTATGGTACCGGGAATATAGACCTGGCGATCTCTGGAGTACAGGAATACCAGGGGAATTATGTGATCTCTTTAGCGAATCGCGGTGAAATTCCTATGCCCGTAAAAATGGAAATCACCTATGCCGATGATTCTTCTGAAGTGCTTACACTTCCCGTTGAGATCTGGCAGCGAGGCGATACCTGGAATTATTTACACCGAAGCGATAAGGAGATTCAAAGCGTAGAGCTTGATCCCGACAAATTGCTTCCCGATGTGAATTTCTCTAACGATGCCTGGCCAAATAGTTTCTATAGAAACTAAGCCGAAATTTTATCAAAATATTAAAAAGAGCCTGAGTAAAATCAGGCTTTTTTTATGCCTTCACGTAACAATATTCCCGAAATTTAGTCTTCTAATAAAAGCTATATGCAAAAGCTCATTTTAGGTATCCTGTTTCTTCTTTTAAGCCAGGTGCTGTTTTCTCAAAATTTTGCCTCCAGGCTGCTAGACGCTAAAACCGGCGAGCCATTGAGCTATGCCACTGTGCAATATGCTCCCAATCGGGGCGTGGTGACAAGTGAAGAAGGGTATTTTAATTTTTCGGCTGAATTAAAAGCAGGGGATACCCTTAAAATATCCAGTTTGGGGTATGAAAGCCTTGATTTTATTCTGAAAGAAAATCTACCAGAAAGCATTCTACTCAACCAAAAGGAGGTCGAGCTGTCTGATGTTTTCCTGTCCAATAAACTTTTAAATGCTTCTGAAATCATAGAAAAAGTAAGGGCCGGGATTGCCTCAAATTATCGAAACGACTATTCCCGGCAACGCTACTTCTTTAGGGAGTCGCGAATTACCAGTATGCGGCAATTTCAGTTAAAGGTGAAAGAGAGCAGCATCCCAGAATTGGATCAAAATCTGATGAACCGTATTGTAAATAGCGTTCCCAATATGACCGATTCTTATAAGGAAGTTCTAGGCGATTTATATGGGAGTTATGAAACTCAAAAAATTCAGCCTCTTCGGGGAGCTAGTTTATACAACCCGCAGGCGCTGGAAGATATTTCTGAACTCAGCGAAAAATTGCAGGGAATTCTTCAGCAGAATTTAAAAAGCGATTCATTTTTAAAAATCAAATCGGGTCTTGTAGGGGTAAAAGTAGACGCCGAGGAGTTCACCAACGATCTTGCTGAAGAAACCCGTGAAAAAACTCCTGAAGAATTGGCAAAAGAACAGCTTGAAAAGCAAAAAAGACTGCTGGGTAGCTCGAATTCCCGTATCCAGGATTTGTTTAAAAATATGTTCTGGAAAAAAGATATAGGCCTGGATCTTTTTGAGAAAACCAGGAAATATGAATTAAATCTTGAGGGAGTGAGCAGTTTTGGTGACGCAATCGTATATGTGATCGATTTTAAGCCTAAACGCGGCGCAGATTTTCGCGGAAAAATCTATGTAGATATCGAAGATTTTGGAGTTCATCGGTTGGATTATGAAAATGTAAAGGCTTTAAAGAGCTTTAAACTCTTTGGTATTAGCAAAAGAAATGATGTTTTTCGCGGAAAGATGATTTTTGCTAAAACCCAAACCGGTTACCTGCCGAAATTCCTTGAACTTGAAAAAGGCGAGAGTTATGGTGTGGATCGACCTTTGAAAATCATAGAAAAGAATAAAAATGTAAAAGGTCGCCGCAAACAAAATGAGCTTGATCTTGATGTGATTGTAAATTCAGGACAGCGCAGGAAATTTCAATTGGTGATTTTTGAGCAACAGCCTTTAGATAAAGCGGGGTTTAGCAATTTTAAACCTTCAGGAGATTTTGATTTTAAAACCTTTATAAGGTACAACCCCGGGTTTTGGGAAGGCTATAATATCATAGAGCCCAATGCGGCGATAAAATCGTTTTCAGCCGCAGAAGGCGATTTGCTGCTAAATTAAATTTGACCTGTTTTTTTGGCAAATTTATCACTAAAAAAAGGCCCTGGACTTATCAGCTTACCAGGGCCTTTTAGATAATTATTTTCTGAAGAGATCTTTTTCCTTGATCATTTTTGCAGTGGTTTCCGGGATCATTTCTTCCCAGCCACTTTCTCCGTTTTTAATCATTTGATGAACGGTTCTGGAGTGAATATCCAGGGTTTCCGGTTCGTAATCTGTAATATCTACTACCCGGCCATTGTCTTTAAAGTATTTGTACAACTCCTTCATTCGGGGATGCACCTTTAAGTTATCACTGGTAATCACCTCGCCGGTTTTTTCATCCTTCAACGGATATAGATAAATTTTCAGGTTTTTGAAGAATAATTTTCCGAAGGCCTCGAGTATGCCCCCGCTTAAATGGCGATAGTATTTCTCGTCAAAAATATCTACCAGGGTATTAACTCCCATTGTAAGCCCCATACGCTCTTTGGTGTGTTGCGAAAAATACTCTACCACCTTATAATACTCCTGGAAGTTGGAAATCATCACCGTTTGACCCAGCGAACAGAGCAAATCGGCACGGTCAAGAAAATCTTTTTCATCTATTTCTCCTTCCGACTTTAAATTGTTGAGCGTAATTTCGAAAATCACCGTGATATTGTCTTTTTCCACCTTGCGTTCATTTTCGAAAAGTTTAAGAGACTTCTCGTACATGCTCATATTCACTTTGGTAACGGGTCTAAAGCTTCCGCGCAGAGTGAGAATATTTTTCTTGTATAAAATATTGGCAGGTAGAATATTATTTCCGTCAGGGCCAAACATCACGGCCTCGGTAATTCCGTTTTTTACCAGTTCCAGACTCATAAGCCGGTTGTCTACTTCTTTAAAAGCAGGGCCGGTAAAGTTGATTGAGTCAATTTCTATCTTATCGGTTGAGAGATGATCAAATAAATGTTTGAGCAAGTTTTTGGGATTGTCAAAATGGTAAAAAGCCCCGTAAATTAAATTTACTCCTAAGATGCCCAGGCTAATTTGCTGTTGCGCTGCATTGTTTTCGTGAAACTGCACGTGCAGTAAAATTTCACTGTATTCTTCTTTGGGTTTGGTTTGGAAACGTATGCCCAGCCACCCGTGACCTTTATATTTTTTAGCCCAATCTATGGTGGCAACGGTATTGGAATAACTAAAGAAAAGTTTGTTGGGGTGCTTTTGACGGGAGATGCGTTCTTCGATGAGTTTGGTCTCGTAGCGCAACATCGCTTTTAGCCTGTCTAAAGTCACATATCTTCCGTCATTTTGAATGCCGTAAATAGCGTCGCTAAAATCTTTATCGTAGGCGCTTAAGGTTTTCGCTACGGTTCCAGAAGCCCCGCCTGAACGAAAAAAATGGCGCACGGTTTCCTGCCCGGCGCCAATTTCAGCAAATGTTCCATAAATATTCTCGTTGAGATTTATTCGCAGGGTTTTATTTTGTATTGAGGTTACCTCTTCAAACTGCTTATCTCCTTCTATAATACTCATTCGTAGGTGTGGTTTTAAATTCACCCATAAATTTACTTATATTTTTAGGAAGTTTTTAGCCTATCGGTCACAACTTTGTAAGTTGGATCTTCCAGGATATTCACTTCAATAATGGCATCGGCCTTAGCTAACAAGGCTCTACAGTCGTTGCTTAAATGTCTTAAGTGCAGGGTCTTTCCTTGTTTGTGATAGCGCTCGGTAAGTTTGTTCACCGCTTCAATTCCCGACATATCTACGATACGGCTTTCAGAAAAATCGATTACCACTTCTTTGGGGTCGTTCAAAACTTCGAATTTATCATTAAAAGCCTGTACCGAACCAAAAAACAAAGGGCCATAAATTTCATAATGTTTTACGCCTTCTTCATCTATTCTTTTCCTGGCACGAATTCTTTTGGCATTATCCCAGGCGAAAACCAGTGCCGAAATGATTACTCCTATAAGCACTGCCAGGGCCAGGTTATGAAGAAATACCGTTACTAGAGTAACCAGAACCATTACCAGGATATCAGATTTTGGCATTCTACGAAAAGTTCTCAAACTGGCCCACTCAAAAGTTCCAACTGCCACCATGATCATTACCCCCGTAAGGGCTGCCATTGGGAGCTGTTCAATCAAATCGGCGCCGAACATAATAAATACCAGCAGCATTACCGCTGCCACAATCCCCGAAAGTCTTGCGCGGGCACCTGATGATACGTTGATAAGGCTTTGGCCAAGCATTGCGCAACCTCCCATTCCAGAGAAGAAACCAGAAAGCACGTTTGCAGTTCCCTGGGCTACACATTCCTTATTCCCGCTACCGCGGGTTTCGGTGATCTCGTCTACAATATTAAGAGTTAATAAACTCTCGATTAAACCCACCCCGGCCATAATCCCGGCATAGGGGAGAATCAGCATAAAAGTGTCAAGATTTACCGGCACCATAGGGATATGAAAAGGAGGAAAGCCACCATTTATCGAGGCAATATCTCCTACGGTTTTGGTATCCAGACCAAATGCAGCGACTATTCCAAATACGGCCAGGATTGCCACAAGCGAGGATGGAACTGCACGGGTTAATTTGGGGAGACCCCAAATTATGGCGATAGCTATTATAACCAGCCCAAGAAAAATGTACATCGGATTTCCAGTCATCCATTCCAGTTCTCCGGCTGCATTGAGTACCTTAAACTGGTCTAATTGCGACATAAATATGATGATAGCCAAACCATTTACAAAACCGAAAATCACCGAATGCGGTACCAGTCTTATAAGTTTACCCAGGCGTAAGACTCCTGCCAGTACCTGGATAATTCCGGCCAGTACCACGGTGGCAAAGACATATTCGGGACCGTGTGAGGCGGCAAGGGAAACAATTACCACGGCAACGGCCCCGGTAGCTCCCGAGATCATCCCAGGGCGACCTCCCAGTATTGCGGTAACCAGTCCCATCACAAAGGCGGCGTACAAACCGGTTAGGGGAGATAAACCTGCGATTAAGGCAAAGGCAACGGCTTCAGGAATTAAAGCCAGGGCCACGGTTAATCCTGCCAGGACTTCGGTTTTGTAATTAACTTTTTGTGAAAAATCAAATAGGTTGAAAATCTTTTTCATCTGAAAAGGTTTTTAAAAAAATGTAAAATGAATAGTACGCTGTAAAAGCGTGGAAAGAATATTTGAGCAGGAGGAGGCAATGACTGCCTAGGGCGGAGTAAGGGGTGCCGATATGTACTTTCTTCCGTGCTTCATAAGAGCGGGCAAATTTAGAATATTCTTTTTTAAGTCAAAGCCTTAACTCAATTAGTTTTCCATTTTTAAGGAATTGACAGTCAGAACCCCTTTAAGTTTTTTATTCCTTATAATAAGAAGCTTAATTGTTTGAATATCAGAATTTTGCAAAAAGCTTTTCGTTGGCTAATCCATCTTGTCTATAATTTAAAAAACCCGCTGAAGCCTATTTTTCTTCTTCGTACTTTTGTAGCCAGAAAAGAATTGAAATATGGCACATAAGGCAGGTTTTGTAAATATTATAGGGAATCCCAATGTGGGGAAATCTACACTAATGAATGCTTTTGTAGGCGAAAAACTATCGATTATCACCTCAAAGGCTCAAACCACACGTCACCGTATTCTGGGGATTGTGAATGGGGAAGATTTCCAGGTGATTTTAAGCGATACCCCGGGAATTATAAAACCGGCTTACCAGCTACAGGAGGCGATGATGGATTTTGTGAAATCGGCTTTTGAAGATGCAGATGTGCTGGTATATATGGTCGAGGTGGGCGAAAAGGAATTGAAAGACGAAGCCTTTTTTGCAAAAATCACCAATGCCAGTATTCCCGTGTTGTTGTTGGTAAACAAAATCGATAAATCCAATCAGCAGGAATTGGAAACCTATATGGAACTTTGGAAAGACAAGGTTCCTAACGCCGAGATCTTCCCAATTTCGGCTACCGAAGGTTTTAATGTGGCCGAAGTATTTGGTCGCATCGTCGAACTTCTGCCCGAATCTCCTGCTTTTTATCCTAAAGATACACTTACCGATAAGCCTGAACGCTTTTTTGTGAACGAGATTATTCGTGAGAAAATCCTGCTGCATTATAAAAAGGAGATCCCATATTCCGTAGAGATCGATACCCAGGAGTTTTTCGAGGAAGATGAGATTATTCGTATGCGCAGCGTAATTATGGTAGAGCGCGACACTCAAAAAGGCATTATTATAGGTCATAAAGGCTCGGCCCTGAAAAGAGTTGGAGTGGAGGCCCGAAAAGATCTCGAAAAGTTCTTCGGAAAACAGGTGCACCTGGAACTTTATGTAAAGGTGAACAAAAACTGGAGAAGCGACCAGCGTCAGCTAAAACGCTTCGGTTATAACGATTAATTTTTCTTCGGAAGTTTTCTTCATCATATCTGAAGTCGGCCAGCGAAATTTCAGCAATAAAATTGCGCCTGAAGCTTTCTCGTTAAACCCGATTTTTTACACTAATTTTGCAACCTGAAAAGAAGTAAGTTATGGGCAATATTGTTGCTATTGTAGGAAGACCCAATGTAGGAAAATCTACCTTTTTTAATCGCCTTATCCAACGCCGCGAGGCCATTGTAGATTCGGTGAGCGGGGTAACCCGTGATCGACATTATGGCAAAACCGACTGGAACGGAAAAAAATTCTCTCTTATCGATACCGGGGGTTATGTAAAAGGCAGCGACGATATTTTTGAAAATGAAATCGACCGCCAGGTAGAATTGGCCATAGACGAGGCCGATGCTATCATTTTTATGGTAGATGTTGAAAATGGCGTAACGCCAATGGATGAAGATGTAGCTAAATTACTTCGTAAAGTCGATAAGCCAATTCTTCTTGCCGTAAATAAAGTTGATAACAACAAACGCCTGGAAAATGCGGTTGAATTCTACTCCCTGGGCCTTGGAGAGTATTTTCCAATAGCCAGTACCAATGGTAGCGGAACAGGAGACCTGCTCGATGCCCTGGTAGAAGCCCTGCCCGAGGTAGAAGATGAAGACGATTCAGAACTACCAAGATTTGCGGTGGTGGGACGTCCCAATGCCGGGAAGTCTTCCTTTATCAATGCACTTATTGGCGAGGAGCGGTATATAGTAACCGATATCGCCGGGACCACCAGGGATTCGATGGACACCAAATACAATCGCTTTGGTTTTGAATTTAACCTGGTAGATACCGCCGGGATTCGTAGAAAATCGAAGGTAAAGGAAAACCTGGAGTTTTATTCGGTGATGCGCTCGGTGCGTGCTATCGAAAACTGTGATGTTTGCTTGGTGGTTTTAGACGCCACCCGTGGCTTCGATGGCCAGGTGCAAAACATTTTCTGGTTGGCCGAAAGAAATAAGAAAGGAATCGTAATCCTTGTAAATAAATGGGATTTGGTTGAAAATAAGGAAACCAACACCATGAAAGAATATGAAGCCGCTATAAGAAGGGAAATCGAGCCTTTTACCGATGTGCCGATTATCTTTATGTCGGTACTTACCAAACAGCGTATTTTTAAAGCGATCGAAACCGCGGTAAAGGTTTTTGAAAACCGAAGCCGTAAAATAAAAACCAGGGAGCTAAATGATGTGATGCTTCCAATTATTGAGAATAATCCGCCGCCGGCTTATAAGGGCAAGTATGTAAAGATTAAATTCTGTATGCAATTGCCAACTCCCCAACCTCAATTTGCATTTTTCTGTAACTTACCGCAATACGTGCGGGAGCCTTACAGGCGCTATGTTGAAAATCAATTAAGGTCACAATTCGATTTTACCGGGGTGCCCATCGACGTTTATTTCAGAAAAAAATAAATTAAGCCTTAAACCTTGTAACAAATTTGGAGTCTAACTACTAATATAGTTGGAAAGGCAGAATGCTGCCTTATATTTTTAATCTTAACTCCAAATCTAAATGAGAATTCTCTTCTCTCTGTTCCTGCTTTTTCTAAGCACCAGTGTTTTTGCGCAAAATTTTGAAATCTCCGGAAAAGTTACCGACCCCGACGGGGCTCCGCTCGAATCGGCGACCGTATATCTCGAAAAACCAGCCGATAGCAGTTTGGTGACCTATACCATTTCTGATAAAAGCGGAAATTTCACCCTTTCAGCAAAGACTGAAGCTCCCGAGGTAAACCTTATGATTTCCTATGCCGGGTTTAATACCTATAGTCAAACATTATCTTCAGAAAATAATAATCTGGGCAATATCCAGCTGAAAATAGCCGATAACAGTTTGGGCGAAATCACTCTTACCGGGAACCGCGCACCGGTAACCATCAAAAAGGATACGCTTGAATTTAATGCTGCGTCTTTTAAAACCCGTGAAGATGCCAATCTTGAAGAATTGCTAAAACAGCTTCCGGGAGTGGAAGTCGCTACCGATGGGAGCATCACTGTAAATGGTACTCCGGTTTCCCAGATCAAGGTAAACGGCAAGGAGTTCTTTGGAGATGACCCGCAAATCGCCACCAAAAACCTTCCGAAGGAATTGATCAACAAGATACAGGTGGTAGACAGCAAAACCCGATCTGAAGAATTTACCGGCAAAGAAGGCGATTCAGAAAACCGAACCATAAATATCACTATAGACGAAGACAAAAACCGGGGGTATTTTTCCAGGCTTACCGCCGGGGCAGGCACCGATGATCGCTACGAATTAAGCGGAATTGCCAATTATTTTAAAAATGAAACCCGGGTAAGCGTTCTCGCCAGTTCCAATAACATTAATTCCTCTGGATTTAGTTTCGATGAGGTTTATGACGCGATGGGTAGAAATGCCTATTCTATTACCCGAAATCGAAATGGCGCTTTTAGCATTAACGGAAACGACTTTGGCAATACCAACGGGATTACCCGAAGCGATAATGCCGGGTTTAGTTTCGTACACGAATGGCCCGATAAAACCGAAATTTCTACCAATTATTTTTACAACCGTGCCGATAACCAAACGGCCAGCATCACCGAACGGGAAAATATTTTGCCAGACAGGCATTTCTTCAATAATTCAACTTCTGAAGGAACCCGGGTTAATGATAATCATAGGTTTAACCTGGCTTTTGAAATTCATCCCGATACCCTTACCCGAATTTCGGTGCGTCCAAATTTAGTGGCTAATAATGGGAGGTCTTCCAATCAATCTTTTACCGAATCTGTAGAGGCCGATGGGACGCCCATAAACACCGCCCTTACCGATAATTTTTCGCAGGTGAATTCGATGAATTTTTCGAATAATCTTTATGTAACCCGAAAATTTGGAAGCAATGGAGGCTATTATAGTTTAGGTTTTAGAAACCAGAACAATCGCCGGGACCAGGATAATAATTTCTATTCTGAAAGGGAAATTTTTGACGGGCAGGGGAATCCTGTGGAAACCCAAATTCAGGATCAGTTAATTTCTGAAGACAATCGCAGCGATAATTATAGTTTGGATCTCTCGAGCCGAATTCCGCTTACCGATAAATTAATGCTGGATCTCAGTTATAATTTTTCAAAGGAGGATGGACGAAACGAGCGTTTGGTGTATGATGCCACCGGGAATGGGGAATATGAAAACCTCATCGACGAATTGAGCAACGATTTTCAAAGTGAGAGTTTTAATCATAATCCCAGCGCCGGTTTAGCCTATAATGGTGAAAAATTAAGAGCTACGGTTTCAGGAGGATTTCAGAGTATTCGATTAAAAAACGAAGATTTATTTACGCAAACCAGTATCGATAATACCTACAATAACTTTTTCAACAGAGTATTCTTCAGGTACAGTATGGGACAGGGAAAGACCTTGTTTTTCAACTATAACAATAGCTGGGATACCCCATCCTTAACGCAGCTTCAGCCGGTGACCAATACGATTAATCCTTTGAATATAGTAACCGGTAACCCCGAATTACGGCCGTCTTTAAGGCATCGTTTTTACTTTAATTTCAATAATTACGACTTTAAAACCCGCAGCGGATTCTACGCTTATATGGGAGGAAGTTTGGTAGACGACCAGGTGGTGACCATTTCTAATGTAGGCGAAGACCTGGTGCGGGAAACCACCTACACCAACCTTGATGGAGCCTATGATTTTTACGGGGGACTTAGCGGGGATAAAACCTTTAAATTCGAGAATGGAAATTCAGTTAAAATGAGAGGTGGTTTTAATGGAAACTTCCGAAGAAATATTGGATTTACCAATGGCCAGGAATTTTCTTCAAGAACTTTCAGTTTAACCCCAAACCTGGGCGTTGAGTATAGTCTGGGTGAAATTTTAACCATAGAGCCATTTTATTCTATGGAAATTGTTGACGCGACTTATAGCATTAATAACAACCGGGAAGAGAATTTTATCAATCACAGGGCTTCATTGGCCATCACCTCTTTTTGGCCTGAAGATTTTGTCTTCGGAAGTGATATTTCCTATAACTATATAGGTAATGCGGCCCCCGGTTTTCAGAATTCCTTTTACCTGTGGAATGCAAGTTTAGGTTACAAACTCCTGGGAGACGACGGAATTCTAAAAGTGAAAGTATTCGATTTACTTGATCAAAACGTGGCAACCCGAAGATTTACCGGAGACGACTTTATACAGGATACCCAGGAACTGGTATTACAACAATATTTTATGCTGAGCTTTACCTATAAGTTTAGCAAATTCGGTGGGAAAGATCCCAATCAAAACAACCGGGGAAGATTTTAATTAGATGCCTGAATATGCCAAAATTCCCTCCCTTACCGGAGGGTTTTTTATTTTTCAGGTATTCTATAATTTACAATAGCGGGATGCTGCAAACTGCCTTCTAAAATACTGCGAACTAAAACTACCAGCTTCCTCCCGCGCCGCCGCCGCCAAAGCCACCGCCACCGAAGCCGCCTCCAAATCCGCCGCCGCCTCCAAATCCTCCTCCAGAGCTGCCCCCTCCAAAGCTACCCCGGCCCAGAGAACTTAAAATAATGGCGTCTAAAAGAGTGCCGCCGGTACTTCTGCGACCTCCGTTTCTACCTCCGCCCCGATTGCTCAGGGAAGCAATTATCACGATAAAAATGATAAAAATAATGAGCATAGGCAGGGGAGTGCCTTCAGAATTACTGCGTCGTTGAGGTGTGCCTTTAAAGGTGCCGGCTAAAACCTCAAAAACCGCATTGGTGCCTTTGTCCAACCCGGCATAGATATTCCCGTTTCTAAATTCAGGCAGAATAATTTGTTCGATAATCTGCTTGCTGCGGGCATCGGTGAGATACTCTTCCAGGCCATAGCCGGTGGTCATCCAGATCTTGCGATCCTGTTCGGCTACCAGGATTAGCAGGCCATTGTCTTCCTTAGCCTGGCCAATGCCCCATTCATCGGCCCAATGAGCCGCATAGGTGCCTTCGTATTCTCCCTGAAGAGATTTAATTGTCACCACTACAATTTGTGTAGAGGTAGTATCGGCGTAATTGATGAGCTTTTGTTCGAGTTGCTGCTTTTCAGCTGCATTAAGCATCCCGGCTTCATCATAGACACTGGTTTGCTTCGAGGGTCTTGGCGGAATATCCCTTTGAGCATTTACCTGCAGCGAAAAACCCGCCAGCAGGAGTAATAAAATAAGTTTTGGTCTAAAAAGTAAAGGCATACTATCCTCTCGAGATTTCGTCGGTGAGCTGGTTAGGGAGATCGGGAGACCAGGGAAAATGTTTTTTTAGCTGTTCCCCGGCTTTTAGAATTCCATCTACCAGTCCCTGTTTAAAATTGCCCTTTTTGAATTGGGCTACAATGGCATCTTTAGTGCTTTCCCAGAAATCTGGTGGAACCACATCATTGATTCCTCTATCGCCATAGATTACGAAATTGTGATCTTCAACCGCTACATAGATCAAAACCCCGTTTTCTTCCTTGGTATTATCCATTTTTAACTGATGAAAAATTTCCATCGCATGTTCAAAAATGTCCTGATCTCCGGCGGTTTTTTCAATATGCACCCTAATTTCCCCCGAAGTATTGCTTTCGGCTTCACGAATTGCGGCTACAATTTCCTCTTCATCTTTCTTGCTAAGAAATTCTTCGGTTTTACTCATCTTAATTGAAATCAAATTCTACATCGGGAGCGGTTTCTGCACCGGCATCGGCCTGGAAGCGCTCCATTCTATCAAAGCCAAACAGGCCTGCAAACATATTATTCGGGAACACTCTTATGTAAGTGTTGTAATCGGCTACCGCTTCATTATAACGATCTCTGGCGACATTGATCCTGTTCTCGGTACCTTCCAGCTGAGATTGCAGTTGGAGGAAGTTTTGGTTGGCCTTAATATCGGGATAGCGCTCTACGGTAACCAAAAGCCGCGAAAGAGCTGAACTCACCCCGGCCTGCGCCTGTTGAAACTGCTGAATTTGAGCTGCGCTTAAATTTTCGGCATCTACATTTACCGAAGTGGCACGGGAACGGGCTTCGATCACATCGGTTAGGGTTCCTCTTTCAAAATCGGCTGCGCCCTGTACGGTTTGCACCAGGTTTCCAATAAGGTCATTTCTTCGTTGGTAGGAGCTTTCTACATTGGCCCAGGCCATTTTTGCATTCTCTTCTTTTGCTACCGCGGTATTGTTAAAACCTGCAGTAAGGCTGTAAATCACAAAAAGTACAATTGCGATAATAATAGCGGGAATTAGCCACTTCTTCATATTATAATTGATTTTTTAGGTTGGTAAGGGTTGCTTTAATATTTTCCAACTTACGAATAATTTCAAAATTATTCAGGGTTTTCTTTTTCTCTTCTTTTAAATGAATTTTGGCACCTTCAAGGGTGAATCCCCGTTCTTTAACCAGGTGATAAATCAGCTCCAGATTTTTGATGTCTTCGGGAGTGAACATTCGATTCCCCTTGGCATTTTTCTTTGGTTTTATCGCATCGAATTCCTTCTCCCAAAACCTGATAAGCGAGGTGTTCACCTTAAATGCAGCGGCCACTTCACCAATGCTGTAATATCGTTTTTCGGGTAAATTAATATGCATTAATCCAGAGATTGGTTTTCCTGTTGGGCCTGTTTTAAGACTTCATCAAATTCTTCAGGCGATAGATTTCCGTAGTAGAAATTGATAGGGTTTATCCTGTCTTCTTCTTTAAAAATCTCATAGTGCAGGTGCGGCGCCTGGGAACGGCCGGTGCTGCCCACAAAACCTATCACATCACCGCGCTGCACTCTTTGGCCTACCCGAACATTATACTTATATAAATGAGCGTAAAGACTGGTATAGCCAAAGCCGTGGTCAATTCGAATATGATTTCCGTAGCCCGTAGAACGGTTATCGGCACGGGTAACCCGGCCATCACCGGTGGCGTAAACCGGAGTGCCCCGAGGGGCTGTAAAATCCATCCCGTAATGAAATTTCCTAACCTTGGTAAAAGGATCGGTTCGCCAGCCGTAACCTGAGGCGATTCGACTAAGGTCTTCATTTTTAACCGGTTGAATAGCCGGAACCGAAGCCAGTAAATTTTCTTTTTCCCTGGCCAGTTCTGCGATTTCATCTAAAGACTTTGATTGTACCACAATTTGCTTGGTGAGTATATCCATTCTTCGGGAAGTTTCCACGATGAGTTTTGAGTTATCAAAACCTTCCAGGTCTCTATAGCGGTTTATACCACCAAAACCGGCACGGCGCTGCTCCTCAGGAATGGGGTTCGCCTCAAAATACATTCTGTAGATATTGTTGTCGCGGTCTTCGACGTTGGCTAAAACCTCCTGGATGTGATCCATCTTTCGGTTTAGTAGGCCATATTGCAATTGCATATTTTCAAGCTCCCGTTTGAGAGCTTTTTCCTTTGGAGTTTCAATCTGCGGAATGTTGAGATAAATAACCAAAAGCAGGAAGCCGGCAAGAAAAGCTCCCACCACACTCAACAACGCAATCCCCAGGCGACGACCTTTACGGCGCTCTATCTTTTTATAAGAAAGGCTTTCGCTGTCGTAATAATATTTAACCTTCGACATGAGTCAAATTTATGCTATTTTTGCCATCCAACTCAGCAAATATTGTGCTGAATTTAAAGGCTAAACGAACAAATATAAAAATTGTTTTAAAGCTTTCGCAATTTAATAAATTTTAGATCTCAAGGTTTTGATGAAATCGCAGGAAATACGCCAACAATTCTTAGAATTTTTTAAATCCAAATCTCACGAAATCGTCCCCTCGGCACCAATGGTGATCAAAGACGATCCTACTCTAATGTTTACCAATGCCGGGATGAACCAGTTTAAAGAGTATTTTTTGGGAAACACCGTGCCAAGACATAGCCGGGTAACCGATACTCAAAAATGCCTTCGGGTAAGTGGGAAACACAACGATTTGGAAGAGGTGGGAATGGATACCTACCACCACACCATGTTCGAGATGCTGGGAAACTGGAGTTTTGGCGATTATTTCAAAGAAGAAGCCATCTCCTGGGCCTGGGAATTATTGACCGGGGTTTTTAAAATCAATCCTGAAAATCTTTATGTTTCGGTTTTTGAAGGCAGTGAAGATGATGGGCTCGGCCTGGATACCGAAGCTCTTGAGCTCTGGAAAAAAATAGTTCCTGAAGACCGTATTATCTACGGAAATAAAAAAGATAACTTCTGGGAAATGGGCGACCAGGGACCTTGCGGGCCCTGTAGCGAAATTCATATCGATATTCGCTCTGAAGCCGATAAAGCCAAACAACCCGGCCGCGAACTGGTAAATGCCGATCACCCGCAGGTAGTGGAGATCTGGAACCTGGTTTTTATGCAGTACAACCGCAAAGCCGATGGCTCGCTTGAAGAATTGCCCGCCAAACATATAGATACCGGGATGGGCTTCGAACGCCTGTGTATGGTGCTTCAGCAAAAACAATCCAATTACGATACCGATGTTTTTACCCCGCTTATTGCCAAAATTGAAGAGGTAACCGGGAATACCTACGGAAAAGATGAAAAAATAGACGTCGCCATTCGCGTAATTGCCGACCACCTGCGGGCGGTAAGTTTTTCTATAGCCGATGGACAATTGCCCTCCAATACAGGAGCAGGTTATGTGATTCGCAGAATCTTGAGAAGAGCCATCCGCTACGGATTTACCTTTCTTAATGCCAAGGAGCCATTTATTTACAAATTGGTTGAAAGCCTTAGTGCACAAATGGGAGAGGCCTTTCCCGAGCTTAGGTCGCAAAAGGATCTTTGCACTAATGTAATTAGAGAAGAAGAACAATCTTTCCTTAGAACCCTGGACCAGGGACTGCAGCTCCTGGAAAATTTAATGCAGGAAAGCCGGGATAAAAAGATTTCAGGAAAGAAAGCCTTTGAGCTGTACGATACCTTTGGATTCCCCATAGATTTAACGGCCCTTATTTTACGGGAAAGGGGCTATGAGCTCGATAAGACCGAATTTGAAGCCGAATTAAAAAAGCAAAAAGACAGATCGCGGGCCGCTACTCAAATTACTGCCGGTGACTGGCAGGAACTGGGAGAGGTGCAGGAAGATGCCTTTACCGGTTATCATAATTTGCAGGAAGATGTAAAGATCGCCCGTTATAGAAAGGTGGAAACCAAAAAACAGGGTGCCCTGTACCAGGTGGTGCTTGATAAAACCCCTTTCTATCCCGAAGGCGGTGGCCAGGTGGGAGATACGGGATATCTGGAAGATGCTTCCGGGAAAAAATATATGGTGCTGGACACCAAAAAAGAAAATAACCTGATTGTTCACTTCCTAAAAAACCTGCCCGAAAATCCCCAAAAAGGATTACTGGCCGTAGTAAATTCTCAAAAAAGAGCGCAAACCGAGGCCAATCATTCGGCTACGCATTTATTGCACCAGGCCTTGCGAAGTGTTTTGGGAACTCACGTGGAACAAAAAGGTTCTCTTGTAAAAGACAATTATTTACGTTTCGATTTTTCTCACTTTGGAAAAGTGACCAGCGAGGAACTTAAAAAAGTTGAAGAATTTGTAAACGAACGAATAGCAGAAGGCATTTCGCTTGATGAAAAAACGGGACTTACTTACGAGGAAGCGGTTTCTCAGGGAGCTATAGCGCTCTTTGGTGAAAAATATGGCGATTCGGTAAGGGCGATAAAATTTGGCGACTCGATGGAACTTTGTGGAGGGACCCACGTTAAGAATACCTCTGCGATCTGGTTTTTTAAGATTACAGCTGAAGCTGCAGTGGCCAGTGGAATACGCAGAATTGAGGCGATTACCGGCGATGCGGTGAAAGAGTATTTTGCTGGTCAAAGCCATAATCTGGAGCAGGTGAAATCGGTCTTAAAAAACCCGAAAGATGTAGTGAAGGCAGTTCAGAACCTGCAGGATGAAAATGCCGATCTTAAGAAGCAGCTTGAAAGCCTGTTAAAAGACAAGGCTAAAAATCTGAAAACCGAGCTTAAGGCTGAAATCGAAGAAATTCAGGGCATTAATTTCCTGGCGAAAAAAGTAGACCTGGATGCCGGCGGAATAAAAGATTTGGCCTTCCAGCTGGGAAGCGAATTCGATAATTTATTCTTATTGCTGGCGGCCGATCAAAACGGGAAAGCTCTGTTAAGCTGCTATATTTCTAAAGAACTGGCAGAGCAGAAAGAACTGCACGCCGGCAAAATTGTAAAAGAGCTTGGAAAACATATTCAGGGAGGTGGCGGTGGCCAGGCATTCTTTGCCACAGCCGGAGGTAAAAATCCCGGTGGTATAGACCAGGCCCTGAAAGAAGCCCAGAATTACCTGAAATAGGTTTTCAGCAAAATTATAAATCGATGGAATTCAGAACCCGTATTCCAATTCAAAAAAGAGAGCCCGCAATAGAGATGCATTCCCGCATCTTTTTGCTGGGCTCCTGCTTTGTAGAGAATATCGGGAAAAAGCTGGCTTATTTTGGTTTTCAACATATGTTGAATCCCTTCGGAATTCTTTTTCACCCACAGGCCATTGCCAATTTTCTGGAAAAACTTACTGAAAATCATTCCTATACTGAAAAGGATATTTTTTTTCATAGCGAGCGATGGCATTGTTTTGAGGCACATTCCTCGCTTAGCTCAGCAGATAAAGATCTGTTGCTTCAAAAACTAAATCTTGCTCTGAGAAATTCCCGGGAATTTTTACAATCTGCAAATTTTGTTGCAATTACTTTGGGAACGGCCTGGACGTATCGCCATCTCGAAAAAGATGTGCTGGTGGCTAACTGTCATAAAGTGCCGCAGCGGGAATTTAAAAAATCATTATTGTCAACTGCCGAAATTCAGGCTCAGTTAGAAAGAATCCAACAGGCTTTGCTTTCCATTAATCCTGAATTGCAAATACTCTTTACGGTTTCCCCGGTAAGACACCTCAAAGACGGATTTGTAGAAAATCAGCAAAGCAAGGCTAAGCTTATTAGCGCCCTTCACGACTTCCTGAATTCAACGCCCGGTGATAAAATCTCCTACTTTCCCGCCTATGAAATTATGATGGATGAATTGCGGGATTACAGGTTTTATGCGGAAGATATGATTCATCCTTCAGCCCAGGCTATCGATTATATCTGGGAAAGATTTAGCGAGAGCTATTTTTCTGAAGCCTGTAGAACTATTTTGCCTGAAGTAGATTCGGTAAGAAAAGGCCTGGCTCATAGACCATTTGATGAAGACTCTGAAGCTCATAAAAAATTCCTCCAAAAACTTCAGCAGAAAATCTCTAAACTACAGGAAAGATATCCGCATCTTCAATTTTAGGTAAAGCTTAACAGTTGTTCCTTATAAATTTAATCTGAAATTAATTTTTGAATATTGATATTTTGTAATTTTAGCTATGAATCTTTAATTTTCATAGAAGGTCGTTTTAAAAGAACTTTCGGTGAAATGAAAAGAGGACCAATCTAAAATTTGTTGGGGTAGATTTTAGAATAACAGCTTATGGACGGGTGGGGCCGTCCATAAGTTTTTATAAGCCCCTGAATTTCTTCAAAAACCCATCCTATTTCCTATTTTAGTTGAAAAATAAAGCTATGCGTAATTTTTTAATGGGTGCCATCCTGGTTTTAATCCTGTTCTTAGGATTTAGATATTGTGAAAACAGAAACGAAAACCGGGACCGTCTCGATGCCGATACCGAATTAATCAGAGAGCAAATTAAAAATGTAGGTAAATTGGTGGTGACCGAAGGTACTTTCTCGCAGGTGTATTCCTATAACGACTCCCGTAAATTCTACCTCGATATATTCTCTGCCCGCAAAAAGGCTCTTATCGTGGTCAATGCAACTGCCACGGTGGCCTATGATCTTAGTAAATTAGAAACCGAGATCGATGAGGAAAATAAAATTGTACGCATCACTTATATCCCCGAAGAGGAAATCAGCATAAATCCCGAGATCAAATATTACGATGTAACCCAGGATTATCTCAACCAGTTTAAGGCTGAAGATCATAATAAAATACGCCAGCGTATCGAAGCTTCTATCCTGGAAAAAGTGGAGGCTTCCACACTAAAATCGAATGCAGAAAACCGCCTAATAAGCGAGCTCCAAAAAATTTATATCCTTACCAGCTCAATGGGTTGGACGCTCGAATATGGTGACCGGCAGTTTAATGATGCCCGTGGCCTGGAAGAACTTAAACTCTAAGCGACCAAATTTGAATCTATAAGGCTTATCCCGCCATCTATGAGATGAGAAATATCGGGTCGCCTGGTCTTTACCTCCTCAAGATATTCCAGAACTTCGGTCGCCAGTTTTTCGTCTTTTCCGGCAGCGAGCTCATAGATTTCAACCGAAAGCAACCAGTCTTTTTTATGATGCTGTTTTACAAGATCAAAGGCGGCCTGCAGCGAAAATTTGGCATCTTTGCCTTCCCTTATATTTCTAACCGATGCATAAAGAGATTCCAGTTCTTCACGCTCTGGTGTTTTTTTGCTTTTAATTGTGCTGCTGCCCGGTTTGTGGGTTATCAGGTTGAAGGAAAGAACATCGGCCGGGCCGGCAAATGCAGAAACTACTGCTTTACCTACCGCCATATCATATTTCCCCCATTCAGGTTTAAACAGGCTTTGTTCCCCATAGGTCACCGTACAGTTTTTAAAACTAATTAAGATGATCTTTCCCTGAAGATTTCGGGTGCCGGTAATAATCTCTCCTGAAACTTTGATACCACCTTCAAATTCCAGTTCTACATTTTCGCCTTCATAAATATTATAAGCCTTCAGGTCACGGGGGCTCATATCTTCAATTGCCAGGTTGATACCTTTCAACTTACCCACCGGGGATCCAAAACCATCGGGATGATTATGTGTACCGTGACCTACCAGTTCTTTTTCACGATAAGACAGGGCTGTTTTTCCATTCGTCTGAAAGTAAATCACATTGCCTTCGTGGGCTATAACCCGGCTAAAATCACCAGATACCTGTAAGCCTGTACTCAATTCTATGCTGCCAAGGTTTTTTGAATCTATAAGTTTATTCAATCCTTCTAATCCGCCTTTTCTTAATGCCATTTTATTGGCAAATTCTTCGAGTACCAGGCTTAGATGAGCAAAATCTGGAGTTACGTAAAGTTGAGGTTGAGGCTTGGTGATGTCGAAATCCTGTTTACAGGCTTCCAGATTATAGGCTAATTTTTTAACCTTATCTGTCATACACCAGGCGCTTTCACCGATGGAGGATAGCAGTCCCGCTCCATATATTTTTGGATTTTCAGGAGTGCCTATAAGGCCATACTCCACCGTCCACCAATGTAAATTTCGTATTTGGGCCATCTCGCTTAACTCGGCTTCCTGCTTTTGAAGCTCATCTACCTTTTTTTCGGCGGCCTCTATTTCTTCTTGGGGGGTATCTTCGGCTTCTTTTATAATTGACAAATGCCTTATGGCTTCATAAATTTCATAATCTCTGGCGCTGGAAATGGCTTTACACCCAATTTCCCCAAAACGGCGTAGGTATTCGGCATATTCAGGATTGGCGATAATAGGGGCGTGGCCGGCACCTTCGTGAATAATATCGGGGGCTGGAGTATATTCGATATGTTCGAGCTGCCTAATATCGCTGGCTATCACCAAAACATTATAAGCCTGGAATTCCATAAATGCCGCCGGGGGAATGAAACCATCTACGGCTACAGCCGCCCAACCAATTTCTTTTAAAATACGGTTCATCCCGTACATATTGGGAATGCTGTCTATAGAAATTCCGGTTTGCTTTAAACCCTCGAGATAAGATTCGTGAGCTACCTTGCTAAGGTATTCCACATTTTTTCGCATCACATAGCGCCACACCGCCTGATTAATAGGGGTGTAGTCATCGTAATTCTGCGGTTTTATATATTGCTGAAGATGGGCCGGTAACCGGTCCAGGATCTCATTCGATTCTATTTGTTCTAACATAATCTGGTATTATAGAAAATGGAATCTAAAGATACGCATTTAGCCCCGAATTATGAAAATCCTAAAATTTAGAGATGTAAAATAAAAAAGCTCCTAAAAAAAGGAGCTTTTCACTGAATTTTTCTTTTTCTACTTCCCAATTCCGGGAGGATATTTTTCCAGGATCTTGCGCACTATTTCGTTGATACGTTCCTGTTTTTTATTCACTTCTCTGGCCAAAGCTGCGGTTCCCATTCCCTGCCAAACCAGTTCCTTTTTTTCGGCATCGATCAAATCTATATATAAAGTGCCTTCGCTGGTACGGTTTACGGTATTAAAGCCCGAACCCCAGTACCAGGGATGCCATCCCCAGCCGTATCCCCAGCCCATCATATTGTTCTGGTAGATATTGATGTTTTCGTTGGTCTTGGTAAAAATGCTTACCAAAAGATCGGGATTATCAGACTTGGTAAAACCTTTGGCCTGCATCTCGGTTTCTATGGCTCTTAGAATTCTTTTTTTATCAAGGTCTGAAATTTCAGCCTTGTCTATCCCGGGTTTGAAAAAGGCGAAACTTTGATAAGAGTTAAAATTGGCTTCCCTGTCATAATCGGAAGCTACTCTTACGCTGCTACAGGAGGTAAAAAGAAGGCCAAGCAGCAATAATAGCGGAGTAATTTTTAGAAATTTCATAAGATCTTAGTTTTAGGTTATTTTCCCAAACAGGGCTTTATCTACAAGATTGGGAAGTGTAAGCTGTAAACGGGGTTCCTGCTGCATCGCGCGTTTGGCAGCAAAAACAGCTTCTTTGTTTCTGGCCCAACTTCGACGGGCAATTCCGTTATTTACATCCCAGAAAAGCATAGATTTTAAGCGCTCTTCAGACTCCCTATTACCTTCAAGAACCATACCAAATCCTCCGTTTATTACTTCTCCCCAACCTACGCCACCGCCATTGTGAATACTAACCCAGGTAGCGCCTCTAAAACTGTCGCCAATTACGTTTTGAATCGCCATATCGGCCGTAAAGCGTGAACCATCATAGATATTGGAGGTTTCTCTGTAAGGAGAATCGGTTCCCGAGACATCGTGATGATCCCTGCCTAAAACCACGGGCCCTATCCTTCCTTCACCAATAGCATCGTTGAATGCTTTGGCGATGGCAATACGTCCCTGGGCATCGGCATAGAGTATCCTGGCCTGCGAGCCCACCACGAGCTTGTTTTCCTGTGCGCCCTGAATCCATTGAATATTATCGGCCATTTGCTGCTGAATCTCTTCCGGCGAATCCTCCTTAAGCTTCTGAAGCACTTCTGTGGCTATGGCATCGGTGATTTCCAGATCTTCAGCTTTCCCCGAAGCACATACCCATCTGAAGGGTCCAAAGCCATAATCAAAGCACATGGGCCCCATAATATCCTGCACGTAGCTGGGGTATTTATAATCACGTCCATTTTCGGCAAAAATATCGGCCCCGGCGCGGCCGGCTTCCAGCAAGAAAGCGTTTCCGTAGTCAAAGAAATAGGTGCCTCCTGCGGTATGTTTATTTATCGCAGCGGTTTGTCTTCGCAAGCTCTCCTGAACTCTCTGTTTAAAAGTTTCAGGGTCATTGGCCATCATCTCGTTGGCTTCATCAAATCCTAAACCTACGGGATAATAACCGCCTGCCCAGGGATTGTGAAGCGAGGTTTGATCGCTGCCAAGATCTACGTAGATATTTTCTTCAGCAAATTTCTCCCACACCTCCACGATATTTCCGGAGTAGGCAATAGAAACTACCTCCTTATTATTTTTAGCCTTTGTAACTCTGGTACAAAGTTCATCCAGATTTTCGACAACTTCGTCTACCCAGCCCTGGCTATGGCGTGTGTTGATAGCTTTAGGGTTCACCTCGGCACAAACCGTGATGCAGCCGGCAATATTCCCGGCTTTGGGTTGGGCCCCGCTCATTCCGCCGAGTCCCGAGGTGACAAATAGTTTTCCGGCAAGACCTTCATTGTTTTTAGAGATTTTTCTTCCGGCATTTAAAACAGTAATGGTAGTGCCGTGTACTATGCCCTGCGGACCAATGTACATATAACTTCCCGCTGTCATTTGCCCGTATTGGGTTACGCCAAGGGCATTAAATTTTTCCCAGTCGTCGGGTTTGGAATAATTTGGAATCATCATCCCGTTGGTCACTATAACCCGGGGCGCATTTTTATGTGAAGGGAAAAGGCCCATAGGATGCCCGCTATACATCACCAGGCTTTGCTCGTCGTCCATTTCGGCCAGGTAGCGCATTGTAAGCAGGTATTGGGCCCAGTTTTGGAATACCGCCCCGTTGCCACCGTAAGTGATCAATTCGTCAGGATGCTGTGCGACCCTGGGATCCAGGTTATTCTGAATCATTAGCATAATGGCCTTTGCCTGGGTGCTTTTCCCGGGATAATCTTCAATATTACGGGCGAAAATCTCATAACCGGGCTTAAAGCGATACATATAAATTCTGCCGTATTTCTCCAATTCTTCTCTAAATTCCGGTAAAAGCTCAGCGTGATGTTCGGGTTTAAAATAACGCAGGGCATTTTCCAGGGCCAGTTGGGTTTCTTCCTCGTTAAGGATCGCCTTTCTTTTTGGAGCGTGATTTACATTTGGATCGTATGCTTTGGGAGCAGGTAATTTATCGGGAATTCCCTGTAATATTTGAGATTTGAAATCCATTGCGTCTATTTTGTGTAGTTTGATAGATAGTTGCTAAACAAAGATAGAAAAGCCTGCGAATTCCTTAAGCTTAAAAAGCGGGAGATAGTTTATTTTTGGCTATTGGTTTTGGGATCATAGCCATAGGGGCAGTGCCGGCAGCCGCTTTCGCAACAATAACCTCGTTTAAGATGATATTGTTCAGTAAAACAACGGTAGCCTTCGGGGGTTAAATAATAGTCTCCTTCTTCAAGAGGGATTCTTTTTTTAACAAAACTCATAGCGTAAAAGTACAATTTCTTATCTTCAATTCGTGATTCTCATCGTTAACAAATATTTGCTGGGAAAGGATTTTAAAGGAATGAGCCTTTGGCCCTTTGTGATCCTGAAAGATAAGAGCCTGAAAGCCGATAAAACCTTTATCAATCACGAGCGCATACACCTGCGGCAGCAGATTGAGCTCTTTATCCTGCCTTTTTATATCTGGTATATCACCGAATACCTTATTAAACTTTACTATTACAAAGACCGGATGCTGGCCTATAAAAACCTGAGTTTTGAGCGGGAAGCCTATTCCCAGGAGATGAAAGAAGATTATCTTGAAGATCGCAAATTCTGGGCCTTTTTGCAGTTTATGTAAGCCCTTTCTTTTTTGGATATTTGCAGAATGAATCTAAAGAATTTTTTTGCTGAAGCTGTAGTTTCTGAAAATCAGTTTATAGCCGAATTCCCCGGGGGAATCTCCCTTTTCCTAAAACGGGAAGACCGCTTACACGCTGAAGTTTCGGGGAATAAATTCAGAAAACTGAAATACAATTTGCTTGAAGCCCAAAAACTGGCAAAAAACAGCCTGCTAACTTTTGGAGGGGCCTATTCCAATCATATCACCGCTACTGCCGCTGCGGGCAGGCTTGCCGGATTTAAAACGATTGGAGTGATTAGGGGCGAAGAATTAGGCCGGGACTTACAAAAAACGCTGCAGCAAAATTCAAGCTTAAAATTCGCCGATTCCTGCGGGATGCAGCTGCATTTCGTAAGTAGAGGGAAGTATAGAGAGAAGTATAGAGAGAAAAATTCTGAAGAATTCCTGGGAAAGTTAAAGTCGAAATTTGGCGATTTTTACCTGCTTCCCGAAGGTGGAACCAATGCACTGGCGGTTAAGGGCTGCGAGGAAATCTTAAACCCGGTTGATAATGATTTTGATTTTATAGCCTGTGCCGTGGGAACCGGGGGTACTATAGGCGGAATTATAAACGCTTCAGCCGAAAACCAAATATGCCTGGGTTTTCCGGCTCTTAAAGGAGATTTTCTTTTCGCAGAAATTGAGAAATTCAGTAATAAAAAAAACTGGAAGTTGATTACAGATTATCCTTTTGGGGGTTATGCGAAAGTGAATGAGGAATTGATAGCTTTTATCAACGAATTCAGGGAAAATTTTAAAATTCAGCTGGATCCCATCTATACTGGCAAATTAGTTTTTGGTATTTTTGACCTTATAAAGAAGGATTATTTTCCTCCCGGCTCAAAAATTCTGGCCATTCATACGGGTGGACTTCAGGGCATTTCCGGGATGAACAATGTTTTGAAGAAAAAGAATTTGCCCTTAATTAGAAACTGATATGATTAAACGTCTGCTTATAATTACAATTTTGGGTGTTTTGGTGGCTTCCTGTGGTACCCGGAAAAAGGAGGTAGAGCAGAGGCCGGAGCGGGAACGCCAATGGGCCGAGCCTAAGGGAGAGACCCGGGAAAGTTCATCATCTTCCACCGATCAAACTTTTACGGCGCCTTCACATCGCATTAGTGTTGATGAGTATATTGCTACTTACGCAAAAATGGCGCAGGACGAGATGCGGGAGTATAAAATTCCGGCCAGTATAACCCTGGCACAGGGTATTTTGGAATCGGGTGCAGGCAATGGCGACCTTACCCGCCGCGCCAATAATCACTTCGGAATAAAATGTCACGATTGGAAAGGTGCAAAAGTCTACCACGATGATGATGCCCGGGGTGAATGTTTCAGAAAATATGCGCATCCCAGCCATTCGTTTAGAGATCATTCCCTATTCCTGGCCCACCGGCAGCGATATGCCTCGCTTTTTGACCTAAAACCAGATGATTACAAATCCTGGGCCCGCGGACTTAGAAATGCGGGCTATGCTACCGACAGGAAATACCCCGATAAGCTCATTAGTTTAATTGAACGCTACCAACTCTATCTCTACGATGCCGAGGTTTTAGGGCAGCCGGGAACGGTGTTGGCTAAAAATAACCACTCCCAAAACGATATAGAATACCGGGTTCAACAGGGAGATACTCTATATTCCATCTCACGCCGGTATAATATGAGCGTGGAAGAAATTCAACGAAAAAATAATTTGAACGGTACTAACCTGGCCATTGGCCAGATTCTGTACCTGGGTTCATCTAAATAAGTAAATAGATTATATGATTTATAAAAGAAGCAGCGAGTTGTTCGCTTCAGCACAGAAAGTGATTCCCGGGGGAGTGAATTCTCCGGTGAGGGCATTTAAAGCAGTGGGCGGGGAGCCCATTTTTATTGAAAAAGCTGAAGGGGCCTATATCTACGATGAAGACGGAAATAAATTAATAGACTATATCAATTCCTGGGGTCCCATGATCCTGGGACACGCGCATAAACCGGTGGTAGAGGCGGTAGTAGAAAAAGCCAGAAAAGGAACTTCTTTTGGTACTCCCACCGAAATCGAAACCAAAATCGCCGAACTGGCGGTGAAAATGGTGCCGAATATCGATAAAATTCGTTTTGTGAATTCAGGCACCGAGGCCTGTATGAGCGCCGTTAGATTGGCTCGTGGATTTACTGCAAAGGAGAAAATTATAAAATTTGCCGGTTGTTATCACGGGCATAGCGATTCCTTTCTCATTCAGGCGGGGAGTGGTGCAGTGACTTTTGGAACTCCTAACAGCCCCGGGGTGACCCAGGGTACCGCAAAAGATACCTTGCTGGCCAGATACAACGACCTGGAAAATGTTAAGTCTTTAATTGAAGCTAACTCTGGTGAGATTGCCTGTATCATTATTGAACCCGTACCCGGTAATATGGGGTGTATTCCACCTAAAGAAGGTTTTTTGGAAGGCCTAAGACAGCTTTGCGATGCTCACGATATTTTGTTGATTTTCGATGAGGTGATGAGCGGATTTCGCCTTGCGGCCGGGGGCGTGCAGGAGCGACTTGGCGTAAAAGCCGATATTGTTTGCTTTGGAAAAGTAATTGGAGGTGGCCTGCCTGTGGGAGCATTCGCCGCGAGAAATGAAATTATGGATTACCTGGCACCGGTTGGCCCGGTTTACCAGGCCGGAACTCTAAGCGGAAACCCGCTGGCAATGGCTGCAGGGCTCGCGATGCTTACCGAGCTGGATTCAAATCGCGGGATTTTTAAAAGCATAGATGAAAAAACCGAATACCTGCACAAAGGAATAGAACAGGCCCTGAATACCAATAAAATCGATTTTACTATTAATCGTGTAGGCTCGATGATTTCGGTGCATTTTGGAAAAGATCCGGTGGTAGATTTTGACTCTGCTTCAAAATCGGCGGGGAATGGAATTTTCAATAAATTCTTCCACGGAATGCTGCAGGAAGGAATCTACCTGGCGCCCAGCGCTTATGAAACCTGGTTCATTAGCGAGGCCCTGAGTTATGAAGATTTAGATGCCACTATTGCAGCGGTAAAAAAAGTTGCAGCAAAACTGTAAAATTTCAGGCATTCTTGGGATTCAATCCCCCGGAATGCCTTCTAACTTGTTCATTTTAAGCAATTCTTCCACATAATCTCTGCTATTACAGAGCCTGGGTACTTTATGCTGCCCGCCTAATTTTCCATTTTTCTTCAACCAATCATAAAAAAGCTTTTCTCTGGCTTGATGAATTTGAGGCATATTCAGAGTGAAATTATTATAGCGCTTGGCCTCATAATCGCTATTTACCTGCTGCAAGGCTTTGTCTAATTCAAGCCTGAATTTTTCAAAATCCCGGGGTGGTTTTTTAAATTCAATAATCCATTCGTGAGCGCCTTTTTCCTTTCCTTCCATAAAAATGGGAGCGGCCGTATAATCTACAATTTCGCAATTGGTGACCAGCGAAGCATTTTTCAGAGCTTCTTCAGCATTTTCTATGATGAGCTCCTCGCCAAAAACATTTATATGATGTTTGGTTCTTCCGGAAACCTTAATGCGATAAGGACTGGTAGAGGTGAACCGTACCGTATCGCCAATTTTATAGCGCCAAAGTCCGGCATTGGTGGTGATGACCACTGCATAATTTTTGCCGGTTTCCACTTCAGAAAGCGGGATCACTTTTTCTGAAGGACTTCCGTAGGTATCCATTGGAATGAATTCATAGAAAATTCCGTAGTCCAGCATCAACAATAACTCCTTGGAATCGTTTTGATCCTGGCAGGCGAAGAAACCTTCAGAAGCATTGTAAATCTCGTAATACCTGAAATCTTCTTTAGGTAAAATCTTCTGGTACTGCAGCGCGTAGGGTTCAAAACTCACCCCGCCGTGGAAGTAAACCTCCAGGCTGGGCCAAACCTCAAAAATGTTTTCTTTTCCTGTTTTTTCGAGGATATTATTCAGCAAAACCAACATCCAGCTGGGGACCCCGGCCAGGCTGGTAACTTTTTCCTTTACGGTTTCGCTTACAATGGCCGGCATTTTAATTTCCCAGTCGTGCATAAGCGAGGTTTCATTGCTGGGAGTAGAACTGAATTCGGCCCAAAACGGCATATTGTCTATAAGAATAGCCGAAAGATCCCCGTAAGAAGTGCCGTTGTTTTTATAGATCTCCTGGCTGCCTCCCAATCTAAGACTTTTCCCGGTAAACAATTGCGACTGCGGATTGTTATTGAGGTACATGCACAACAAATCCTTACCGGCATTATAATGACAAAGCTCGAGAGAATCTTCACTTACCGGGATGAATTTGCTCTTGGCCGAGGTAGTTCCGCTGGATTTTGCAAACCATTTTATGGGTGTGGGCCAGAAAATATTGGTTTCGCCCTGGCGGCTGCGCTCAATACAATCCTGATAGTCTTCATACTGTTGCACCGGTACGCGCCTGGCAAATTCGGCGTAGGTTCCTATTTTACCAAAATCATATTTTTTGCCAATTTCGGTATGTTTAGCTTTGGAAATAAGATGCTTTAGCAGCTCATTTTGAACTTCGTGAGGGTATTTAATAAACAACTCCATTTGATGAATGCGCTTCTTGAGAAACCAGGAGGCGATGGAGTTTACTAAGGGAATTGGCATTATTTATTTTATCTTTACGCTGAACAATGCATCAGCGATGGTTGGTTGGTTAAATTTAGCTGAAAGCCTGAAGCCTGCAACTCCAGTTTGGTTAAAAATACAGAAAAATATATGAGATACGAAGGGGTGCTTACCAAAATGAGAACTGAAATTACCGATAAGGTGCAGTATTACCTCAATTTTGAGAACGATTTTCTCAATCTAAATCAGTTGCTCAACAAGACTTTAAGCATTAACTTCCTGAGGTTTCAATGCCTTAATTGCGGCCTGGAAAAAAAGATTTTTCGTCAGGGGTATTGTTATGATTGTTTTACCAGTATTCCGCAGGCCGGGGATTGGGTGATAAGCCCTGAGCTGAGTAAGGCTCATCTCGATGAGGAAGACCGCGATCTGGAATTCGAAAAAAGCGTGCAGTTACAACCGCACGTGGTGTATCTGGCCAATTCAAGCGATGTGAAGGTAGGGGTAACCCGCCGTACGCAAATCCCCACGCGATGGATAGACCAGGGGGCTCACGAAGCCATTGAAATTGTAGAGGTGCCAAATCGCTATCTCGCCGGAATTACTGAAGTAGCTTTGAAAGATCACGTTTCAGATAAAACCAATTGGCGTAAAATGCTTACCAATGAGGTGCTGGATCTTGATTTAGCTGAAATTCGCGAAAATTTAAAACAGTATATCCCCGAAGAAGCCCGGGAATATTACCTGGCCAGCAACAAGGAAACCGAAATCGAATTCCCGGTGCTGGAATTTCCAAAAAAGGTGAAAACTCTAAACCTGGGTAAAGCTCCTTTTTATGAAGGAGTATTAAAAGGTATAAAAGGGCAGTATCTCTTATTCGAAGACGGTACTGTTTTTAACGTGCGCGGCCACGAGGGATTTGTGGTGGAGATACAAGTGAAATGACCCCTCGACTGCGCTCGGGGTGACATTCCCCTCGACTGCGCTCGGGGTGACATACCCTTCGACTGCGCTCGGTGTGACATTCCTCTCGACTGCGCTCTGGGGTAATAACATTGCCCTGCAACTGCTTTTGGGCTCACAATCCTCTTAACCGTAAAAGTTTGCCATTATTGTCAGGTCGAGCGCAGTCGAGACCTCTTGTCAACAGATACTTGCAACAGAATTCAACAGCAAAATCCCAGCTTAATCTTCCGGCTTATATTTTGAATGAGTTGCGTTTCTACACTCTGCTAAAATTTGTAGTATTTCAAAATCTCCATTGATTAAAGCCTTCTTTTTCTGTGCGCTCCATTTTTTAATCTTTTTTTCAAAATATATAGCCTGGTTAACCTCATTAAACTCCTGATGAAACTTTAAGGTTACTGGCCTTCTTTTAAATGTGAAACTATTAAAATTTTTATCGGAATTATGTTCTTCTAACCTGCGTGTAAGGTCATTGGTAATACCAGTATACAACAACCCATCTGAACATTCCAGGGTATAAACGAAATAGAGTTTCATAGAAGAAAGTTACAGAAAATAACCGACCCCTCGACTGCGCTCGGGGTGACATTCCCTCGATAACTATAAAATTTACCTAAACTGTCAGGTCGAGCGTAGTCGAGACCTCTCTGAACCAGACCTCCCTACTGAGCCGTATCCTTTTTGGTTTGATTCTTCTTCAAAATTCCGCCCAAAATATTCCTTGCGGCTTCTTTCACCTGCTCTTCCTGGTTTTTAGGTTGCGAACTCACCGGCGGGGTTTGGGTCGCAGTGGTGTCGCGCGTAGCTGTGGTATCCTGTTGTTGGCGATTTTGTCCGGTGTTTCGGTTTATAACATCCCGTATGGCTTCTTCCCCTCGCTGTCTTAAATTAGCCTTTTGTTTTTCCACAATTTTATTCGTTAGCTGGCTGACAGCCTGTTCCATATTGATGTTGATTTGCGGATTTTGAAACGTGCCTCGCAATCCTACCGGAAGTACAACATTCATACTTCTAATGTCATCTCCACTTAACTGGCCAAGCGCATTACCTATCTGGTTGCCCAGTAGACGTGCAGGGATATCAAGATTCAGGCTGTAATCCATACTCATATCAAATCCGTGCCCGCCGGCTACGCGTACATTAATACCTTTCACATCGAAATTGAAAGGCTCAATTTGTACCTTTCCATCATTAAAGCTTAGCCTGGTTTGCAGCTTGCTCAGGTCGATATTATCCAGGTCGATAAATTCCAGTTGCTGATCCAGCCTGGACAGCAGCGGCAATTTTTCGGGGTCGATATCGGCCGTTAGTACCCGGGCCAGAGCGTTTCCAATTAGGGTGTTAAGCTGCGGGGTAAGGTCATCGTTAAGGTTTCCGCGAAGTTCCAGATTGGTTTGTAATTTTCCTTCCAGGGCACGTGCTATGGGTGCCATCGCCTGCAACATCTCAAGATTGTTAAAGGAGTCGGCAATATTCAGCGCGTTTAGGTCCAAGGCCATCTCAAAAGTGGGCGTGGCAGTACGGGTAGAAACATTTCCGTTTAAAGCGATATTTCCGCCGAAAATTTCCGAAGAAATATTCTGTAAAGTTGCGGTCTCATCCCTTAAAATGATATTTCCTTTTGCATTTTTAAGTTCCAGGTTATCGTAAACCAGGGTGTTGATGTTAAAAGCCAATTCAGTATCTAAAAAAGATGGAATTTTCACTGCCTCCCTGCCGGTTTGTACTTTTTGAACCCTGGTTCCCGAAGTTTCAGGATCGGTGGTTTCTACTTCTTCGGTTTCAGCTACTACAAAATCATTAATCACAAAACGATTGGAATTCACCCTGAAATTTCCTTTGAGTTGTTGCTCGGTAAACAGAAAGCCCATTAAATTCTGAATTTGACCCGAAGCAGTAATATCACTGCTGCCACTGGTAAGCTTCAACTCGGGCACACTTACGTTACCCTGATTAAAATTCATCGTGGCATTGGCAATTTCTACCGCATTAGGTAGTTCTGGCGATTGATACCTGAAATTCCGGATGCTTGCAGTACCCTGACTTTTTACGTTTTGATATTGTTCTTTTTCGATGGAATTCATGTCGAATTGGGTGGTAAGATCGGCAGTAAGAATCCCGTTGAGTTCCTGTTCGAGCTCCAGCGGATAGGCCTGCTCCAGCTTGGCCAGATTAATAGTTCCCTTCAAGGCCATATCTACCAACATATTTCCCAGCAAATTACGCACACTACCATTGGTGGTAAACCTGTCCTGGTCTATGCGGAAGCTCACATTATCGAAAGTTAGATAAGTGTCTTCCATAATACCCGATTCGTTCAACACCTGTAAATCCAGGTTGATATCCTCCACGCTTTTTGGCAGGTCGGGATATTTAAACCGCGCGTTATTCGAACTTATTTTAATATCCATTTTTGGAATATAGGTCTCGTCTACGATTCCCTGAATACGACCATTTACGATAAAATCTCCAGAAGTCTCAACATTTTCGATGTTCTTCGCATAGGTTTCGGGAATCACCGCCAGGAAGTTTTTAAAGTCGGAGGAAGGGGTCTGGAAGCTCAGGTCAATCTCATTATTATCTTCATTCACCTGTACCCAACCTTCAAAAGTGAGCGGTAACTGGTTTATCCTGGCTTCATTTTCAAGAAAGGTATATCGCAGGTTTTCGAGGTCCATTTGTATCACGGCATCAAGGCTTACACCGTTGCGTCTTAGGTAATTCACCCCGTCATAATCAAGAGAGACCAAAGCTTCAGAATAGGTGTCGAGCTCACTTTCAGAAAGTGAAAAATCCCCGGTTCCCTCGTGGTTCAGGTCTTCTACATCGAGCAAGAGGTTTTGCCCGGCATCCCAATATTTAATGCGGCTATTATTGATCTCATAGTGCTTCAGGTCAAAACTAAACCCGGGAGATTCAGAAGCCGTAGAAGTAGTATCCTCAATGGCGATATCGTAATTGTTGTTTCCCAGAGAATCTACCAGGATATTAATATACCCACGGTTAAGTTTAAGTTGATCCAGGCGCTTGGCCTCGCCGGCACCTTTGAATAATTCTTTGATGCTCATTTCCAGCAGAAGCTCCTCTCCAATTGCCAGGGTATCCCCGGCAAAAGGTTCGTTATTGATCACGCTAAAATCTTCGATCACCACAGTGGCCTGTGGGAAAGAGCGCAATAAGCTTAGATTGATATCGGCGAATTCAACCTGTGCATTCACATTGTTATTGATGGTTTTGCGCACATAATCCTTGATTTGAGCCTCAAAGATGAAAGGTGCTGCCAGGAGCAGAACAAAAATCACTAAAAGGCTAATCCCAACTATTTTTAAAACTTTTTTCATAATTCTGAATTTAAATCTAAAACCTTAACTCACCGAATTCTTCTCCCCATTTAAGCCCGAAACGCTTCCGGATTAAAAATACCGACGCATATAAAAGCGGGGTATCCAATATGGCCACGATCACTTTAAAAAGAAAACCGCTAAGCAAAAGAGCTCCAAAGAGTTCCCATTCGATTTTGCCAAAACTGCAAAGCAAAAACAAGACCGAAAATGTGTCTACAAACTGCGAGCTAAAGGTAGACAGGTTGTTTCGCAACCAAAGATGCTTTCCCCGGGTTAGTTTCTTCCAAAAATGGAACAAATGTATATCTACGTACTGCGCCAGCAGGTAAGCCGTCATCGAAGCGAAAACTGCAATGGCAGTGGCTCCGAAAACCTCTGTAAACAAGGCATCTCCAATAGGAGACCAGCTCGTGGCGGGAACCGCATTGGCGCTGTATATGATCAATAATGAAAAGAACGAAGCAAAAATCCCCGTGGTGACCACGCGATTGGCCCGGCGTTTTCCGTAAACCTCGCTTATGATATCGGTGATAAGAAAGGTAACCGGATATGGCAAAATTCCCACAGAGATTTCAAAAGTGTAAATTCCGAAGAAATCCCAGGAAAAAAACTTCTGAAAAATAAGATTCGAAACCACCAGCGAAGCGATGAACAATCCGCCAAGGATCAGGTAAATACGCTGTGCTGCCAGGCTGTCTTGAAGGGGGTTTGGAGCCAAATCTTGTTATTAAGTCTTCTAACAAAATTAAGAGTATGTGATTTTGTTTTGCTTAATTTGCTGTGAAAATTTTCAGCTTAATCCTTTTTAATTTTTCGTAATCCAGTTTGAAACCCCCAAAAATCTTATACGTAGCACTGGGAAGCAATGTTGGCGACCGCTATAAAACCCTGCAGGCCGCCGTTGAAAGCATCTACCTCGAAATTGGTGAAATTTTGCAGGTATCTCCCATCTACGAAACTCCGGCCTGGGGTTTTGAGGGCAATGCTTTTTTGAATGCCTGTGTCGCTGTTTCCACGCGATTTTCTGCGGAAGCAGTTCTGGAAAAACTGCTGAAAATCGAAACTGAAGCCGGGAGATTGCGATCTACCCCGGGAACTTATCAGAATCGAAGCCTCGACCTGGATATTTTGCTAATGGAAGAGGAGGTCATCCAGAATGAAAGATTAAAATTGCCGCATCCGCATCTGCAGAAACGAAATTTTGTTTTGCGGCCCCTGGCCGATATCGCTGCAAAAGAAGTGCACCCGGTATTGAATGTGAAAATTGAAGAGTTGCTGAAGCAATTAGAGGATGATTCGCCAATTGAGCAAATTTCAGCCCACCTCCAACTTCCGAAGAGAAGTTATGCCTTCACCAGCTGTAATTATATTGCGGTTGAAGGGAATATCGGTGCCGGGAAAACCAGTTTTTCCACGATGATCTCGCAGGATTTTAACGCAAAACTCATCCTGGAACGCTTCAAGGATAATCCCTTTTTACCGAAATTTTATGAAAATCAGGAGCGATATGCCTTTCCTCTTGAAATGTCTTTTCTGGCCGACCGCTACCAGCAGCTGGCCGATGACCTGGCGCAATACGACCTGTTTTCAGATTTTGTGATCTCAGATTATGATGTGTTCAAATCGCTGATTTTCGCAAAAATCACCCTGCACGAAGATGAATATTCTTTGTATCACAAGCTGTTTCATTTGATGTATAAGGAGCTGGTGAAACCCGATTTATACGTGTATCTTTATCAAAACACCGAAAGGCTTCTGGAAAATATCAAAACCCGGGGCAGGGATTATGAACAGGATATTAAACCTGAATATCTTGTAGAAATTAATAAGAGTTATCTCAATTTCATCAAATCTCAAAACAAGCTCAGGGTGCAAATCATCGATATTTCAGAAAAGGATTTTGTGAAAAATCGCAGGGATTACCTGGATTTGCTGGAAGAGATCGGAAAAAGCCCCCTGGCCCCCTCAGGAAACTAAACTGCAAGGTTTTAAATACCTTGTAGGTTTTTTCTTAAGTTAACTTACTAATGACTCATATAAGATTGTTCGTGGGTATTGGTAGAGATTTTCGAGAATAAATCCCATAAAACCACACCCACGCTCACCGCTATATTCAAAGAATGTTTGCTGCCAAATTGCGGGATTTCTATAATCCCGTCGCTGGCCGAAACTATTTTTTGCTGCACTCCTTTTACTTCATTGCCAAAAACCACGGCGATTTTCTCCCGGGCCTGGGCTTGAAACTCGTTTAGCATCACGGCTCCTTCGGCCTGCTCTATCGCAAAGACCCTGGTTTTTTCTTTCTGAAGTTTTTCTACCACCTCCAGCACATCTTCGGCATATTCCCAGGCTACCGTCTCGGTAGCGCCCAGGGCAGTTTTTTGAATGTCTTTATGCGGGGGTTGGGCAGTGATACCGCAGAGGTATATCTTTTCGATCAAAAAAGCGTCGGAGGTGCGAAATACCGAGCCAATATTATTGAGACTGCGCACATTGTCAAGAATTACGATAATAGGTGTTTTTTTGGCCTCTTTGAATTCTTCTACCGATTTACGGTCCAGTTCGCTGTTTTTGAGTTTTCGGTTTTGCATAGCCGCAAAATTAAGGATTTTTGTAAAGGAGATAAAGGAAATCAGGGCTTATGGTGGAGAAGGCGTAGCCTACTTATAAGGTCTTGCAGGCCTTCAGCCTCCTGTGCAGCCTGGGGAGGGGTAGTATGGCCAGGGCTGTTGCCCCTGGTTTTGGTGTCTCAGGCTTTCAGCCTGTTTTTGTTGGTTTTTGTGTCAGGGGCGTTGCCCCAGGTTTTGGTCTCTCAGGCTTTCAGCCTGCTGTGTAGTCCTGGAG
>NZ_JBSYGH010000002.1:48026-264222 GCF_054121495.1 Salegentibacter haimaensis
GTCTAGTATGGCCAGGGGGTTTGCCTCTGGTTTTGGTGTTTCAGTCTTTCAGCCTGTTTTTGTTGAGGTCTGGGTCATGGGCGTTGCCACTGGTTTTGGTATCTCAGGCCTTCAGCCTGCTGTGTAGCCCTGGAGGTCTGGTATGGCCAGGGCTGTTGCCGCTGGTTTTGGTGTCTCAGGCCTTCAGCCTGCTTTTCTAGGGTTTTGTGTCAGGGGCGTTGCCCCAGGTTTTGGTATCTCAGGCTTTCAGCCTGCTGTGTAGTCCTGGAGGTCTAGTATGGCCAGGGGGTTTGCCTCTGGTTTTGGTGTTTCAGTCTTTCAGCCTGTTTTTGTTGAGGTCTGGGTCAGGAGACGTTGCCCCTGGTTTTGGTATCTCAGGCTTTCAGCCTGCTGTGTAGCACGGGGAGGAGTTGTATGGGCAGGGACGTTGCCTCTGGTGTTGATGGCTCAGGCTTTCAGTCTGCCTTTCTTGATTTTTGTGTCATGGGCGTTGCCCCTGGTTTTGGTATCTCAGGCCTTCAGCCTGCCTTTCTTGAGTTTTGTGTCAGGGGTAAGCGATACCATTCTCAGGCCTTGGAATTTCTAAAACGATTGGAGCCTGAATAAGCCGGAGCGGAGCTCCGGTCTATAGCTACACGAGATACCCCCAGCCTGAAGGGCTGGAAGACCTGTTTTGTGTTCGCCCTTTTTAAAAATATCTAAACTTATAGGTAGTAATATCGCTTAAGGTAATCTAATTCCCTGGTTAGCAATTTAGTTTTATATTAGTGAAAGAATAATATTCCAAACCTATGACTTACAAAACTACCTCCCTGTTATTTTTATTCTTTTTCTCTTGTTCTCTATTTGCCCAGAATATAAATACCGAAGATACGCGCCTGCTTTCCAAACCGGCGATAAGCGATTCTCAAATTGCTTTTATTTATGCTGAAGATCTTTGGGTAGCGAATAAAGATGGCTCTAATCCTAATCGGCTTACCGTAGATGAAGGGGTTGAATCCAATCCTGTTTTCTCTCCCGATGGAAGCCTGATCGCATTTAATGCTGAATATGATGGCAATACCGATGTGTACGTGGTTTCTGCCAGGGGCGGGGTGCCCGAGCGGCTTAGCTGGCATCCCGGGAATGACCAGGTGCGCGGTTTTACCCCCGATGGTTCGGCCGTTCTTTTTGTTTCACAGCGCAGTGTTTTTACCGGAAGATTCGCCAAACTCTATGAGGTTCCTGTGAAGGGCGGCCAGGTAAAGGAATTAGAAATCCCAAATGCCTTTTGGGCCGATTATTCCGATGACGGAAAATACATTGCCTATACTCCGTTATACGAGGCTTTTAATCAGTGGAAATATTATCGCGGGGGAACGACCTCCCGAATTTGGGTTTATGATACCGAAGATCATTCTGTAACCGAAATTCCCAAACCTGCAGGAGGAAGCAACGATACCAGGCTACAATGGTTAGGAGATAAAATTTACTTCAGAAGTGACAGAAATGGGGAATTCAATTTGTACAGTTATGATATAAATTCCAAAGAAATCACTCAGCATACCAATTTTGAAGATTTTCCTGTTTTAGATCTTTCCGCAGGAAAAGATGAAATCATTTTTGAGCAGGCAGGATACCTTCATACTTTCAATCCAAAGGATAATTCTATCACCAAACTAAAAGTTGGGATTGCGACCGATCTTCTTGAACTGCGCCCAAGATTTGTTAAAGGGGATCAATATATACGCAGTGCATCAATTTCTCCCACCGGGGCAAGAGTAGTGATGGATTTTAGAGGGGAAATAGTTACTGTACCCGGGGAAAAGGGAGATGTGATGAATATTACAGCCACCCCCGGGGTGCACGAGAAAAATCCGGTGTGGTCTCCCAACGGGAAATTCATCGCTTATTTTAGTGATGAGAGCGGGGAATATGCCGTTCATATTCAGGATCAAAGCGAACAGGGAAAGGCCCGAAAATTCAAACTTGAAGGGGCCGGTTTTTATGCCCATCCAAGCTGGTCTCCAGACAGCAAAAAGTTAAGTTTTGTAGACAACGGACGAAACCTTTATGTGCTGAATACAGATTCTGGAAAAGTCACTAAGGTAGCCCAGGATGAGCGCTATATTCCAGGGACTTTTCGGGATCTTTTTGGGAGCTGGTCTCACGATAGCAATTGGATAAGCTATACGGTCGTTACCGGAACCAGTTTTGAACAGGCCTGGGTGTATTCGCTTTCGGAAAATAGATCTTACCCAATTTCAGATGGATTCTCCAGTGTCTCCAGCCCGGTTTTCGACCCCAGCGGAAAGTATCTTTATATGCTGGCTTCTACAGATGCAGGGCCGGTAGTGAACTGGTTTGATCAATCCAACCAGGATATGGAAATGAGCAGTACCATCTACCTGGTGACTTTACAAAAAGAGGTGGAATCTCCTTTTGCCAGAGAGAATGACGTTGAAAAAATAGAGCAGGCCGAGAAGGAAGATGAAAAGAAGAAAAAGGCTGAAGAGGAAAACAAGGAAGTGAAAGTTCCTGATTTGAAAATTGATTTTGACGGAATTGAAAACAGGATTGTAGATGTGCCACTTCCGGCAGGCAAATATGCTTCCTTAAGCTCTCCCAAAGAAGGAAATCTTTATTATCTGGCCTATCCGCCTCACGAGGAGAATAAGGCTACATTAAATATGTATGATCTTAAGGAAAGAGAAAATAAGGAAATAACGCCGGCCACCACTTATGAAATCTCGGCCAATGGCAAAATGCTGCTTTATAAGGCAGAAGATAAATGGGGGATCGCCGAGATCGAAAAAATAGCTGAAAAACGAACGCTGAATACAGGCGATATTCAGGTGAAAATTGATCCCGTAAAAGAGTGGCCAAACATTTTTGATGAGGCCTGGAGAGTTAACCGGGATTATTTCTATGACCCGGGGATGCACGGGGTAGACTGGGATGCGATGAAAGAAAAATATGAGCCTTTTATAGATGATGTGGCTTCCCGAAGCGACCTCTACCGCGTGATGGAATGGATGTTTAGCGAACTGGGAGTTGGGCATCACCGGTTTTCAGGCAGAGGTGACAAATTGCATTCCAGGGAAGATGTAAAAGGCGGCCTGCTGGGAGCCGATTATAGTATAGAAAACGACCGGTATAGATTCAAAAAGATCTATGGCGGACTTAACTGGAATCCTAATTTGCGATCACCGCTTACCGAACCCGGCGTAGAAGTAAAAGAGGGTGATTACCTGCTGGCAGTAAATGGTGAGGAAGTAACAGCTGGGGATAATATCTATAAATTCTTCGAAAATACTGCGGGCAAAATCGTAATGCTCACAGTGGGGCCTAATCCCAATATGAGAAATTCAAGAAAGGTTAAGATTACCCCGGTAGAGAATGAAATGGCTTTAAGAAATCGCGACTGGGTAGAAGGCAATATTAAAAAGGTTCACGAGGCTACCAATGGCCGGGTAGCCTATGTTTACGTGCCCAATACTGCCACAGCAGGGCACGAGTATTTTAAGCGCTACTTCTTCCCGCAAGCCGATAAGCAGGCGATTATTGTAGATGAACGCTTTAATGGTGGCGGGCAGCTGGCCGATTATGTTATCGATATCCTGAGAAAACCCGAACAGGCCCATTGGAGGTTTCGCTACGGAAAAGACCTGAAATCGCCAAGTGCTTCCATCCAGGGGCCAAAGGTGATGATTACCGATGAAACCGCCGGTTCGGGAGGAGATTATTTGCCCTGGATGTTCAGAAAATTTGAGCTGGGCACCATCGTAGGAAAAACTACCTGGGGCGGCCTGGTTGGGGTTTTGGGCTATCCGGAATTTATCGATGGCGGTTCGGTTACCGCGCCTAACGTTGCCTTTTATACTGAAGAAGGTTTCCGGGTGGAAAATGAAGGAGTAGCACCCGATGTTGAAGTAGAACAATGGCCTGAAGAGGTTATTGAGGGTAGAGATCCTCAGTTGGAAAAAGCCATAGAGATTGTGCTGAAACAGTTGGAGGAGAATCCGCCGGGTGAAGTGCCATCACCCGAATATCCTAAAAAAGGGAATAAGCGATAAATTTGATCAACTTGATTTTAAATAAACCTGTTGGAATCAGGTGGAAAAAACTACTTAAAAATGAATAAAATCATCAGTTTACTTCTTTTAACAATCACCCTGTTTTCTCGTGACGAGAAGGAGATAAAAAATTACGACCTGGTAATTTATAACGCTAAAATTCTGGATTTAGAAAGCGAGAGCTTCAGTGAAGGCCAGATGATTTTTATTTCTGAAGGTGAAATCCTGGAAGTACGTAAGGCTGATGAGAAGGAAGATTTTGTCGCAGAAAACACTATAGATGCCGATGGGAAATTTGTGATGCCGGGTCTTTGGGATAACCACGTGCATTTTAGGGGTGGTGATTCTTTAATTGAAGAGAATCGGGATTTATTGCCTCTTTTTTTAGCCTACGGAATCACCACGGTACGTGACGCCGGCGGTGATATTACCCCCAGTGTGTTAGAATGGAAAAAACAAATTTCCGAAGGAACATTGGATGGACCCAGGATTTTTAGTTCTGGGCCTAAACTGGATGGCGACCAACCCGCCTGGCCCGGATCTATAAAGGTTACCAATGAAGCTGAAATCAATGCTGCCCTGGACTCCCTGGAAAGTCTGGGAGTAGATTACGTGAAGACCTACGACGGAAATCTTTCCGCAGAAAATTATTACAAGATCATCGAAGAAACCGAAAAACGAGGCCTGAAAGTTACCGGCCATATGCCCATGAGCGCCGATTTTATGAAAGCCATCTCACTTGGTTTAGACGGGGCAGAGCATATGTATTATCCGTTAAAAGCCTGTTCCCCGGTAGCCGACAGTCTCACCGATCTCAACCTGGGTTATAGAATGGTGGAGACCCTGGTGGATACCTACGACCCAGAACAAGCTGAAGAGGTTTTTAAAAAAATGGCTGCCGAAAATGTGTATGTAACCCCAACACTCTATATCGGGAAAACCCTGGCTGAAATCCTTGAGGTCGACCACCAGCAGGATTCCCTCTTAAATTATATTGGCCCCGGAATTCAACAAACCTACCAGGGGAGGGTGGAAGGTGCAAAACGGGCAAAGGCATCGGGTAGTAAGATGCGCGGGAAAATGGAGGAGATTAGTAACAGGATGATCAAACCAATGCAGGAGGCCGGAGTAAAACTCCTGGCGGGATCAGATTGTGGTCCTTTTAATTCTTATGTTTATCCCGGGGAGTCTTTACACGACGAATTAAAAGCTCTCGGCGAAGCCGGACTAAGCAATGCGGAAGCCATAAAAACTTCCATAGTAAACGGTCCCGAGTTTATGGAAGCTACCAATCAATATGGAGAAATAACTTCAGGATATAAAGCCGATATTCTCATTTTAGACAGGAATCCTTTAGAAGATCTTGAAAATCTTAAAAAAATACATTCAGTAGTAAAAAGCGGGAAGGTTTATGATAAAAAGAATTTGGAAAATATGCTGAAGGACTTGCTTTGATTCATTGTAATTCTTCAAAGTTTTAAAGGCCCAAAGGAAGGCTTGCGTCAATTTCTAAAAATTCAAATTTAGGCCTTAACTTGCCAATAAAAATTTGCCTTGCCAAGACCTAAACAATCCCTGGAACCCAATAAGATAAATTTCAGAATGAGCTTTGCCTCGCTGAAATTCGTGCCCCGGTTTTTTAAAGAAATCAGGCAGGTGAATCCTGTGTTATTCTATGCCAATATCGGTGCGCGTTTACTCAATGCCGTCCTACCGGTGTTGATGTTGTGGTTGGGAAAACTTATAATCGATGAGGTGGTGCTTCAAATCGCTGCAGAAACCAAAGACCTGGACCGCTTATGGTTGCTGGTGGCTACCGAGTTTGCTCTGGCCATAATTTCCGATCTCTTGAGCCGCGGAATTAACCTGAGCGATGCCTTGCTGGGCGATCAATACTCCATCAACACCTCGGTGAGGATCATCAAAAAAACTTCAGAATTAAATCTTGATCAGCTGGAAGATGCCGAATTTTATGATAAACTCGAACGAGCCCGCCAGCAAACCACCGGGCGGGTAGGCCTTATGTCGAATATTCTTACCCAGGCCGAAGATTTAGTGGTGATCTTTTCCCTGTTGGCGGGGGTAGTGGCGTTTGAGCCCTGGCTAATTTTGTTGCTGGTAGTGTCGGTAATTCCAACTATTATCAACGAAATAAAATTTAGCGGCACCAGTTATTCGCTGGCCCGCAGCTGGACCCAGGAACGCCGCGAACTGGATTATCTGCGTTATGCCGGCGCCAGCGATGTCACGGCCAAAGAAGTGAAACTTTTCGGGCTTTCAGATTACCTGGCCAATAGATTTAAAGGCCTGTCTGATAAATATTATGAGCAAAGTAAAAAACTGGCCAAACAGCGGGCCGGTTGGGGGTCATTGTTTAATATGATAGGCACAGCGGCTTATTATTCGGCCTATATTCTTATAGTTTTTAGAACGGTGGCCGGCATTTTTAGCCTGGGGGATCTAACCTTTTTGTCGGGCTCGTTCAACAGGCTACGTTCCAAACTTCAGGGTTTTTTCACGCGATTTACCGCTATTACCGAAAGTGCCTTATACCTTCAGGATTATTTTGAGTTTTTAGACCTTACCTATGCTGAAAAAAATGCAGCTGAAAAATTACCCCTTCCGAAGAAAATAAAAAAAGGCTTCGAGTTTAAAAATGTAGGCTTTAAATACCCCAAATCTGAAGCCTGGGTGGTGCGCCACATCAATTTTGAATTAAAAGCCGGCGAAAAACTCGCCTTTGTAGGCGAGAACGGTGCCGGGAAAACCACCCTTATCAAATTGTTATTGCGGTTCTATGAACCTACCGAAGGGGAGATTCTGCTGGATGGTATCCCGGTAAAGGAATATGATCAAACCCAATATCAGCAATATTTTGGGGTGATCTTCCAGGATTTTGTAAAGTTTGAATTAAGCCTGAAGGAAAATATCGCGATGGGTGAGATCGAAGAAATCGAAAACCAGCCGCGAATCGATTCTGCCGCCGAAAAAAGTCTGGCCAATGAGGTGGTGGCTGCGCTCCCCAAAGGTTATGAGCAACAACTCGGGAAACGTTTTAAGCAGGGCAAGGACCTTTCGGGTGGGCAGTGGCAAAAGATCGCCATTGCCCGCGCTTATATGAAAGATGCCGAAGTGCTTATTCTGGACGAACCCACTTCGGCCCTCGATGCCCGGGCAGAAACCGAGGCTTTTCAAAGATTTATTCAGCTTACCGAGGGCAAAACAGCCGTGATTATTTCCCATAGGTTTTCAACCGTTCGAATTGCAGACAGGATTATGGTGCTAAAGGATGGCACGGTGCTTGAGATTGGCACCCACGATGAGTTAATGCAAAATGACAAGCTTTATGCAGAATTATTCAGGCTTCAGGCGGCGGGGTATAGGTGATCTGTTAGGGGCGGGGCTTTCCCCGAGGGCTTCAAAAACTCGACTGCTCCCAGCCTGAAGGGCTGGAAGACCATGCAGGTCTATTGAAAAACGAGTTATTGCCGAATTTCACAACTTCTACCCGATATTTTTCGCATAAAATGCTTTATTAATTATTTTAGCAGCTAGCAAAAAATCTAAGCAGTGTCGGAAAAAAAATCCCCGAAGGTGACCCCTTTAATGAAGCAGTATAATGCCATCAAGGCAAAGTATCCCGATGCCTTGTTGCTATTTCGCGTGGGAGATTTTTACGAAACCTTTGGAGAAGATGCAGTGAAAACTGCACGCATTCTCAATATCGTATGCACCAACCGAAATAACGGCAGCGAGCGCACCGAGCTGGCGGGATTTCCGCATCATTCGCTGAATACCTATTTGCCAAAACTGGTCAAAGCCGGGGAGCGGGTAGCGATTTGCGATCAGTTGGAAGATCCTAAAATGACCAAAACCATCGTAAAACGTGGGGTGACCGAGCTGGTAACACCCGGGGTAGCGATGAGCGATGAGGTGCTGCAGAGCAAATCGAATAATTTTTTATGCGCGGTTCACTTCGGAAAAAAACAGCTTGGGGTTTCGTTTCTCGATGTCTCCACCGGCGAATTTCTTACTGCCCAGGGCAGTAGCGAATACATAGATAAGTTGCTTCAGAATTTTAATCCCAGCGAACTTTTAATTCAGAAGAAATTTAAAAAAGATTTTACGGCGGCTTTCGGGGAAGATTATCATTGTTTTTACCTGGAAGATTGGGTGTTTAAATATGATTTTTCTGAAGAAAGCCTGAATGAGCATTTTGGCACGAAATCGCTAAAAGGTTTTGGAATTGAACATTTGGAAGAAGGCATTATCGCCTCGGGAGCGGTGTTGCATTACCTGGCCGAGACCCGGCACGATAAACTTCAGCATATAAATGCCATCACCCGAATTGCCGAGGAAGAATATGTGTGGATGGATCGCTTTACGATTCGGAATTTAGAATTATACCATTCTACTGCCGCCAATGCGGTGACGCTGCTCGATGTGATCGATAAGACAATTTCACCAATGGGTGGCAGGCTTTTAAAACGCTGGCTTGCACTCCCGCTAAAGAATCCTGAAAAAATCAAAAATCGGCATCAGGTGGTATCCTTTTTTCTGAAAAATCCATCCGATTTAGAGCAAATTCAACAACATATTAAGCAAATCAGCGATTTGGAGCGGCTTATTTCGAAAGTGGCCACCACTAAGGTGAGTCCCCGGGAGGTGGTGCAACTCAAACATTCGCTGGATGCAGTGGTGCCTATAAAAAAGTTGGCCCTGGAAGCCGAAAATGAAGCTATAAAAGTGATTGGTGACCGGCTAAATGAATGCAGTCTGCTTCGGGAAAAAATAGGACAGAGCCTGCACGAGGAGGCCCCGGTGAATATTCAGAAGGGAAATTGTATCAAAGAAGGTTTTTCAGAAGAACTGGACGAATTGCGAAAAATCGCATTTTCAGGGAAAGATTACCTGGATAGTATGCTTAAACGTGAGACTCAGGCCACAGGAATCACTTCGCTGAAAATTGGGAATAATAATGTATACGGATATTATATCGAGGTGCGCAATACGCATAAAGATAAGGTGCCGGAAGAATGGATTCGCAAACAAACCCTGGTGAATGCCGAGCGCTATATTACCGAGGAATTAAAGGAATATGAGGCGAAAATTTTGGGGGCAGAGGAAAAGATTCTTCAGCTGGAGCAGGAGATTTTTTCAAAACTGGTATTGTGGATGGGTGAATATATTCAGCAGGTACAGCAAAACGCCCAGCTTATAGCACAAATCGATGTTTTGGGGTCTTTTGCCCAGCAAGCCAAACTCGAAAACTATTGCGAGCCGGAAATTCTGGATTCCTATGAGCTGGATATCGAGGAAGGTCGGCACCCGGTGATTGAAAAACAACTTCCGGTGGGGGAAAGCTATGTGACCAATAATTTGCACCTCGATAGAGAAACCCAGCAGGTGATTATGATCACCGGCCCTAATATGAGTGGTAAATCGGCTATTTTACGGCAAACCGCTCTTATCGTGCTTATGGCTCAAATGGGAAGTTTTGTGCCGGCAAAATCGGCTGAAATCGGGCTGGTGGATAAAATTTTTACCCGGGTTGGCGCCAGCGATAATATTTCGATGGGCGAGTCTACTTTTATGGTAGAGATGAACGAAACCGCCAGTATTTTGAACAATATTTCAGATCGCAGCCTGGTGCTCTTAGATGAAATTGGTCGGGGTACCAGTACTTACGATGGGATTTCGATTGCCTGGGCGATAAGCGAATACCTGCACGAGCACCCGGCACGACCAAAAACCCTGTTTGCCACGCATTATCACGAACTTAATGAGATGTGCGAGACTTTTGAGCGGATTAGGAATTTCAACGTATCGGTGAAGGAACTCAAGGATAAGGTTTTGTTTCTACGGAAACTGGTTCCCGGTGGGAGTGAACATAGCTTTGGGATTCACGTGGCCAGGATGGCGGGAATGCCCCAGCAGGTATTGCACAGGGCGAATAAGATTCTGAAAAAACTCGAAAAATCTCACTCGATGGAAGACTCGGGCGAAATTCTGAAGAAATCGGCAGAGGAGGAAATGCAGCTTAGTTTTTTCAATTTAGACGATCCGCTTTTAGAAGAATTGAAAAATGAGGTTTTACAAATCGACATAGATACCCTCACGCCCGTTGAGGCATTGATGAAGCTAAACGAAATAAAACGAATGCTGATTCGAAAAGGCGAAAAGCTTAAGGCATAAGCTGTTAGAGACTCACGGGGAAAGAGGAAAAAGAATAGCCTAAAACAGTAGCCAAATACAGCGAATTAGCGTCTCATTTTTTTCTGAAAAACCTTTGACATATTAAGATTTATATTAAATTTGCATCCGCAATAGCGATTGCAGTCACGCCCAGGCGTGGCACGTTCTAAAGAAAATACGCGAAAATAGCTCAGTTGGTAGAGCGCCACCTTGCCAAGGTGGAGGTCGCGGGTTCGAATCCCGTTTTTCGCTCTGGAAGATCGAAAACTCTCAGGAGGTAGCTGTTTCCCCCGAAGCATCGGGGCCGTTTTTCGCTCTGGAAGATCGAAAACCCTCAGGAGGTCGCGGGTTTCCCCGAAGCATCGGGGCCGTTTTTCGCTCTGGAATATAAAAAATAAACCCCGGTTTGTCGGGGTTTTATTTTTCGCTCGGATGTTAGAGACGGGTGAGTTCTTATAATATTGAAATTATTGTACGCTCGGATGGTGGTCCCGATAGCTATCGGGAGGTAGACACGTTGAACTCCTTCTTTTTAAAGAGGATTTTAAGTGTTAGTTCTGAGATTGAAAATGTATTGAAAAGTCTACGCTCGGATGGTGGAATTGGTAGACACGTTGGACTTAAAATCCAATGACCAGCAACGGTCGTGCGGGTTCAAGTCCCGCTCCGAGTACCAGAAACCCTTGTTAATCTATTGATTTTCAAGGGTTTTTTATTTTATAAATTTGACACTTGTAATAAACTTGTGTATTACCCGTAATTTACCCCCGAACTTTCTTCAGAGCCTGTTGCTTTCTCGTCACGAATAAGTCGGCGCATATCGGTGAGGAGTTGGCGGTTGATGTTCATTCTATGACGGGTTTCAGAATGATTTGCAGCTAACTTCAGCACCTCCTCTTCAGTAGTTCCTCTAATAATTTGGCTGCAATCGAAGCCGGCATCTCTGCAGTGATAAATTTTCATGATTCAGGATTTATTTTAAAAGTAAGCCCAAAGCACTTTAAAAAAATCCCAAAGCAGTTAATTTTATGAATACTTTCTCTTGGTTTCCTATAATTTTCTAAAAACCTTGCAATCCCTCTAATCGTTTACCACGATATCATTTTGAGAATCGTATTTCCACTCGCGGTATTTTTTGAGATCCTGTCGTACGTATTTCAGCAAGGCAGCGAAAACCGCAGCATCGTCCAGGTAACCTATAACGGGCAGAAAATCGGGGATGAGGTCTATGGGGGAGAGTACATATAACAGGGCGCCGCCAATAGAAGAGATCACCAGCCAGGGCACATCCTTGTAATTTCCCCGGTACCAATCCTTAAGCAGCGAAAACAAATCGGTGAAATCCCGATAGTATTCATTCAGGGTATCAATATTGATAAACTTGGAAATCAACTTGCTTTCTTTCTGAAAGAGTTCCTTTAAATTCTCTTTGGAAAATTTTTTCTGAGCTTTCTTCAGTTCTTTTTTTGCCTGTTCTTTTGAAATTCTTGCCATAGCTGAGTTTAAAATCAGGTTAAAAATAATAAGACAGCTGCGGAATATTAAATGTCTCCCGCATTAATAACAGAATTTTGGGAAAATACGAGTCTGTCTTATAGTATGGCAACATTCTCCTGTAAAATCTTTACCTTCAAAAGAAAAACATGGAAAAACAGGCTTTGGAATTTGCCCGCAAGGCGCACGGTAATCAGCAGCGAAAATATTCCGAAGAACTTTATATCGAACATCCTATACGGGTAGCTGAATTAGTAAAAACCGTAGATCATACGCCAGAAATGATTTGTGCCGCCTACCTTCACGATGTAGTAGAAGATACCGGGGTTTCCCTGCAGGATATCGAACGCAGGTTTGGTTTAAAAATAGCCGGACTTGTAGAGGAACTGACCGATGAATACGAGAAAAAGAACTATTCGTATTTAAACCGAAGGCAGCGAAAAGGATTGGAAGTAGAGCGGCAGGCCAGGATGAGCCTGGAGGCTAAGACTATCAAACTGGCCGATGTGATCGATAATACCCGGGATATCGTAAAAAATGATCCCGGATTTGCGAGGAAATATCTCGTCGAGATGGAAGCGCTTATCGGCGCTATTAGGGAAGGAGATTTGCGGTTGCTTCAACTAGCCTGTTATGAGGTGCAAAAGGGAAAAATCCATTTAGGACTTAGGTCAACAAATTAGGAATATGAAATTGAAAATTCAAAAGTGAAGCCTATAAAAGATGTTTAATGATTAATGGCAATAAAAGTTATTAATACAATAAAAAGACTTAATTTTTAACAAAAGTTCAATTAATATCTTCCTTATATTGCTGAAATCTAAATAAGCCATTAATACCTGCTTTTTTTATTAATCATTAATTTATAGGATTTTTATGAAAACTAATTACTCCCGGGTTTTCCCCGGCTCGCCAAAATTTGGCACAAAACCCACACAACTTTCCAAATCTTTATCAGGCTTTAAAAGTCTGGCTTTAGGAGCTCTGGTCACTTCAGGTTTGCTATTTTCCTGTTCTGGAGAGGTTGAAAATATTCAGGAAGAACCTGTCTCACAGTTTAGCGAAAAGAACTTTACTCTGGTTCCAAATCCATTAGAACCGCAAGAAATTTTGGTGAATAAAACCTCTGAAACCAGCCTAAAAAAGGCTGAAACCGATAGAGGAAGGTATAATATAAGCCTGCGTTACCTGGTGAATCTTAATGAAAGACAATTGCAGGTATTCCAATCGGCAGCTGCCCGTTGGGAGCGAATTATCATAAAAGATGTGCCCTCCATTACCGGTACAATTCCTTCAGCCTTTAACGGAGTTCCTCCTATAGAAGGCACAATAGACGATATAGTCATAGAAGTAGTGGTGGCTCCCATAGATGGCCCCGGGGGTATCCTGGGACAGGCCGGGCCAAGATTTGTGAGAGTTCCCGGGGGTCTTCCTATTAGTGGGGTGATGTATTTTGATGAAGCCGATTTGGATTTCCTGGATGAATTAGATCTGTTTGAAGATGTTATCGTTCACGAAATGGGTCACGTATTGGGAGTAGGTACTTTATGGAATTTCCAGGAGCGCATTTTAAGAGAAGGTCCAGCCAGCAATCCATACTTTAATGGAAAAACCGCAAATGTGCATTGGCAGGCTGAAGGAGGTACAGATCTACTGCCTGTAGAAAACCAGGGAGGTGCAGGTACCGCCCTTTCTCACTGGAGAGAATCCATTTTAAGAAACGAGCTTATGACCGGCTATTTAAATCTTGGGGTGAACCCATTAAGCCGTATCACCGCTGGTTCTATGCGTGATCTGGGATATGGTACTGCTGTGGTAGGCGAGCGTTATGAACTGTCCAAAGGCACTCCCGGGGTAGAAGGTGAGTCAGCCAAAGCCCAGGAGCATAATGAGGCGCTCCACATTGCTGCGAAAGAAATCTTATTGGAACCTGTGGGATATGTGATCGAAGAATAAAATCAAATTCTTAATTTCCATAATTTTAAAAAACCTGACTAATAATGGTCAGGTTTTTTTATGCTTATTTTTTTATTCCTCCCGAATAAGCCCCCTGATATTTCTTGACATTTCAGGATTAGCTTCCAGGCCGTGAACTTCTTTGGCGTGGCGGGTAGCAGCATTTATTACTTCTTCCTCGGTTTCCCCGCGAACCACCTGTTCGCAATCAAAACCAGCATCCCGGCAGTGAATGGTTTTCATAATCGATAATTGATTTAGTGGGAGGTAGGCTAAAGATAGCCCGGGCTATTTGAATAATTTATTCAGGACGAAAATTGAGGTGTTTCCCTCAGATTTTTAAGACCAATCTAAAGCCCCGGGATGCGTAGTAGGAATCTGCACCATTATGGTATACGAATACCGTGTCGTAACGGCGATCGCAAAATAAAGCCCCGCCCAGGCTGCGGATTTTTTCCGGGCTTTTAATCCAGCTTGAAGTTTTGGTGTCGAATTCGCCTGATTCCTGTAATTTCCTGTATTGAGTTTCATCCATTAATTCGGCTCCAATTTCTTCCGCCAGGTCCATAACCGAATTTTTCGGCGGAAATTTTTTCCTGGCTTCCAGGGCTTTGCGATCGTAGCATAAACTTCGCCGGCCCTTGGGGCTTTCGGCAGCGCAATCAAAGAAGATGAATTCCCCTGAATTTTCATCCTTTCCCACCACGTCGGGCTCGCCGCCGGTTTCTTCCATAGCGAATAGTACCTGTAGCTTCTCACCGGAAGCAGGCTTGTTCAATCTTTTTGAAACCTCAACCCAGCTTATGTCGGGATGTCTTTCCGGATATTTTTCAAAGCGCTGCTTAAGATTTTGCAGGAAAGTCTGCTTTTCTTCAACTGAAAGGGATTTTGTTTTTTCCATATTTCTGAATTTTTTTGAACCCTATAATCGTCTAAAAATAAGTAAATTGGTATGGATTTATTAATTTAAAGCCTTCGTGTGATGCAAAAACTTCTAAAATTTATTGTCGTTCTTCCTGTTCTATTGATCAATATTTCTTCAATAACCGCACAGGAATCAAAGGCTGCTTCCGGGCTTTATGTTATCACAAATGTAAATTTGGTGCCTATGCATATAGAGCAAATACTGGAAGATTATAGCATAATTGTGGAGAATGGACTAATTACTGAAATGGGTCCTTCCGAAGAGCTGCAAATTCCTGAAAATGTTGAAGAAATTGATGGCAGGGGTAAATATTTAATTCCGGGACTCACTGAGATGCACGGGCATATTCCGGCTGAAGATCGCCCTCAATATGTTGAAAATGTGCTACAGCTCTATATTGCTAATGGGGTGACAAGAGTTCGCAATATGCTGGGGAATGCCTATCATCTCAAGGTGCGTGAACAGGTGAAAAATCAGGAACTTTTGGGTCCGGAAATCTATGCAGCAGGGCCATTTTTTAATAAGGAAATTGCGCCTAATCCGGAGGCGGCAGAACGGGAAGTGCGCCGGCAAAAAAATGCCGGTTTCGACCTGCTTAAAATGGGCAGTATCGATAAGGAAAGCTATCTCCAAATGGCAAAAACTGCCAGGGAAGTAGATATTCCTTTTGCAGGTCATATTCCAGAGGAAGTTGGGCTGGTAACCGCCCTGGAAGTCGGCCAAAAATCTATAGATCATTATGACCGTTATGTAGAATTTCTGCTGCCTGAAGATATCGATATTACCGGAAAGAGTAGAGGTTTCTTTGGAAGTGGACTCATAGATATTATTGATCGCGAGCGAATCCCGCTGGCTATTCGAAAAACAATTGAAGCCGGCACCTGGAATGTTCCTACCTTAAGTTTAGTAGAAAACCTGGCTTCTCCAAAAGCTGCTGAAGATATGATTAAACGTCCCGAGATGAAATATATGCCAGATGATGTGCTCCAGGGATGGGTAAAGTTTAAGAATGAATACATTAAAAGAGACGATTTTCAGCCCGAAGCCACCAGAGCCCTGGTTGAGTTACGGCGGGAATTAACCAAAAAACTTCACGACTCGGGAGCGCAAATCGCTTTGGGAAGTGATGCCCCACAATTTTTTAACGTCCCGGGATTTTCCCTGCACCGGGAAATGCAAATGATGGTGGAGGCAGGTTTGAGCCCATACGAAGTGTTGGTGACCGCTACCAGAAATCCTGCGTTTTATTTTAATAGCCAGGAAGAATCGGGCAGCATAGAACCCGGCAAACGCGCCGATCTGGTTTTGCTAAACGCTAATCCGTTGGAAGATATTTCTAACACTATGGAAATTGAAGCTGTATTTTTGAAAGGCAAATACTTTAGCCGGCAAGCCCTGGATGAGATATTAAAAGAAGTGGAGGCCAGTGCTAAGAATTAAAGTTTTTCTATTTATGGGCATTGAAATTATGTCGCAGAATAAATTGAATTAACTTTTGGTACTAAGCTGTGGAATCTCAGTTAACTCGCAATACTTCTAATTCAGAAATGAAAGGGAACCAGGCTTCCCCCGTTTATTAATTGCCATATTTGATTTTTCCTCAGTTTTTGGGGCAATCCAGTTTTTTATGCGATTATAATCGAGGAAGTAAGTGAGCCGCATTGAAAGGCTGTTGAGCTGGGGTTCGTTAAAAAGATCCTGAAAATTTCTGGTTAAATTGATCCTGGACTCCCCATGAAAGTTTTCTATGGCATTTCTGTACAATAAACTAAGCTGACTTCCGGGAGCGAACCACCAGGAAAATCTAAGGTCGAGATTCCAGCTGTTGAAAGTGGTATCGTGCTGGCCGGTATAGTTGGTTTCAGTAGAAAGTTCCCCGTCGTTAAGAAGCTTAAAGAATCGGTCGTATTCTACTTCAGAATAATAATGCCTGAAAGCCAGGTTCAGAGCGGTTTTATTGTTAAAAATGTAGCGACCCTCCAGAGAATTGATCACGGTGTTTCTATCTCTTTTTCCGAAGATAATGTCATTATTGCTAAAATTCACAAAACCTTCTTCCTTATCGCTCAAAATTAAATTGGTGCCGAGATTTAATGTGAGTTTATCTGAAACCCGGTACCTGGGAGCAAAATCCAGAATAAGCCTCCCGCGACCTCTTTCATCAAATTTATACCAGTCGGCAACTACATTAATTCCAAGTTTTTTGCGATTATCGGTTCCAAACCACAACCAGCTATCGTAATAGGTGGGAATATTAAAATGTCTTCCCTCTACCCGGGGCTCATAAATATCCTGGGTGCCAAAAGGTGTAATTTCAAAACCTCCTCCGAAATTAAAGAAATTCGTGCTGGTAAAACTTGAATTAAAATTAAAGACCGCATTAGAATACAGGTCGGGTTGCAGTCGACGTTCGTGAACCAGAATGAAATTTAAAAACATATTGTTGAGAAAGCCTTTGGGTTGTAAAAGGCGATACCCATAGTAGCCGAAATAATTGATATAATTAGTAGGACCGGTGAATCCGAGATCGTCGATGTCATAATCTTTAGTTCTCAAATTCATATTGGCTTCCAGCCTGTGTTTTCCACTTATTTTCGCTATACCTGCTTGCCCTTCATAACCAGATTTAAGTTCTTCTTCCTTCACCCAGCTTCCCTCGGCACTAAGGTTATAATTAAAAGTGTTTTTCTTATTGGTGATGCTGGTATAAAGTCCCGTGACATTGGCATCCCTAAAATTGCCTTCCCTTAGGGTATTTGTGTTGACCAGCGAGATAGAGGAATTATCGTCAAAGCGCTGATCAAGTACAAAAATGTTATAATTGCTGAAGGGTTCTACGAGTTCCCGGCGTTCTTCCCCTGTTTGAGTATTTTTTATCTCAGCGTATGTTTTTTCAGTGATGCCATTAAAAATTCCAATTCCCAATCCTTTATCGGTTCTTCCTGAAATTTTAAAGGCATTTATAAGGTCTACCGAAGCAGGAAAAGAGGTGATTTCTTCGTTGTCATTTAGCTGAGGCCGTCCCGAAGGTGTACCACCAACCCTTCTTGAATAGAATAGATCTCCCTTGTTGAAGAGTTCGGTACCTTCAGTAAAAAACGGACGTTGTTCATTGTATTGTATCTCGAAAGCCGAAAGGTTGAGCACGGTTTCATCAAAACGGGCCTGGCCAAAATCGGGGATAAGTACCATATCTAGCGTAAAGGCATTATTGATCCCGTATTTAAGATCCATTCCTCCATTAAAATTTAATTCAGTATTCCCGTCGTAATTATCCAGATAGGTTGAAACATAAGGTTGAAAGGAAAGCCGGGTTGGAGTCTCTATGTTTTCGATGCCGTGAATTTCACCATCATAAATAGAAAAGGCACCTTTGGTATTATCTACCGGGCTCCAGGAGTAGCGGGTTCGCGTACGGCGAAATTCGCGTTCCATATTCAGACCCCATTCCTGGATCTCTTTCTTAGGAAACCTAAGTTCAGAATAAGGAATAAAGATCTCGGCGGCCCAGCCCGTATCGTTTATTTTTACTTCACTATACCAAACGCCATTCCAGGAGGAATCTTCCATCCCATTGGTCATTTTTGCATCATATTGCACCCCGGCGGCGGTTACGATAAATTGCAGACTTTGTTGGCGGTCATTATAGCCATTCAATAGAATAAAGAAAAAATCATCATTTCCAATATTATCCCTTTCGGTGAGTTCTTTCAGGATCTTTTCGGGTTCAGGGTCCAGCATTTGAGCTCCGAAATAAATCCCGAGATCATCATACACAATTTTAACCCGGGTATCAAGACTATCTGCTGCGGGTGCTCCATTAACGGGCATTCGTTCTACGAAATTGGTCGCTATGGGAGCATTGGCCCAGGCCTCGTCATCTAAAGAGCCATCTATTTTAGGAGCTTCTGTAGTTCTGTGAATGTGAATTTTCTTTCTCGGAATACTGTCATACTCCTGGGCAAAGCTAGTAAAGTTCGCTGCCAGGAAAAATAGCAGAACAGAAAATAATTTCATGGATGGGTTTTCCTTAAAGACAAGGAGAGTTTTGAATTGTTGCAATGTAGGCTGGAGTTATAATAATTGAATTTGAGAGGTAAGCTTTAAAATGAATTCTGGTTTACAGAGATTCTTACAAGAACATATTTAAAACAAGCAGTTAAAATTAGGGTTTTCTCAGCTGAAGACCTGAGATATTCTCAATAATGTAGAAATATTGCACAAAAATTTTAAAGCATTCTAAGGGAAAACCCTCAAAATCAAATCTTTTTTGAAATGGTATATAGATTGCTATTCAGGTTTGAGCTGCGAGTTAAGGCAGTTAAAAACATTTCAGAATGACTCAAAAAAATAAATTTAGAATTCAGTCCAATTCAATATCCGTGAATTCATCTCAGCCTAATTTCTCTAATAACAAAAAATCCAGAGATCTTTCTGGAATAATAGTTCGGGCCAGTAGCCTGGCGCTGCTATTCGGTGCAGCTTACCTGGTATTTGTGCTTCAAACCGGATTTAACCGATACAGCTTCGACGGCCTGGATTCAACCTGGGGAATAGCTTTCCTGGCAATTACAGGTTCTCTGTTGTTGTTTAGAGCCGGATTCTTTTTCTATAATCTTTACCTGTATTGGCGGTACAAACCTATAGCTTCGGTTAGTGACGAACATTTACCTACCTGTACGGTGATCGTGCCGGCATATAATGAAGGAAAACAGGTTTGGGCAACCCTTATGAGCCTTGCTAAAAGTGATTATCCGGCTCATAAATTGGAATTACTTGCCATCGATGATGGCAGTAAGGATGATACCTGGCAGTGGATGCAAAAGGCAAAGCGCGAACTGGGAGACCGGGTAAGCATTTACCAGCAACCTCAAAACAAAGGAAAACGCCACGCTCTTTACCGCGGATTCCACATGGGAATCGGTGAGGTGTTTGTCACCGTAGATAGTGATTCTGAAGTTACCTCAGAAACTCTTCGCAATTTGGTGAGTCCGTTTGTGGTGAATGAGAATTGTGGTGCCGTTGCAGGAAACATACGCGTGCTCAATAATGGAAAAAAGGCTATGCTTCCTAAAATGCTGGATGTAAGCTTTGTACTTAGTTTTGAATTTGTGCGTTCTGCAGAAAGCAGTCTGGAATCGGTGCTTTGCACTCCGGGAGCACTTGCGGCCTATAGACGGAAAGCTGTTTTTGGCTGTCTTGAAGAATGGATCAACCAGACCTTTATGGGACAGGCATCCGATATCGGCGAAGACAGGGCAATGACCAATATGATTCTAAAACAAGGCTATCACGTGCTTTTTCAAAGAAACGCTTTTGCCTATACCAACGTGCCGGAAAAATACACCGGACTTTACAAGATGTTCATTCGTTGGGGGAGAAGCAATGTTAGAGAGAATATTTCGATGGCAAAATATGTTTTTACAGATTTCAGGGAAGGGAGCAAGGCAGGGCCGAGGCTGCTATTTATAAACCAAATCCTAAAGCTTCTTTTAAGCTACCCTACCATTTTGATGATGCTATTCTTCATCTCTATGGATCCCGTGTTATTTATTAGTTCAACCTTATTTAGTATCCTTATTTGGTCCAGCTTTCCGGTATTTTTCTATGCCAAGAAGTATGATCTCTCCCAATCATTCTGGGCATATTCCTATAGTATTTTATATACTTTCGGATTGTTTTGGATCACTCCCTACGCCATAGCAACTGCAAGCAGAAGGGGATGGCTAACGAGAGGATAGGATTCTCAAGTTTCGGGTTGCGGGTTGCGAGAAAGCGGGTTTTAACTTGAGTCATTTGCAGCTACGATGACCTTGAACCTTGAATTTTAAACCCCAAACCCCGCAACCCGCAACTTGATTGAAGATTTCTAACCTTTAATTTCGTACTTCTAACTTTCTTATGCCTTGAATTGCCCCGGCAACAGGAAACATACAACGGGCAACAAGATCACACCTTGAAACTTGAATCTTTCCAGTTCTCTGTTGTGGGTTCTCTGTTTTCGGTTTTTTTAAAAAGTTGCCACGAATACACAAATATTATTCAGTTATGGGTTCTCAGTTTTAGACCTTGAATCTTGAATCTTGAACCTTGAATCTTTCCAGTTCTCTGTTGTGGGTTCTCTGTTTTCGGTTTTTTTAAGAGTTGCGACGAAGGCACAAATATTATTCAGTTATGGGTTCTCAGTTTTAGACCTTGAATCTTGAATCTTGAACCTTGAATTTTTCCAGTTCTCTGTTGTGGGTTCTCTGTTTTTCGTTGTTTTTTTCAAAGAAATTGGGACACCTCGACTAATGATGGACAGGGAGCCAGCTTTCTAACAAATTTTGCGTGCTTTGCGTAAAATAGTTGTGATAACTCTCAAGTCTTAAATTAGACGTTAGTCGTGCGTAACTATACCTTAGCGAGCTAAGATAAAGGGGTATTTTAAACCGTTGAACCTTGAACCCGAACCTTGAATTTCCCGGTTAATAGCCTAAAATCTATAGGCAATTAATTTTTTTAAATTCCCGGTAAGCCGAAATGCTAAAGGATAATCGAATTCAAAAATTACTGCTTACTTCTAATTTCGTACCTCTAATTTTTCGTAACCCTGAACGTTAAACGTTAAACTTTAAATCCAGAACTTTTAAAAACTTTCTTCCATAATTTCAAACCTGCTGAAATTATGGCCAGAGTGGCAAAGCCTACAACCAACCCAATTAAAAATTCGTAGAGAATTCCCGGAATACTCTCTAAAAGCCCGTGCATAAAGTCGAGGTTATGTACAAAAATACCTCCTGAAACCAGCAGCAGGGCTATGGTACCAATAAAACTTAGACTTTTGATCACCCAGGGAAGGGCGTTAACCAAAAATCTTCCAATTTTATCTGAAAAACTGTTTTCTTCCTGGTTTAAATCGATCAATTTGAGTCCGTAATCATCCATTCTAACGATGAGCGCCACGATACCATACACCCCTACGGTAGCAATTAGCGCAATTATGCTCACTACCAAAATCTGGTTCAGCAGAGCTTCACCTTCAACCGCCCCCAGGGCAATAATGATAATTTCTATAGACAGGATAAAATCGGTTAATATTGCCGATTTGATCTTATCCTTTTCCCGTGCCAGCACCTCCTCTTTTGAAGGTTTTTCAAGATCATTTACCTGCTGTTTTTTTGGATGCGGAAAAAAATACTCATAAATCTTTTCGGCTCCTTCGTAGGCCAGGTAGAGCCCGCCAATTATAAGGATTACCTTAATAGCAATGGGGAAAAAGGCACTTAGCAGAAATGCCACGGGCAAAATAATGAGCTTATTTAAAAAAGACCCTTTTGTAATAGCCCATAACACCGGGAGTTCCCTGGCCGATACAAAACCGGATGCCTTTTCAGCATTTACCGCGAGGTCATCGCCCAACAGTCCGGCTGTCTTTTTTCCTGCTACCTTAGACATTACTGCCACATCATCCATCAAAGTCGCGATGTCATCGAGCAATCCAAATAATCCTGAAGCCATATCTGCTATTTTTTATCGAAAGATATAGAGTTTTATTAAAATTAGATTAAAAAGTTTTGTGAAGAGAATCATATAGTTGGGAGTGATTTTCATTCAACTTAATTGGAAAAATTAGGTTCCTGATGTTTGTCATTTTCTAAATGCGAATGGAGTTTTAATTTTCAACATATTCTGAAAAATTTGTTTCACCCGATTTCCACCTTATGGCAACGCATTCCCTTAACACTAAAGAAAGTCTTCACCTGCTTTCTGAAAATTATATAGGCCGGCTTGGTTACCTTTCCAAAGGCAGGCCCGAGATTATTCCTATAACCTATTATTTTGATTCTGAACATAAGGCGATCGTCAGTTATTCCGGACCCGGAAACAAAATTGATGCAATGCGAAAAAACCCTGTGGTATCCTGTCAGATAGACGAGATTACCGATCTAGAACATTGGAAATCGGTGCTTTTATTTGGAAATTTCGAGGAATTAAAAGGAATCGATGCGAAATATATGCTGAGACAATTTTCAGACGGAGTGAAAAACCTGCTAAAATCGAAAGTAAAACCTACCCCCGATTTCATTCAGGAGTTTTCCAGCAAAATTGAAAGCCAGGGTACCCCTATTGTCTACCGTATAAAAATTAAAGAAATTGTTGGCAGGCAAAGACCTTGATAAATGTTTTGGAAAGTTCTCAGGTTACAGCTCTTTCAACATCACATAATTCGGATTGGAATGCTGCTTGCTTATTTTAAAGTCATAACGGCCTATAGGTGTAAACTTGCTTTTTTGGTAAAAGCGAAGGCCTTTTTCGTTTTCAGTCCAAACAAATAGCCAGAGACCTTTCTGCTTATGCAGTTTTGCAATTTCAATGTTATGCTCTAAAAGTCGTTCCCCTAATCCCAGACCGTAAAAATCCTTCAGCAAGTAAATTCTTTCAAATTTCGCAATTGGCTCAAGACGGCTAAATGCATTAGCTTCATTTATGATGAGCTTTGAGTAGCCCGTAAGTTTATCGTCTACGTAAACTTTATTAAAGAAAATCCTGGAGTCCTGCAGGTCCCGACTTAATTTTTCCAGGCTGAAATTAAGATCTATATACTGCTGTATATGTTTTTCTTCAGCGCTATGGCCGTGAGATTCAATAAATGTATTTCGGCTAAGTTGTGCCAGGCTTTCTACTTCAGCCAAGCCAATAGGCTGTATTTTTACTTCCATTTTCATTTTCTGCAAATAAAGCAAAACTTTCAGTGACTTTTATATGCTTTATTCCGCAGGAAAATGATGAGAAGCAGGGAATAGGAGAGGGCTTTTGTTTTCGGATAAAAATTATTTCTACAGAAAAAATAAGCTTTTATTAAGTTTCTTTCACAATACTTTGAGGCTTTTAATTTTTCGCCTCTGTCCTGGAAATGTATCTTTAATTCTGAAAAATACTTTTACAATAACAAGTGAATGCTTGTTATTTAAAGACCACAAAAACAATTATAAGCTATGAATAAGTTCACGAGAAAAACTAAAAAATGGGGTAAACGCGCCCTGGCCTTTAAAGTAGGAAAATATGCCCTTAGAAAAGGCGGAATTGTAGGGGTGGGAGTAGGCGCCGCTGCCGGAGCAGCTTACCTTGCCTATAAATTTGCTAAAGATTGTCGCAAAAAAAACAAGCCCCTTAATGAAATCACCACCGATAAAAACGAGCAAATCGTAGTGTGATTGAAGATATAGGATAAAATTCAGAGGTTAGAAGTTAGGTCGGGAAGGTCTAATTTCTGACCTCTGTTTGATTTTCGGTTCTGGGTACCCAGGTCTGGCGGTTTTCAGAAGTCTGTTCCTGCTAGTAAGCTCCAAAAAGTAACCTTGAACCTTAAATCCTGAATTTTAAATTTTTCTACCGAAAACTCACAACCCCCAAAAGACAACCCCCAACTTTAGAACTTACAATTTTTTTTAAACTTTCGTTTTACTTTGTTAAAGTCGAAAATCCTGTCTCCCTATAATGCGAATAATTTCGACTACGCCTTCTTCTATGCGATAATAAATGCTGTCTACCCCAAAGACACAGCGACGATAGTCCTGATGTAAATAATCGATTTTCTGAAACATAAAGGGATTTGTTGCAATCTTATCAAATTGATCAAATATGGCGTTGAAATAATCGTCGGCTTGTTGTTCGCCGAAGTTTAACACCCCATAGTGGTGTATTCTGATTAAATCTATTCTTGCCAGCTCACTTAGCCTATAGCTTCCCACTTTTTCGCAGTTCGGTTTTGGACTGTTTTAGAATTTCTTCTTTGGTTAAATTTGTAAAGCCACTCTGCTCGCCCTCTATCAGCTTCTCACGCAGCCAACCTGCACTTTCCTCTTTTTCCCTGGCTCTTCTAATAAGGTGATTTATCAGCTCACTCTTACTGCTAAATTCTTCGCTTTCTACCTGCTTTTTCAACCAATTGTCATTAGGTGATGTTATAGAGATACTCTGCCTTTTCATAGAAATATGTTTGGTGTAAAAATACACCAAATTCGAACCATATTCAAGTTTCTTTTGTCAACAGGGGTAGGATAAACGAGAGATAAATCTGAAATTTTTTGATATAATCTTAAACCTTAAATCCTGAATTTTAAATTTTTCAACCCACAACCCACAACCGAAAACCCACAACCGAAAACTCACAACAAACCCCAAACAAAAAAAACCAAACAAAAAACAACAAACTCAAACCACCTCCAAACTGCTGTACCCCTGCCCGTTTCTGCTTAATTTAATCTGTGTGGCGATGCGTTCTTTCAGTGAATCTACATGGCTTATAATGCCAATGGTTTTTTCGCTTTCGGCCTGTAGTTTTTCCAGAGTATCCAGGGTTTGGTCCAGAGTTTCAGGGTCCAGGGTGCCAAAACCTTCATCGATAAAAAGCGAATTGATTTCCACATTCCTCGAAGCCAGGTCACTCAAGGCAAGGGCCATCGATAAACTAAGCAAAAAGGTTTCTCCTCCCGAAAGCGTTTTTACCGACCTTCGCTGCCCACCCATATGTTCGTCTATAGCCACCAGGCCATCATCCTCGCCGGCCAGTGGCTTGTCTATGCGGTAACGATCGCTCAAATCCTTCAGTCTTATGTTGGCTAAATACAATAGCTGACTCAAACTTAAGTCCTGTGCGAAATCGTTAAATTTCTTACCGCTGCTATCTCCAATAAGTTCTTTGAGCAGTTTCCAGCGATAAATCTGCTGCGATTTTTTCGAAATTTCTTCCTGCAGACTTTCAATTCTCTTTTTCGTTTGTTCCTGTGCCTTTAATTTGCTGTAAAGATCCCGGCAATGTTGATTTAAAGCCTCCTGTTCCGCTTGTTTCCTTTGAAATTCCTCCGGCAAGTCTGCTTCACTGTCCTGGCGGGCATCTTTTAAAAGGCCTTGAAGCTGCTGTTCCAATACCTCTAAGCTGCTTTTTTGACTTGCAATGGCCGATTTCAAAGCCTCCCGCTCCTGTCTTAAATTCCGGCATTCAGCCTCGGGGATTAAATGGCTCAAAGCCTGCGAAGGTTCCTTGAAACCTCTTTCCTGCAACTGCGGAAGCAATTCTTTCAAAAGCTTCGCATTCTTTGCCTGCTTTGCTTCCTGCTGATTTTTGAGCTCCTCCAGGCGTATTTTTGAAGTTTTTTGCTCCTGTTTGAGTGAACTCCAACGATTTGAGAGCTCCCTGCAATCCCTGTTTACATCGCTGCCACCATAGATTTCTTCCAGCTTTTGTTTCAATTCCCTGCCTTCGGCCAGGACTTTTATGAGTTGTTCCAGTAAAGGAATAGCCAATTTTATAGCCTTTGATTTTTTGGCTTCCTGCTCCAAAAGCTCCAGGTTTTGCAAATTTTCTTCCAGAGTATCACAAATCTGCTCCCAGCTTTTATCACCGGGTTGCAGGGCCGCGAATTCATTTTGAAATGCCGCTTCGCTCAATTGAATTTGTGCCTTTAACTCGCCTTGCTGTTTTCCAAGCTGCTCTATTTTCGCCGCCCCATCTTTTAAGCGGGTGCTCAAAGTGTTAAGCTCATTTTTTTTGTGCTCCAGCGCGCTCAAACTGCTTTCCATTTCCTCTTTAAGGCTGTCGTTCTTCGGAGGCAGCATTTCAGCATAGGGATGCTCCAATGCACCACACAAGGGGCAATGCTCCCCGGGCACCAGCCTATGTCGTAAATCTTCCAGCTCGGCCCGCAGTAATTGATTTTCGTGCTGCAATTTCAGCCTGTCATATACATTCTGATGATGGTTTACTTGCTCCCTTAACTCCTTTTCTGCAGGAATCAACTCCTGTCTTTTTTGTTGAAGTTCTTCCTTTTCCTTTTGCAGTTTCTCCAAAGCCCGTCTTGCGGCCTGCAGCTCCATATCCTGCTTCCAGGCAAGTCTGCTTTGCTGAAGTTTTTGCTGTAAATCTGCTTTCTGCGGAATTTTTTCTTCTGAAAATTCAGCCCTTAACCGCTCAATTTTCGAAGATGAATTTTGCTGAAATTGCCTGATTTCCTGAAGTCCCACTTCGGGATTTGCCTCATTAAAACTGAAATCCAAATCCCGCACTTCAGCTTTTATTTGATTTGCAAGACTTTTGAATTCACTGCCTTTTTCCTGGCGTTGCTGCTGAAGCGAAAGCACTTTATTAGCAAAAGTCTCAAGGGAGGCTTCGAAATTTTCAGAAGTTACCTGCTGTTGAAGCAAAGCAGAAGCATTGTCCAGGCAGGAAGCCTGTTCTTGCTTATTGATTTTTTGCTGATCTTCTATTTTTTTTAGATCATTTTCCAGGTTTTCCAGCTCCAGGCTTAGCTGTTTCCAGGTCCTTAGATCACCTGCGAAGTCTTCAAGCTGTTCGTGCCGGGCCAGCGCCTGCCCGTGATTTTTTTCAAAACTCACTAATTTCCCTTCAGCATTTTCTTTTAAAGCGGTTTTTTCTGAAACCTGGTTTCTAAGGCTTTTGATGTTCTTCTTTAAGTCCAGTTTTTTCCCAAGCACCTCGAGCTGCAGCTTTAGGTTATTTAATTTTTCATCCTCCTGCTTATATGCCGATGTTGTGGCTTTTTCCTCTTCCTCAGAAAGCAATTCTCCTTCCAGTGCAGCGATTTGATTCTGCTGAATTTCAATCCCGGCATTTTCTTCCTTGTGCCGGTTAAAGGCCGCAATTCCTAATTGTCGGTAAATCCCGGTGCCTGTGATCTTTTCCAGCAATTCGCCGCGTTCGTCTTTTTTAGCCTTCAGAAATTGAGCAAATTCACCCTGCGCCAGCAAAACCGATTTGATAAACTGATTGTAATTAAGCCCTATGAGTTCTTCATTTTTTGCCGGCACTTCCGATTTTTTTAGATCGAAAAGGCTTCCGGTTTCTGCGTTGGCCACCTCCATTTCATAATCTCTGAGATTCCCATTTCGGTTGGTAGAAATGCTCCACTGTGATCTGAAAATCCCTGCTTTTCCCTGGTAGGTCACCGCCGCCATAGCTTCCTGCTGGTTGCGGGTAATGATCGCACCGGTTTTAAGGATCTCGGGTGTGGAAACTTTGTCCATCCGCGGGATGTTATTAAAAAGCGCCAGGGCGATCACGTCAAGCAGGGTACTTTTCCCACTGCCGGTGGGCCCGGTGATGGCAAATAACGAACTTTGATTAAAAGGTTCGCGGGTGAAATCTATTTGATGTTTTCCTTTAAGGGAATTGATATTTTCAAATTCTATGCGTAAAATCTTCATCGACTATGATTTCTCCTGAGAATAAATTTTTTCTAATAATTCATCGAAAGCACTTTCTACCTGCTCGCGCGTGATCACATCATAATTTTGGGTGTCCAGCATCTCAGCGAAAACCTCACGAGGCTGCAGGTCTTCCAGGCTTTGGTCGCGATACAGGTCGCCGGCCATTTTTTTCTGATTTTTGAAATTAACTCTGTGCTTTACGATCTCGAATTCGGGAAGTTTAAAGTCTTCAACCAGCCGGTCTAACTCCAACAACTTTTGCGCATCGAAATCATCTTCCTGCATTTCAATTTCAATTAAAGACTTAAGTTCTCTTTGCTCTCCCGGAGCCTGCAATTTTTGCCTGATTTCTTCCAGGCTTCCGCTTATTTTTAATAAACTTCGGAAAGCCGGCACCGGGATGCTTTCAGGCTCCCAACCTGAATCGGAATCCAGTAGCAACACCCGTTTTTCGTCTTTTCTTTCGCTGAATGAGAGCGGAAGCGGGGAACCACTATAAAAACAGGGAACCTCGGCACTCACCCTTTGAGGTTTGTGGATATGACCCAAAGCGATATATTTGAAATATGCACCAAACTGCCGGGCATTAAAGGCTGCCAGATTCCCAACCTGAATATCGCGCTCGCTTTCGCTGCTTTCAACCCCCGCGGCAAAAAGATGTCCCATCGCCAGGGCCGGCACCCCCGGATGTGAATTTTTACAAATTTCAGCGGCTTTTTGAAAATGAGATTCAATCCCCGCCTGTATACTTTGTAATCGATCTTCATAGGTCGAATCGGCTATGGCCTTTCGCAGGTCGGCTTCCCGTAAATAGGGCAGGGCTGCAATTACAAGCCGGGTTTTTCCATCCTTTTCTATAGGAATAATGAGATCTTCTGGGTTTTCTGGCAGGCCGCCTATAACGTGCATTTCAAGTTCCTGAAGCAATTCCCGGGGCGCATCGAGCATTGCCGGACTATCGTGATTTCCCCCGGTGATTATGATGCGACAGTTTAATTTTCTCAGTTTTAAAAGCGCTTTATAATATTGCCCCCGGGCTTCAGAAGAAGGATTTGCAAGATCAAACACATCACCCGAAATAAGCAATAATTCGATCTCCCTTGTCTCGATCAATTCGCATAACCAGTCAATAAACAGGTCGAAATCTTCAGCAAGATCGTGTTTATGTAGTTTTTTGCCTATATGCCAGTCGGCAGTATGAAGGATTTTCATTGCAGGTTGTTTTTCGGAAAATACAAAATAAGTTAGAGGTTGGAAATTAGAAGCGCGAAGTTAAAAATTAGAAACAGGACATTAGAATTGCAAATTTAAGCCGTAAAGTGTCAAAATACGACGGTTCTCGGTTTTCTGTTCTCCGTACCCGGATAACCTTGAATATTAAACCTTAAATCCTGAATTATTTTACAGGAAAATCAAAATAGGTATTCGGGTAAGGTTCAGCGCGTAAAGTGTAGTGCCACCACTCTTCAGGATAAGGGCGAAAGCCGTGTTTATGCATAATGTCTTTTAGCAATTTGCGATTGGCTTTTTGAGCTTTAGTAGGTTGTTCAGAGTCGTGATGGGAGATAATTCCGAAGAAATCCCAGGCACTTCCCATATCAAGTTCTTCTTTGGTTTTAGCATCTATAATCGTTAGATCGACTGTGCTTCCGCGGGAATGACCAGATTTGGAGGCGATGTAGCCTTTTTGAAAAAGTAGAGACTTGGGCACTACGGGATAAAATTCCTGTTTTGCCAGGGTGTCGGACGGGTCGCGAGCCCATTCAACAAAATGATTCACCGCGGTTTGCGGACGGTAAGCATCAAAAATCTTAAGGCAATATCCCATTTCTTTTAATTCCTGCTGAACTTTCTTAAGAGCTTCAGCTGCAGGTTGGCTTAAAATTGCCCGGCCGGCTTCATAAGATCTAACCGGTTTTCCGAGGAAATTATGCGTACCGGCATAACGAATTTCTTCCTCTATATCGGGGATAATTTCTTTTACATACACAAAACCATCAGGTAATTCCCGGGACTGGGCATAAGTTGAAATGCAGGCAAACAGAATTATAATTCCCAGCATCGAATTTTTCATAGTTAACTAATTTCCGAAGCAATTTACATAAAAACCTGCTTTCTGAGTTTGCTCATATTTTTTCATTCTTAATCGCTTTATTTTTAGGGAATTAATCTTTAAATGAAAGAAAATGGAACTCAAAGGAAAAGTAGCCCTTATCACGGGGGCAGGTTCTGGCATAGGGGAGGCCACGGCAAAGCTTTTTGCCCAGGAGGGCGCTAAGGTATTCTTAACCGATATAGATGAGCAGGCTGTACATCAGGTCTCAGATCAAATAGAGGCCGATGGTGGATCTGCAAAATTTTTAAAGGCCGATACTTCTATAGCCGAAGATTCGGAAAAATCGGTGCAGCAGTGCATTAAACATTTCGGAAAACTGGATATAGCTGTAAATAATGCAGGTATTGGCGGCGAACAGGCTCCGGTTGGGGAGTATGGAATCGCGGCCTGGGATAAGGTGATCGCAATAAACCTTTCGGGGGTTTTTTACGGGATGCGTTATCAGATTCCTGAAATGCTAAAAAGCGGGAAAGCCTCGATAATCAACGTGGCTTCAATCCTGGGCAGTGTGGGTTTTGCTAATTCGGCGGCTTATGTGGCTGCCAAACACGGGGTGCTTGGATTGACCAAAACCGCGGCTTTAGAGTATTCGGCTAAGGGGATTCGGGTGAATTCGGTAGGCCCTGCCTTTATCAATACTCCGTTATTAAAGGATTTGCATAAAGATTGGCTCAATCAATTAGTAGCGGTGCACCCCATTGGTCGGCTTGGAGAATCAGACGAAGTTGCCGAGCTGTTTTTATGGCTGGCTTCAGATCGGGCTTCATTCGCAACAGGCGCTTATTACCCTATTGATGGCGGGTATTTGGCGCAATAGTGGTAAAAAATTCCGATGAATGTTTGATAGGCGCTAAAGTTTTAAGAAATTCCTAAGAAAAGAAATAGAGATTTTTAGTCATAAAGCCTTTATTTTAGTGCCCTAATACCATAGTATCGAAAAAGATTACCACAAATCCACCATGAATAAATTAACCGAAAGCGAGAACCCTGCGTCTGCTAGTAATAACGAGGTTTTTGCTTTTGCCAACAGCCTTATTGCGAATATGCGCGAACCTTTACTAATCCTCGACGAGGACTTAAAGGTGGTTGGGGTAAACCATATATTTTCCAAACGCTTTATATTACAGGTAGAAAAAGGACAGGATGTACTCGATTTATTTCCTGGGGAGTATCAAAGGGAAATAGAGCATCACCTCAATCAGAGAAAGGAAACTGCTGATAAAATAATCGGAGTTGGTCTCAATCTACAAACTAAACAGAAAGGTGTACGAGCTTATGTTTTGCAATCCTGTCTTGTGGAAAACCCCTGGGATAAGAATCTGATTTTATTAAGCTTTAAAAAACAGAAGAACTATTCTAAACTTAAGGGGCAGGAGAAAGATTTCCTTCGAATTTTCAGGGAGATATTTTCCAATGCCCCGGCTGCGATTTGTACGCTTAAAGGGCCCAACCATATTTTTGAAGTAGCAAATGACAACTATTTACAACTGGTTGGAAATCGCGAAATATTAGGAAAATCTGTAGCCGAAGCTCTGCCTGAAGTGACCAGGCAGGGATTTGTTGATTTGCTTGACAATGTATATACCACCGGAGCGCCATTTATTGGGAATGAAATCAAGGTAAAGCTTAAAAATGAAGAGGGAGAATTAAAAAATTCATTTTTAAACTTTTCTTACCAACCTACCCGTAATATAAAGGGCGAAATAGATGGAATTTTTGTACACGCGGTAGATGTGACCGAGCAGGTGCTTTCCCGACAAAAGGTTGAAGAAAGCGAAACCCGGCTTAAGGATCTTGTAGATGCGGTACCTGCTATAATCTGGCTCGCTAAACCCGAAGGCGGTGCGCGCTATCTCAATAAAAACTGGTATAAATTTACCGGCCAAAGCAGGGAAGAAGCTTTGGGCCGGGGTTGGTTAAACTCAGTACATCCCGACGATAGAAATAATGCGGTTACCGTAATTGATCTCGCCAATAAAATGCGGGAATCTTTCAGCAATCGTTTCCGCTTAAAAAATATATCTGGCGAATACCGTTGGGTGGTGAATCACGGTAGTCCAAATTTTGACAGTAATGGAGAGTTTGAAGGGATGATAGGCACTCTTGTAGATATTCACGAGGAACGCAAGAAAGAAAGAATTATTAAGGAAAAGGAATTGCTCACCCAAACCATAGTGCGTGAAGCCGATGTGGCCACCGCCATTTATATGGGTCGGGAGATGCGGGTAAGTTTGGCCAACGATGCGATGATAAGACTTTGGGGAAAAACCCGAAATGTAATTGGCGCCACTTTGCGGGAAGCCCTGCCAGAACTGGAAGGGCAGCCTTTTCATGAACTTCTGGATAAGGTTTATACTACAGGTGAAACATATTGGGGTAGAGAAGATAAGGTAGATTTAATGCGGGATGGGAATTTGGAAACCGGTTATTTCAATTTCACTTATAAGGCCCTTCGCAATGAGCAGGGAGAAATCTTCGGAATTTTAAATATGGCCGTAGATGTTACCGAAATGGTTAAATCGAAACAGCTGCTCAAAGAAAGCGAATCTCATTTTAGACAGGTAGCCGACCTTATGCCCGGTATGGTAAATAATACCGATGCCCAGGGCAAAAACCTTTACTTTAACCAAAACTGGCTGGAATTTACAGGCTTGTCTTCTGAAACTTTAAAAGCTGAAGGCTGGACGCAATTTATTCATCCTGAAGATAAGAAAGAGTTCGACATCCGCTGGGAGCAATCGCTTGCACATGGAGACGATTTTGAAATGGAACTGCGCCTGCTCGATAAAAACGGAAAGTATCAATGGCATATTTCCAGAGCTGAAGCGGTTAAGGATGAAGAGGACCAAATTAAAATGTGGATTGGTACCAATACCGGAATTCATAAACTCAAGGAAGAGGAGCAGCGCAAGGAAGATTTCCTAAAAATGGTAAGCCACGAATTAAAAACTCCTGTAACCTCCATTAAGGGTTATGCTCAGTTGTTGCTTAGCCTGTTAGAAAAAACAGGAGACGAAGTGGCGATGGGTAAACTCCCTTTAAAGCCTTCACTACAACGCATCAACCATCAAATAAATAGACTAACCCGGCTTATTTCTGAAATTCTTGATCTTACAAGAATAGAGGAGAATAAACTGGAACTTCAGAAAGAAAAATTTGAATTAAATGAATTGGTAGAAGAGACAATTCAGGATATTACCTATACGAACACCCAACATAAGATTGAAATTGAGGAGGATTTAAAATGTAAAATTTTCGCAGATAGAGATCGAATAGGGCAGGTGTTAATCAATTTCGTGACCAATGCGATAAAATATTCTCCTGAAAGTGAACTAATCCAGGTTAAAATTACCGGGCAGGATAATAATAAGGTAAAAGTTTCTGTAAAAGATTATGGTATCGGGATTGCCAAAAGCGACCAAAAGAATATCTTTAAACGCTTTTTCAGAATTGGCAAAAAAGATGAAGATACCTATTCAGGCTTTGGGATAGGCTTGTTCTTAGCCAGAGAAATTATTGACAGGCATAACGGAGAAATATTGATAAATAGTGAGCTGGGCGAGGGTGCCGAATTCAGCTTCATTTTGGATATTGCAGAATAATTATGGAAACAACTACTAAAATTCTTGTGGTAGATGACGATTCGGGGATTGGAGAGATGATTAAAACCCTACTCGAATTTTATGGTTTTAAAGTAGTAGTAACTGAGAAACCTTTAAAAACCCAGGATCTTATCAAAGAACATGAGATCGATTTGGTCTTGCTCGATATGCTAATCTCAGGTGTAAATGGAACCGATGTATGTGCGGCCTTGCGCGAAAATAATGAGATTGGAGACACCCCGGTTTTAATGATGTCGGCGCTTCATAATGCCGGCCCCAAATGCAAAGCTGCTGGAGCCAACGATTTTATTGCCAAGCCTTTCGAGATGGATGATCTTATCGGGAAAATAAACCAGATCCTGGAAGAACAAAAATCGGCTTAAATTTTCCGAAACCTTGCCTTTTTGGAAATAATCCAATACATTTGAAATTAAACTGGAATTATTCCTGAATTCAAATATTATGGGCAATCCACCATCTATTGAGGTTAAGCGTTTTAAAGAAATTCGCGAAGAAAATAACTACACCCAGGCCGAGTTTGCCGAATTACTGGGCATCAATAATTCTACGGCCGATATTGAACGCGGACGCACTAAACTCTCAGGAAAAGTGGTCGCAAATTTATTAAGTGAGTTTGGGATAAATCCGCTATGGCTCTTTGGTCAAAGCGGTCAAAAACATCTTCAGTTAAGTATAGGCGATGTAAGCCCTAAAGTGATCACCGTCGATTCGGCCGATAACGAAAACATCGTGATGGTAAATCAAAAGGCTGCGGCGGGTTATCCTCACAATGTACAGGATGTGGAGTGGTATCACCAGTTACCGGCTTTCGATATTCCCCTGCCTGAATTCAGAAACTCCACCTATCGCGGTTTTCAGATTGAAGGCGATAGTATGTTGCCCACCTATTACCCGGGAGAATGGGTTTTGGGAAAAGCTATTTCAGACCTGGATGAGGCCACCAATAATAAGGTGTATGTGGTGGTTTTATACGACTCGGTACTGGTGAAAAAACTTCAGAAACTACCAGATTCCTCCAAGGTTTTGCTTATTTCTTTGAATGAAGAATATTTACCGGTAGAGGTAAATGTCAATGATATTCAAGAATTATGGCAGGTAAACAGCAAACTCACCTTTAATCTCGACAATCCTTCAGAGAGCGGACTTTTTAGAGAGTTAAAGGAGTCTATGGAAGAATTAAAACGTGATCTCAAAAATTTCAAAAAATAAAAAAAGCCTTTTCCGGTTTAGGGAAAAGGCTTTTCAGGTTGGTTAATTGAATGGTTTTTTAATAATCGTCTGCCGCATCTTCCACGGCATCGCCGGCATCATCGATAGCATCTTCTACATCATCGGCAGCTCTTTCAACTCCCGAACGCTCGTCTCTGCAGGAGGTTAGCACTGCAAAAGAACTTAGCGTGATAGCCAGCATTAAAATTACTTTTTTCATAATATAAAATTTAGTTGTCGTCGGTTCCCTGAACCTCACGTTCTACCTTATTAGCGGCTTTTTCAACAGCATCGCCGGTCTCTCTGGCTGCATTATCTACAGCGTCGCCAACATCTCTGCCGGCTTCTTCAAGGTCATCTCCCACATCGTCAAGGTCGTCATTCACGTCGTCCATATCGTCGCTATGCATTTCCATTTCATTGCGCTCCTCTTTTACTTCTCTACAAGAGGTGAAGGCTATACTAAAGCTGAAAAGCATAGCTAAGATTAAGATGGATCTTTTCATAATTTGATTATTTTCTTGGTTGTTAAAACAAAATTAGAAAGGAGTTTGAGACTTTTAACAATAGTCTTGCTAAAATTTTCACAAAATTCTCTGAATTGTTTATTGGTGAAAGTGCTTTGGTTGAGATTATGAGATTAATTGTCGTCTATCTCGTCAATCTTTCGGTCTATCTCGTTGTTTACCTTGCGATCTACTTTTTCACCTGCTCTTTCAAGAATGCCTTTGCGTTCTTCTTCAACTACAGGTTCCTTTTTTTCAACTTCAACTTCCCTAACCACGGTTTCTTTTTCGGTGGTTTCACGGCAAGAGATCAAACTCAATCCTGCCAGGGCTATAAAACTTCCGGTAATAAATACTCGTTTCATATCGGTTGTATTTAGATTTACAGGCCGAAATTACGTGCAAAAAATAATCGCACGATATTTTTTAAGATATTTTAGCACGCTTCCGTGGAATTTTCAGAAAATTTTCAGGAAAATTGAGTCTTTAGGTAGCCTATTATCTTAGCTGTTGCGCCAATATGTTCCTGAATAAAATTAGCCGACTTTGTTCCTGCCTGCTTTCGTAGCCTTTCATCGGTAGCCAGGGCCGTGAGCTTATTTTTGGCGTGTTCAGGGTTTTCAAGTCTAAATAGCCCTCCTTCCTGTTCCAGTAAACCGGCTTCGGGGAATTTTTCGGTGTTCATTCCGCTAAGCACCGGAATGCCAAAAACTGCGGGCTCCAGGATATTATGCAGGCCAGTCTTCCCGGCCGCCCCACCTACATAGGCGAAATCGGCATAGGAATATAGGCGGCCTAACATCCCAATATTGTCAATAATTAAAATTTGATATTCAGAAAGCGCTTTTCCTTTTATCTGCGAATGCCTAATATTTTTTTGCGGAAGTTTAGCCTCCAATTGCTGAAGCTTTTCCTGCTTAATTTCGTGGGGAGCGATAACTACCTTAAGGTTTGGCGGAAGCTCTCCCAGGAAATCCTGCAGTAATTCTTCATCTTCGGGCCAGGTGCTCCCGGCTACGAAACAGAGTTTGTTGTCGAGAAAGGCTTCCATGAATTCCAGCCGGTTGTCATAGGCTAACTGTCGGTGCACGCGGTCGAAACGCGTATCTCCACTTACGCTCACGTTTACAAAGCCGAAACTATTCAATAAATTTTCTGAAGCCTGATTTTGCACAAAAATATGATTGAAACCGGCCAGGGCTTCGCGCATCCACTTCCCGGAAGGTTTGAAATAAATCTGATCTTTCCTGAAAAGGGCAGAGATCAAAATGCTATGAATTTTCCTGTTTTTAAGCTCTGCAAGAAAATTAGGCCATACCTCATATTTTACAAAAATTGCCAATATGGGTTGCACCAGGTCGAGAAATTTGCTGGCATTTGTTGGAGTATCTAATGGAATGTAGGTGATTACATCAACCAGCCGGTGCGTTTTCTTATTCTCATAACCTGAAGGAGAGAAGAAACTCACCAGGATCTTATAATGTGGGAATTCCTGCCTTAATTGTTCTATTACCGGGACGGCCTGTTCAAATTCGCCCAGGGACGCGGTATGTACCCAAATGTAATTTGAATCTTCCTCTATTTGCTGTTCCAGATTTTTAAAAAGATGTTTTCGACCTTCGACAAAAAGGGCGGGCTTTTTTCCAAAAAAACGGCCCAAAGGCAGTAAGAACTGCAGCAGTTTGATAAGTATAGTGTAGAGTTTTCGCAAAACCTGAAATTCTGCTGCTAAAATAGGCCTTTAAATTTGATTGGTCGCCGGGGCTATATTTTGTATTTTCGCTAAGCTAAAAAATAAGGATGAAAAAGCTACAAATGGTAGACCTTAAGGGTCAGTATAAAGAAATAAAAGATGAAATCAATACCTCTTTTGAAGAGGTGTTGGAAACTTCAGCATTTATCAATGGGCCCCAGGTTCAGAAATTTCAGAAAAATTTAGAAAAATATTTAGGCGCAAAACACGTGATTCCCTGTGCCAATGGCACCGATGCCTTGCAAATTGCAATGATGGGCCTTGGCCTACAACCCGGCGATGAAGTCATTACCGCCGATTTCACCTTTGCGGCAACCGTTGAGGTAATTGCACTGCTGCAACTTACCCCGGTGTTGGTAGATGTAGACCTCGAGACATTTAATATAGACCCGGAAGCCATCAAAAAAGCCATCACTCCAAAAACTAAAGCCATAGTGCCTGTGCATCTTTTCGGGCAATCGGCCGATATGGATGCGATTATGGAGATCGCCCGGGAACATAAGCTTTTTGTTATAGAAGATAACGCCCAGGCTATAGGAGGAAATTATTATTCGGCTAATGGCCAGGTTCAAAAAACTGGAATTATTGGAGATGTGGGGGCTACCTCCTTCTTTCCTTCTAAAAATTTGGGCTGCTATGGAGATGGAGGTGCGATCTTTACCAATAGCGATGAGCTGGCACATTTAATTCGCGGTATTGTAAACCACGGCATGTACGAGCGCTATCATCACGATGTGGTGGGAGTGAATTCCCGTCTTGATAGTTTGCAGGCGGCGGTACTCAACGCGAAACTGCCTAAACTGGATGCTTATAATGAAGCAAGAAGAGCTGCGGCATCTAAATACAGCCGGGCCCTTAGCGGAATTTCAGCCCTTGAAACTCCAAAAATCACGGGAGAAGATGACACTCATGTATTTCATCAATATACGCTGAAAATAACCAATGGAAAGCGTGATGAACTGGCTAAATATCTGCAGGAAAAAGGAATTCCCTTCGGAATTTACTACCCAATTCCCTTGCATAAACAGAAAGCTTATGCCGATGAGCGTTATAAGGAAGCCGATTTTCCTGTAACCAACAAACTGGTAGAGCAGGTAATTTCCCTGCCTATGCATACCGAACTCGATGATGAGCAAATTGAGTATATTACAGGACACATCAAAGAATTTCTAAAATAACAAGCTATAAACTATGAGAAAACTTTTGACTTTTTGCCTGGCTGCGGGCTTTTGCTTCGGGATGCAGGCACAGGATCTTTATTTACAGGCCGGAAAAATAATCGATACCAAAAGCGGAAAGGTGCTTGCCGAAAAAACCATAGTGGTTTCAAGAAAAAAGATCAAAAGTATTGAAGATGGCTTTATACAGCCACAAAATGAAAATGATTCGGTTTTGGATTTCAGGGAGATGACCCTGCTTCCTGGACTTATAGATATGCACGTGCATTTGGAGGGAGAAACCAATCCGCGGCAATACCTGCAACGCTTTACCGATAATGAGGCCGATGCCGCTTTTAATTCGGTTGGATTTGCCAAAACCACTTTATTGGCAGGTTTTACCACAGTGAGAGAGCTTGGTGGTAGCGGGGTGAATATTGCCCTTCGAAATGCGATAAATAGCGGAAAAGTAGAAGGTCCCAGAATTTTCACCGCCGGCAAATCTATCGCCACTACCGGCGGCCACGCCGATCCTACTAATGGAAGAAGCCGTGAGCTTATGGGAGATCCCGGGCCAAAAGAGGGAGTGATAAATAATATAGACGATGCCAGGAAAGCTGTGAGGCAACGCTATAAAAATGGCGCCGACTTAATCAAAATTACCGCTACGGGTGGGGTGCTTAGTGTGGCTAAGAGTAGTAGCAATCCGCAGTTTGCCGAAGATGAAATTCGGGCGATAGTTGAAACTGCAAAAGATTACGGATTTCACGTGGCAGCTCACGCTCACGGCGATGAGGGGATGCAAAGGGCGATTAGAGCCGGGGTGAAAACTATAGAACACGGCACGCAAATGAGCGATGAAACTATGAAATTGATGAGGCAGCACGATGTTTATTTAGTGCCTACCATCACCGCCGGCAAAGAAGTTACCGGAAATGCAGAAATAGAAGGTTATTACCCCGAATTGGTAGTGCCGAAAGCCCGTGAGATTGGCCCTGCAATTCAGGATATGTTCGCCAGAGCTTATAAAACAGGGGTGGGAATCGCCTTTGGAACCGATGCCGGGGTATTCAAACATGGGGAGAATGCCCGCGAATTTGAATATATGGTAGAAGCCGGAATGCCGGCGATGGCAGCCATTCAAAGTGCAACAATTACCGGAGCCAAACTTCTAAAGATGGAAAATGAACTGGGGCAACTGGCCCCGGGTTTCCTGGCCGATATTATCGCGGTAGCCGAAGATCCTTCAGAGAATATTTCAACCTTGAGGGAGGTAAAGTTTGTGATGAAGGAGGGAAAAGCGGTGAAGCCTTAAATTTCCAGACTAAATAAAATTAAAGGCCCGGAATTCTGAAGAAAACCGGGCTTTTTTATTTTATAGAATTAAGATCTAAATCTCAGCCGAACTCACATTCATATGTCGGTCAATTTTCTTCACCAATCCCTGCAATACTTTTCCGGGGCCCACTTCGATAAAATCGGTCGCGCCATCTTTGATCATATTCTGTACGCTCTGGGTCCATTTTACCGGAGCAGTAAGTTGAAACACCAGGTTCTTTTTGATCTCTCCGGGATCGGTCACCGCAAAGGTGCTCACGTTTTGATATACCGGGCAAACAGGTTTATTGAAGTTTACATTTTCTATGGCTGCAGCCAGTTCCTGTCTTGCCGGCTCCATTAATGGGGAGTGGAAAGCTCCACCCACCGGTAATAGCATCGCACGCTTTGCTCCGCGTTCTTTTAGGCTGTCGCAGGCCAGTTCCACCGCTTTTACTTCACCTGAAATAACCAGCTGTCCCGGGCAGTTATAATTGGCGGCTACCACCACGCCTTCGGTTTCGGCACATACGGCTTCCACAATAGCATCATCCAATCCCAAAACGGCTGCCATAATAGAGGGTTTTGCCTCACAGGCTTCCTGCATTGCCAAAGCGCGTTTTGAAACAAGCTGTAATCCTTCCTCAAAACTCAGGACACCGTTCGCTACCAGGGCCGAGAATTCCCCGAGCGAATGCCCGGCAACCATATCGGGTTTAAAATTTTCACCCAATAATCGGCTTAGAATTACTGAATGTATAAAAATGGCCGGTTGGGTTACTTTGGTTTGTTTCAGGTCGTCGGCACTGCCTTCAAACATAATATCGGTTATAGGAAATCCCAAAACCGAATTTGCCTGATTAAAAAGATCCTGTGCCTCTACCGATTTTTCAAAAAGGTCGAGACCCATTTTTGGAAACTGAGCACCCTGGCCGGGAAAGATATATGCTTTCATAAATTTGGAAAGTTTTCCGGATTCAAAAAGAATCCGCACTTATTTTTAATTTTTTTATTTTATCTACCGGGCTAAAATAGAAATAAAAAAACCTCACCGCAAATTCACTATTTGTGATGAGGCTGTGTCTTTGAGAGATCTATAATTCCAATTTGCCTTTACGGCCAATTTCCTGTTCTTTGCCGGTAACTGCTGCTACACCCATTTTAAGCAAGGTCACATATTTATTTTGTTTGCTGTCCCAGAAATAAGCTTCTTTGGGTTTTACTTTTATCGCCGAGAGGTTCGGGTCTTCGACTCCGTTAAACCAGGCGTCATCGAGTTTAGAATAAAGTTCTTCCAAAATATCGGTGTCTGTAATAATATCGGCCTTCCCATAAATACTAATAAACTCCACATCTCCGGGGTCTGAATACAGCAATTGCACATCGGGGTCGCGGGCTATATCACTGTTATGATCGCTGTCTATTCGGCTTAAAAACCAAATGCTGCCCTCATCATCTACCTTTTTGGTACTCATAGGAACCGCACTTAGAGGCTTATTGCCAAAATCGGTCACCAAAAAACAGGTTTTTATCTCCTTTGCCATAGAGCTTAACTTTTCTCTGGCTTCCTTGTTCATTAAATTCTCACTGCTCATTTTTTTAATTTTTAGTTTGTGTACTCAAGATAATAAGCAAGACCGGGCCTTTGCACTAAGAAAGTGCTAAAAGAAAATTACGGGCTGTTAATATGTGTGAATTCAGCAATAAGCCTTCAGGATTTGCTGCACCTGTGAGAGATATCCGCTTCCGAAGAGATTAAGATGAACCAGCATGTAATAAAGTTGCCAAAGCTTTAGGCGTTCTTCAAAGCCGGGTTGTAAAGGGAATTCAGAATCATAAACTTCAAAAATCTCCTCATCAAAACCGCCAAATAATTTCATCATCGCCAAATCCATTTCTCTGGGCGCGTAGGCCGTGGCGGGATCTATTAAACAGGGTTCACCATTCGCATTCACCAGGTAGTTGCCGTTCCATAAATCACCGTGGATAAGAGCCGGCGGTTCATTGGGAACGATATTCAGAAGATTTCTGAAAAAACTTTGGTCAGGCATAATGTCAAAACCTTTTCGCACAGCCAGTTTAAGCTGGGGCAACAAACGCTGACTTATGTAAAAATCGGCGGCGCTGCTTCTGGCTTTATTGAACTGGCGCAAACTTCCAATATAATTGTCCTGTTTAAACCCAAATTTTGCTGCTGAATTTTTATGCAGGCAGGCCAGGTTTTGACCAAAAAGCTCATTGAAATTCGAAGCTTTAGCAGCGGGCTGTTTATATTCAAGTACCAGATAGGCCAGGTCTCCTATTTTTCCCGGCTGTCCGGCTTTTGGAATATCGAAACAACGCGCCCGGCAAAGAGCCTCCAGGCCCGTTTTCTCGGCGGCAAACATTCCGGGAAATTTCCCGGCCAGGTTAATTTTTACCACCCGTTTCTCTCCTAAATTATCCTCAAGGAGATAAACCTCGTTAATATCTCCACCACTAAGTGCCGAGGAATTTTTTATTTCAAAATTAACTTCAAGTCCAATTTTTTCCAGCAAATTATTTTCGCTGATACGTGAGGTAAGTGAAGGCATACTTATGTTTTTCATCGCTGGGATGGTATATTTCAGCTACCAGTTCCCACTCGTTTTCGTCTATTTCGGGAAAAAATGTATCGGCATCAAACTCGCCGTGAACGCGGGTAAGTTCAATTTTATTGGCTTTTTTTATTCCCTGTCTGTAAATTTCTCCCCCGCCAATGATGAATGCCTCATCATCGCGCTTAACTATTTCGAGGGCCTGCTCCAGCGAATGAACTACTACCGCCCTGTCTGGCTGGTAATTTTCCTTCCTGGTAATAACCACGTGTGTACGATTAGGTAAGGGCTGGGGAAGCGATTCGAAAGTTTTACGGCCCATAATCATATAGTGCCCGGTGGTTAATTTCTTGAAACGTTTAAAATCATCGGGCAGATGCCAAACCAGGTCATTGTCTTTGCCCAGGGCATTATTCTCGCCGGCGGCGGCAATCATTGTGATCATACTAGTCGTTATATGGAAATTGAGGTTTATCGGGATCGCTCTTTTGCGTTCGGGTTTCTGTACTGGATTTTGGATTGCTTTCAGGTAAAGGGTGATCTCTTTCTACCTTCTTCTGAAGTTCTTCTATGCGGGCTCTTTGTTTTTTCACCAGTTTTTCAAGCTGGCGATCCTCCCATTTTTTGCCCATAAATTTATCGGTTACAAAAACATTGAAAAAATGTACCAGAACGATAAAGGCCCACAGTAAAACTGCCCATACAAACCAGTCATAACCAAGGGGTTGTACTTCCTGTTTAAAGCCTATTACCACGTTAAGAATTATAAGAAAAACCGAACCTATAAGAAAAATGATGAAATGTTGTAATAATCTTTTTTTCAGAAGGCTGCGCCGGCGGGCGTAATCGTATAATTCTCTTTGATCTTTATCCAGGGAATCCCGGTTTTTCTTACTGAAAGCCATAAATTGGTAATTTAGTGTCTCTCAAATTTACATTTTTTCAAAAAAAAATGGTCTATGGCTTCAAATAATTTCAAAAAAGGATTTCCCGCCCTCCAACAATGCACTTATTTGAACACGGCATATTCGGGATTGCTGCACGAAGAGGTATGGGAAACCAGGCAGGAACACGAGCTTGATTTTCTCATTTTTGGCGGACTTAAAAAGGAAAAACAGGCTGAAATTTTTACCGGGGTGAGAGAAAGCCTTGGCGAATTCTTTAATTGTGAGCCTAAACGAGTGGCCCTGATGCCCAATTTTTCTTATGGGTTTAATACGTTTCTGGAAGGCCTGAAGCCCGATAGTGAAATTTTATTGCTGAAGGATGATTATCCTTCTATTAGCTGGCCGGTAAAATCAAGGGGTTTTAAATCCCGGTTTGTTGAAATAAATGAAGATCTGGAAGAAAATATTAAACAGGCCTTCGATCACAGTCCTCCTGATGTTTTTGCTTTTAGCATAGTGCAATACATAAACGGAATTCTCATAGATCTGGATTTTGTCAAAAGCCTGAAACAGCAATATCCAAATACCCTTTTCGTAGCCGATGGCACCCAGTTCTGCGGTACAACAATTTTCGATTTTGAAGCCTCGGGAATCGATGTATTGCTGGCCAGTGGGTATAAGTGGTTAAATGCCGGCTATGGGAATGCTTTTGCGTTATTTAAAGGTGGAGTAGAGGAGAAGGTTTTTCCCAGGTCGATGGGCTTTAATTCCTTCCAGGGAAAATATAAAGCCAGCGAGGATAGTTTTATAGGAAGGTTTGAACCGGGACATCTGGATAGCTTCAATTTTATTAGCCTGAAAGCCGCATTAAATCTGCTTGAAAAAACCGGGATGGATCAAATCGAATCCCGAATTTCTCGGCTAAAAGAAGAAGCCTTCATCGCATTAAAGGAATTAAATCTGCTGGAAGATTCGATCCTGAAAAGAAAACAACATTCGTCAATTTTCAATATAAAGGGAGATGAAAAATTATATAATCAGCTAAGAGCTAAAGATATTATCGTCTCCAGGCGTGGCAATGGAATTCGCCTCGCCTTTCATTACTACAATGATTCCGAGGATTTGAAAATTTTGCTAAAAGCCCTGAAAATGTTTAAAGCTTCCTAAAAATGTAATTTCGGTAACAGTTTTCTGAATCTCTAAAATCGGTTTCAATTTGTAACCCGGCCTGCGCGGCCAGCCACTCAATAATTTCCTGATCGTATTTTTGAGAAATTTCGGTATGTATGCTCTCCCAGGCATTGAATTTAACTTCAAGTTGTAGTTTTTTAATTGTAACCGTTTGAACGCTTTTGCTTACCAGATAGCTTTTAGCGGTGCCGGTCTCGGGATCATAGGTTTCCCAGTGTAAAAATTCTTCGGGATCGAAATTGGCGTCCAGTTCACGGTTTATGCGGTAAAGCAAATTTTTGTTGAAGGCCTCGGTAATACCTGCCGGGTCGTTATAGGCATCTAATATCTGCTGGGGATGTTTTTTCTGATCAAAGCCCATAAACAGCATATCTTCAGAATCCATAGCCTGTTGTATATTCCGAAGAAAATCTATGGCACTTTTGTGTAATAGGTTCCCGATGTTAGACCCCAGAAACAGAATTACCTTTTTGCGTTGGCTCAGATTGGCCAGGTTTTCCAGGGTCTTAAAATAGGTTCCCTGCTGTGGTGCTATTTTTACTCCCGGAAGCTCTTTATTTACGCTGGTTTCTAATTCATCCAACACATGTTGGCTGATGTCTACAGGCAAATATTTGAAATCAAAATCTTTCTCCTGAAGATATTTTAGTAAAATCTTGGTCTTTTTGCCATCGCCCGCGCCCAGTTCGATGAGGTCAAAACCTTCTGGCCCGTTAAAACTATCGGCAATATCTGCCGTATGATTTTTTAAAATATTGTATTCACAGCGGGTAAGATAGTATTCGGGCATATCCATAATTTGCTGGAAAAGTTTATCGCCCTTTTCATCATAGATGTACTTTGAAAGTAAAAATTTTGGATCACTCGTGAGTCCATTATAAACGTCTTCCTCAAAAGCCGATTTAAAAGTTGTGGGTGTGGTTTTCATATATTTTAAGCGATAGTCGATTTTTATGCCTGCTTGCTTCAGGTCTGGATTTAGAAATTATTTCACCAATCTGAACCCGGTAAACTGCCAGCGTAGATGTGGGTGAAAAAAATTGCGATAGGTATGCCGGGTGTGTTTGGGCGGGGTGGCCACCGAGCCTCCCCGCAGGACCTGTTGGTTTACCATAAATTTACCATTGTATTCGCCGAGAGCACCAGGCGCTTTGGTGTACCCGGGATATGGCTGATAGGCGCTTTGAGTCCACTCCCAGCGGCTACCCCAATCAAAATATGCATTGGCCACCTCCCATTCGAATTCAGTAGGAAGGCGTAAGCCTTTCCATTGTGCATAGGCAAAAGCCTCATACCAGGAAATATGGGTAACCGGCGCATCGGGAATTAAGGGGTGTAGACCGCTTAAGCTGTATTGATGCCATTCTCCTTTGATTTTATGCCAGTACATAGGCGATTTGATCGCATCTTTGTTGATCCAATCCCAGGCTTCGGCGTGCCATAGAAGTACTTCTTCATAGCCTTTGGCCTGCATAAATTCAAGATACCCGGCATTGGTGATTAGTTTGTTGGAAATTTCAAATTCGTTTAGGTAAACCTGGTGCCGGCCAAGCTCATTATCATAGCAGAAATCATTAGAATTATGACCAATTTCATAATTTCCACTGCTTATTTTTATCCAATTCTCCTCAAAATCCTGGATAGGATTTTCTTCAAATTGCTCATTATATATTGGTAAAAGTGGATTGTTACCAAGTATATATTTGATGTCGGTATACAGCAATTCCTGATGCTGTTTTTCGTGATGACAACCAATTTCTATAAGCTCCAGAACTTCGGCCGGGAGTTTTTCTTTCTGAAGAAATTCATCCATCGCTTTGGTGACATACTGCCTGTAGTCATAAACCCAGGCCACCGTTGGCCTGGAAAGATTACCCCGGTTGGTTCGAATCACTTTTTCTCCTACACTTTCATAGTAAGAGTTAAATACATAGGCCGAATTCTCATCAAAAAGCTCATATCCATTTTTATGGGGTTTGAGTATGAATTCTTCAAAAAACCAGGTGGTATGTCCCAAATGCCATTTAGGCGGAGAAACGTTTTCTACCGGTTGTACGACATAATCTTCGATTTCGAGAAAGGAACAAATTAATTCAGACTGGGCCCTGGTTTCATTAAAAAATGGAAGTATTAGCTGTTGTGAAAGCATAGATTTGAAATTAGCCAATCTGGCTGCTTCTCAAATTTACGATTTTTTGGATGTGACTTAAGTTAACGCGAGTTAAGGCGAAGTTAAAGTACTTTAATTTACCTCGCCCCAAATTGGTAACTCATAAGGAATTGTAACGGGGTTCCCTTTAAAGGTAGCAGGTTTTAATCTGGGTAGATTTTGAATAAGTTCTCTAGCCTGTTTATTGATTTGAGTATTCTCGCCTTTAGCGATTATATCTGAGACCTCCCCCTTTTCATTGATTGAAAAAGAAACTTTGGTATAAAACTGTCCTTTTTTATCAGATTTAGGACGAAAGTTTTTTAATATATGTTCCTGCAGATATTCGGAAAGGCACTTCTTTTTATTTTCAGAATTTTCACATCCTTTGGCAATTGGTGGAGTGTCATAGTTCGGTATTTTCTTTTCCTGAGTTTCAGATGGAAGTTTAATTTTAAAATTTAAGTTAAACATAGCATTAACAGGCTCATTGTTATGTTCAGCAACGGAAAATTGGGGCATTTCTTCTACAATGGAATTAATTTCTTCCTGAAGATTAGAAGGGTCTGTTGAAATTTTTTGCCACTTTATTTTTCCTTTTTCATTCAAGATGAGTTTAAGCGATATTTTAATTTCAGAAAATTCAGATGGAATTTTATTATAATTTATTTTTGACTGAATAAATTCTATTACTTTTTCTGAAGTGCACTCCTCATTCTCATTTTCACATCCGGGAAAAACAGGTGGGTACTCTATTTGTTGGAAAGGTACAATTTTACCTGATGCCTGTTTTTCCTGAGATTGAAGTGTAGGGAATACAAGCATCAGGATAAAAATTGTAAGATATTTCATTCTTCTTAGGTTATCTTATAAAGTAAGCGGAATGGTATACCCGGCTGTGGTAGGCTTTCCATTCATAGTACTCGGTTGCATCTTTGGAATTTTACTAGCCATTTGTTTTACGGCTGCTTCAATTTCGGGCTTGGCAGTTTCGATGTTTTTTACTTCTGCTACACCTTCTTCATTTACCTCCAGTCTAAAAGTAACTTTTCCGCGAACGTATTCCCCGTCATCATTTTGAGGATATTTATAATTATCGCGAATATGTTGCATGAGCTGCTGATTAAAACAGTCTTTTTTATCGGCCGAATCTTCGCAGCCCGGCCATACCGGCGGAGTTTGTTTAGAGGTTACCTTGTTGCCTTCGGCGGTAGTTTGAGAGAAACCAAAAGCTGTTGTAAAAAACAGCGCTATCACAAAAAACTTCTTCATGAGATCAAAAATTTTAAATTAAAAATTAGTTTATACTGCAACCGGAGCTTTGATCCCCGGATGCGGATTATAATCTACTAATTTAAAATCTTCATAAGAAAATCCAAAAATATCCCTGATTTCAGGATTGAGTTTCATTTTAGGAAGTGGTCTGGACGCCCGTGAAAGCTGAAGTTTCACCTGTTCCATATGATTGGAATAAATATGCACATCTCCAAATGTATGTACAAAGTCTCCAGGCTCGAGGTCACAAACCTGTGCCATCATCAAATTCAGAAGGGCATAGGAAGCGATATTAAAGGGCACACCTAAGAATACATCGGCGCTACGCTGGTAAAGTTGTAGCGATAATCGATCTTTACCTCCTTCTTCTTTGGCCGGGCTCACATAAAACTGGAAAAATGCGTGGCAAGGGGGCAGGGCTGCCTTTCCATTGGATACATTTTCAGAAAATGATTTGGACGTATCGGGCAAGACCGAAGGGTTCCAGGCCGAAACCATCATTCTTCGGCTATTGGGGTTATTTTTTAGGGTTTCAACAATCTCTTTTATTTGGTCTATGCCTTCACTGTTCCAGTTGCGCCATTGGTGGCCATAAACCGGTCCAAGATCTCCATTTTCATCGGCCCATTCATTCCAAATACGTACCCCGTTCTCCTGCAGATATTTTACGTTGGTATCGCCGTTTAAAAACCACAGCAATTCGTAGATGATCGATTTTAAATGCAGTTTTTTAGTGGTAACCATCGGGAAGCCTTCGCTTAAATCGAACCGCATCTGGTACCCAAAAACACTGCGGGTACCGGTACCGGTGCGATCGCCTTTATCGCTTCCGTTATCTAAGATATGCTGAAGAAGATCGTGATATTGTTTCATAGCCGAATGGAGAAATTTAGGTCACTAATATAGAAAACCCCTGCATTAAATTATAATCCTGAAGCCAATTTAACCCAATATCATCCCCGCAATAGTTGCCGAAAGCAGCGAAGCAAGGGTGCCTCCAATAAGGGCTTTCATCCCAAACTCAGAAAGGGTTCTGCGTTGGCCGGGAGCCAGGGAGCCAATTCCGCCGATTTGAATTCCTATAGAAGCAAAGTTTGCAAATCCGCAGAGCATATAAGTGGCCATAATTATCGATTTTTCGTAGGTGAGGCTCAACCCGCTTGCCGGATTTTTTAAATCGGCCAGCTGTACATAACCAACAAATTCGCTGGCAGCCAGTTTTATTCCTAAAAGCTGGCCCATAAGCATCATATCTTCCTTAGCTACCCCAATTAGCCACATTAAAGGAGCGAAGATAATTCCCAGGATCGATTCCAAAGAAAATCCTGAATATGGGGTATTTTCAGCTAAAATAGCGTTGAGACCGGTAAGGTCGCCTGCCCAACCCAGGATGTAATTGATCATTGCGATAAAGGCAATAAAAACCAATAACATGGCACCTACATTGGCAGCAAGTTTTAGACCTTCGGTAGTACCATTGGCGATAGCGTCAAGGATGTTGGAGCCTATTTTATCGGAAGACACCTCTACATTGGTATTTATTTTTTCCTGCTGCGGATATAAAATTTTTGAAATGATAATCGCCCCGGGCGCTGCCATTACTGAAGCTGCCAAAAGGTGTTTGGCAAAATGCAAACGCATTATCGGGTCGTCACCCCCCAGGAAACCGATATAGGCTGCAAGCACCCCCCCGGCTACGGTAGCCATCCCGCCTACCATTACCAGCAGGATTTCAGAGCGGGTCATTCGCTCCAGGTAAGCTTTGATCATCAAAGGAGCTTCGGTTTGGCCTAAAAAGATATTCCCGGCCACGCTAAGACTTTCTGCTCCCGAAATGCCTAATAATTTTGTGAGGATCCAGGCCAGGCCTTTCACGACGAATTGTATTACCCCCAGGTAAAACAATACCGAGGTAAGCGCCGAGAAAAAGATAATAGTAGGCAACACCTGAAACAAGAAGATAAAGCCAAAGCTGTCTACATCCATCATTCCGCCCAGCAGAAATTCACTACCTGCAGCGGTAAAATCGAGGATAAGCACGAAGATATTTCCTACAAATTCAAAGGTTTTTTGAATAAACGGAACTTTTAACACCCCAATAGCCAAAAGCAGCTGTGCGAATAATCCAAGGCCTATGGTTTTCCAGTTAATCGCCCGCCTGTTGGAACTAAATATAAAAGCGATAAAAAATAAAGCAAACATACCCAGGGCTCCCCGCAAAATACTTTGGGTAGAGATTCCGGCGCTGGGAACGATTTCCCTGGCGGCTTCAACGGGGATGATTTCTGAAGTTTTTCTTATGCCTTCCTTAAAACTAAAACTTTCCTGGTCATTGGCCAGAACCATAGTAGAGTCGGTAAGGCTATTGATTCTAAAATTCCTGATGCTATCGGGGAAGAAAAACACCAGCAGGTTATTTTGATAAAGGTAATCCCCTTCAGCAATAATAGAATCGGAAGTTTTTTCTGAAATTTCAAATTTCCCATCCTCCAATTCCAACTGGGAATTCGACGGAAAAAGAGATTGTGAGGCTTGAGTGTTGACCTCAGGTTGCCAGGATTTGGAAATGCTTTGGGAAAAAACTGAACTGATACCGAAAACAACCAAAAACAGGCAGTACCAAAATTTATTCATAAGGGAAATTATTTGCGTTTGGAGATTTCATCTCTAATACGGGCCGCCTTTTCATAATCTTCGTTATTTACGGCCTGGGAAAGCAAGGTTTTAAGCTCGTCTAGTGAAAGTTTTTTGTAATTGGTATCATCGCTGGTCATTCCCACATCGTCGGGCAGAATTTCTTCAGAGATGATTTCTTCAGCCTTACCTTCGCTGGGTGCGGGTTCCTGTTCCTCGCTTTTGAGGTAAATTCCGGCTTTGTCGAGTATGTTTTTATAGGTAAAAATTGGGGCGTTAAATCTAAGAGCCAGGGCGATAGCGTCGCTGGTGCGGGCATCGATGATTTCCTCAATTTTATCGCGTTCGCAAATAAGGCTGGAATAAAATACCCCGTCTACCAACTTATGAATGATTACCTGCTTGACGATTATTTCAAACCTGTCGGCAAAATTTTTGAAAAGGTCGTGGGTGAGGGGTCGTGGCGGTTTAATGTCCTTTTCGAGAGCGATGGCTATAGATTGTGCTTCAAAAGCTCCAATGACGATGGGAAGTTTTCTCTCTCCATCCTCCTCGCTAAGGATCAGGGCGTAAGCCCCGTTTTGGGTTTGACTATAAGAGATTCCTTTTATATTAAGGCGCACTAAACTCATATTCCGATAAAAATTAAAAAAGGCTGTCTAAATAAGGACGTAATTACCAGATTCAGACAGCCCTTTAAAGGCTCGCAAGTTATGAAAATTATGCGTTTTTCTCTTTAAATTCCTTCAATTTTTCGTTTAGCCTGGGAACGATCTCAAAGGCATCTCCCACTACCCCGTAGTCGGCAGCTTTAAAGAAGGGGGCTTCTGGATCATTATTGATCACCACCTTGGTTTTAGCGGCATTTACCCCGGCCAAATGCTGGATCGCTCCAGAAATTCCCACGGCAATATACAGGTTAGAAGCTACCGGTTTTCCGGTTTGGCCCACGTGTTCGCTGTGAGGTCTCCAGCCCATATCACTTACGGGTTTCGAACAGGCAGTCGCAGCGCCAAGAATTTCGGCCATTTCTTCGATCATTCCCCAGTTTTCTGGACCTTTTAGTCCGCGTCCACCAGAAACCACGATCTCGGCATCGGCGATGGTCACCTTATCGGTTGCCTTATCTACCGATTCTACATTTACTGAAAAATCTTCTTCAGAAAGTTGTGGACTGAATTCTTCAAGCTGTGCCTCAGCCTGTTCTTCCTTAAGTCCGAAGGCGTTCTTTGAAAGTCCCACGATCTTGACATCGGTATCTATTTGAGTAATGCTGAAAGCCTTGTTGGTAAAGGCCGAGCGCTTCACCTGAAATGGCTCGGTGCTTACTGGCAGGCTTACCACGTTAGAAACATAACCTGCGTTAAGCTGAACTGCCAACAAAGGAGCAAGATATTTGCTGTTGGCGCTCTGGCTAAGCACGATCACTTTGCTGCCTTCTTTCTCGGCTGCCTGTTTAAGGGCATCGGCAAAAGCTTCAGCATTAAATTTTTCGAGTTTATCGTTTTTGATATTCAGAACTTTATCAACTCCATGTTTTCCAAGTTCTGAAGTATCTGGAGCGTTAAAAGCAACGGCAGTTACCTGCCCGCCGGTTTTGGATGCCACAGCTTTGGCATAAGAGGCAACTTCCAGTGCCGCCTTCTTAAATTTTCCGTTTTCTGATTCGGTATATACTAATACAGACATTTTATATTATTTTTTAATCATTTCGATCCGCAGGGGATGAAAATCATTTTTATTTTTTTTGAATTCTATCGTCCCGGTTGCTTAGATCACCTTGGCTTCGTTATGAAGCAAATCGATTAGCTCATCAAGATTTTCGGCGTCTACCAGTTTCACATCTCCTTTTGGCGCCGGTTTTTCAAATTTAACTGCCTGGGTTAAAGCTTCGCTTCCGTCGGGTTCTACCACATTTAAAGGTTTTTTTCTGGCTTGCATAATTCCGCGCATATTTGGAATTTTCAGGTCGCTTTCTTCTACAAGACCTTTTTGTCCTCCAATTACCAGGGGAAGTTTAGCGCTAAGGCTTTCTTTTCCGCCATCGATCTCTCTTACGGCCTTCGCAGTATCGCCGTCTACCTCCAGGCTTATGCAGTTATTGATGAAATTAGCCTTTAACAAGCCGGCAAGCATTCCCGGTACCATTCCTCCATTATAGTCTATAGATTCACGACCGGCAATGATTAGATCGTAACTTCCTTCCTGTGCCACCTTTGCGAGTTGTTTTGCCACCTGGAAACCATCTTTGGCTTCAGCGTTTACACGAATAGCATTATCGGCACCAATGGCAAGGGCCTTTCGTAGGGTAGGTTCGGTTTCAGTACCTCCCACATTTACTACATCTACACTGGCTCCCTGCTTTTCTTTGAACCACATCGCGCGGGTAAGGCCAAACTCATCGTTAGGATTTATCACAAACTGCACCCCATTGGTATCAAATTTCGAATCTGAATCGGTAAAATTGATTTTTGAGGTAGTATCAGGCACGTGACTGATACATACTAATATTTTCATATAAATAGAATTTTTTGATTAAAACGTTTTCGTTTACGAAGTTACAGATTTTTATCTAAAAAAAGCTATGCACGCATAATAAATTTCAGGGCTTTTTGTCCCTCTCGGGTTAAATATTTCTTAATGATTTTTAGAAATCGCTGGTATATTTGAGGAGTTTTAGTTCTAATTTTAAAAATAATGCTGAAACTTCAATTTTCAGAACAGGGCAGGGCCCGGACTTTCAAATTTTTGTCCATATATAGTGGTGTAAACTTTCCCGAATTACTATTTTTGTTTTTTCAAGTTATACACTAAATATTACAAGATATAATGAAGACAATTCAATTTAGGGAGGCAGTTGCCGAAGCGATGAGCGAAGAGATGCGCCGCGACGAGTCTATTTATTTGATGGGAGAAGAAGTAGCCGAATACAATGGGGCATACAAGGCTTCCAAAGGAATGTTAGACGAATTTGGGCCTAAAAGAGTAATAGATACTCCCATTGCCGAGCTTGGTTTTGCCGGGATCGGGGTAGGTTCTGCGATGAATGGCAACCGACCTATCATTGAATTTATGACCTTCAACTTTTCTTTGGTAGGGATAGACCAAATCATCAACAATGCAGCCAAGATGCGCCAAATGAGTGGTGGACAAATCAATATCCCTATCGTTTTTCGCGGGCCAACCGGTTCTGCAGGGCAGTTAGGAGCTACTCACTCACAGGCTTTCGAAAGCTGGTATGCCAACTGTCCCGGGCTTAAAGTAATCGTGCCTTCAAATCCTTACGACTGTAAGGGTCTTCTAAAATCTGCCATTCGCGACGATGATCCTGTGATCTTTATGGAAAGCGAGCAGATGTATGGTGATAAGGGAGAAGTGCCTGAAGAAGAATACACCATCGAAATTGGAAAAGCCGATATTAAAAGAGAAGGTAGCGATGTAACCGTTGTTTCCTTCGGAAAAATTATTAAAGAGGCTTATAAAGCTGCTGAAGAATTGGAGAAAGAAGATATCTCTATCGAGATTATCGACCTTCGCACCATTCGCCCAATGGATCACGACACCATTATCGAATCGGTTAAGAAGACCAACCGTTTGGTGATTTTGGAAGAAGCCTGGCCTTTTGGAAGCGTGGCTACCGAGATCACTTACCAGGTTCAGGAAAAAGCTTTTGATTATTTGGATGCACCGATCATTAAAATCAATACGGCCGATACTCCTGCGCCATATTCTCCGGTATTACTTAAAGAATGGTTGCCAAATCACGAAGATTTGATCAAAGCCGTGAAAAAAGTAATGTACAAAGACTAAGAGTCTCTAAATAAATTAACTTTGAAGCTCCGCCATAGTGCGGAGCTTTTTTGTGATATGACTCCAAAGCACCTCTTTCTTTTTATATTTCTAGTTTGCTGGGCCAATATGTTAGCTCAAACCCGGGTGTCGGGCCGGGTGACCAATGATAACGGCCGCCCTCTGGCATTTGTAAATGTGGTTTTTCTGAATTCTTCTGAAGGTACCACAACCGCTCAGGACGGTAGTTTCAGCCTTCAGTCAAAACGCGATTATAAGACGATTGAAATTTCGTTTCTGGGTTACGATTCTGAAGTTATTTCACTTCCAACTTCCGAAGTGACTAATTTGGAAATTGCTCTCAGCGAAAACCTCACCAATCTCGAAGAAGTAAGGATTTTAAAAGGAAAAACTTCCAAAAGAGATAATCCGGCGCTTGATATTCTCAGGAAAATCTGGGCCAATAAGCATAAAAACGGTACCCGAAGTTATGCGCAATACGAATTCAGGAAATATGAAAAGTTTGAACTGGGCCTGGATGGGATAGATAGCAGCGTTTTAAGAAACCCTCTGCTAAAAGGGATGGAGTTTATTCTGGATTATGCCGATAGCAGTAAACTTGCAGGGCGAAATTACCTGCCATTTTTTATCAATGAATCGGTCTACAAAGTTTACGGAGATAATGCGGCAAACCTAAAACGCGAAGATTTGCTGGGAAACAGAAATTCGGGCTTCAATGAAAATCATAATTTAATTGAAGCGGTTCGGGATTTATACGACGCCTATGATATCTACGATAATTACCTTAAGATTTATAATAAGAGTTTTGTAAGCCCGCTGTCAACTACGGGAATTCATAACTATAATTATGTTCTGGCCGATTCGGCTTATCTCGATAATAAGTGGTGTTACCAGATAATTTACTACCCCAGGCGCAAAAACGAGCTTACATTTAAAGGAGATTTTTGGGTAAATGATACAAGCTGGGCAGTCAAAAAGATCAATTTGCAAAGCACTGAAGGAGCGAACATCAATTGGGTGCGTTCTCTTGAGATGCGACAGGAATATGAGATGTTGAACGATACGGTATTCCTAATTAGCAAAGATGAGTTTACCGCAAATTTTTCTATGGAAAGCAATCCGGAATCCCGGGGTCTCATTTCCAGCCGCAGTAGCACATTTAAAGATTATGAATTCAATAAAGCTAGAGCCCGTGAATTTTATTCTAACCGGGTTTTACGATTTAGGGAAGAAATTTATAAGCGGGATAGTTTGTTTTGGGAAAATCAGCGAACCGAAGAATTAAGCCGGCGGGAAGAAGAGGTTTTTGAAATGATGGATAGTTTGGGGAAAGTCAAATCTTTCAAACGACTTTACGACCTGGCCGGTATTGCCCAGTCGGGCTATGTTGAATTTAATGGCTGGGATTTCGGGCCCTTATTTTCGGCCTTTGGTTATAATGAGGTAGAAGGCTTTAGGCTTCAGGCCGGCGCCCGAACTTATTTTACTCAGCACGATCCCTGGCGTATTGAAGGTTATTTGGCTTACGGGCTTAGGGATGATAAATTTAAATTCGGAATTGCCGGGAAAGTATTGCTCGATAGGCAGCTGCGGCTAATTTTATCGGGAGGTACCCGGCGCGACGTGGAGCAACTGGGTGCAGGATTAACCAATACTACCGATGTGTTAGGTAGAAGCCTGGCTTCCTCGGCCTTGCTAAGTGTGGGCGATAATGATAAATTAAGCAAGGTGAAACTTAGCAGTATAGCACTTGAACTGGAGCCCTGGAATAATTTTCAGCTTAGGTTTAGTGGTTCTTACCGAATTTTAGAATCGGCTTCAGAGAATTTTAGTTTGGCCTGGTATTTAAACGATGCCAGAACTCTTATAAAACACTCCATCAATCAGGCACAACTTTCAGCCATTATAAATTACACCCCGGGGAGGGTGGTTTCGGGTTATGGAGTCGAGCGTCGTATTGTAAATTCCGACGAGTTTCCCACTTTTTTCCTCGAGTATAACCTGGGCGTAAAAAATATCTTTAACAGCGATCACGATTTTAAAAAACTGAGCTTTTTCTACGACCAGCCCTGGGAGATTGGAGGCCTGGGTCGTGCAAAGGCCAGCCTGGAAGCCGGGAAAACCTTTGGAACAGTGCCGCTGGGTTTGCTTGATGTGGTGCCGGGAAACCAAACCTATTTTGCGATTTATAATTCCTTTCCCACTTTAGATTTCTACGAATTTGTGACCGATACCTATGTGGCGGCACATTTCAATCACAGTTTCAACGGAAGGCTGTTTTCCCGTATTCCCCTGCTTCGGGATTTGAATCTGCGGGAATTGGTAGGAATTCGCGGGGTTTGGGGAGAAATATCTGAAGCCAATAAAAGAATAGATGCCTCGGGAATTCCCTTAAATGCGCCAAGTGGGGAACCTTATTGGGAATATAGTTTCGGGATCGGAAATATTTTAAAGGCTATGAATATTCAGGCTCATTTTAGGGGTAATTATTTTGAGATGCCTGAGCACAGGGATTTTGCCCTCACCTTTAGCTTTCAATTTGCCTATTAATCGCCCTGTTTTAAGCTGAAAATTAACTATCTTTGCTGCCCTTAATTACGAAAAGAAAAATAAAAAATGTCTGAGACTTTTGATGTATTAATAGAAATCCCAAAAGGGAGCCGAAACAAATATGAATATGATTTTGAATTGAAAAAAGTGCGATATGATCGTATGATTTTCTCTTCTATGATGTATCCTGCCGACTATGGCTTTATTCCCAATACCCTGGCCCAGGATGATGACCCTCTGGATGTGTTGGTATTGGTAGCCGAACCTACCTTTCCCGGAATAGTGATGGAAGTAAAGCCAATTGGGGTTTTCCATATGGCCGATGAAAAGGGTCCCGATGAAAAAATTATTTGTGTTCCAGTAAGCGATCCTATCTGGAATCGTTTAAATGATCTGAAAGAATTAAACGGACACATGATCAAAGAAATCGAGCATTTCTTTAAGGTTTACAAAGATCTTGAAAAGAAAAAAGTAGATGTTGGGGGTTGGGGAGATGCCCAGGAAGCCCGCGAAATCATAGCTCAATGTGTAAAACGCTTTGAAGAATATGATGGAGATAAAGGCAGGTTTGGGATCTAATTCCTAAAATCTTATCCCAATAATTATATATTTAAAAGCAATAAGCCTAAAAACTTATTGCTTTTTTAATTTGTATTGATTTCCTACATTAGCCGTATTAACTAAAACTTAACAAACTAATATGGAATCAATGATGATTTATATGCCAGCGATTCTGGCTATAATTGGGCTCCTTTATATGTGGGGCAAAAGATCCTGGGTGATGAAACAGGATGCCGGAGACGGAAAAATGAAAGACATCTCATCTCACATTTATGAAGGGGCACTTGCCTTTTTAAACGCCGAATATAAATTATTGAGCATTTTCGTGGTTGGTGCCAGTATCGCCCTGGCTGCCATTGCATTTGTGGTGCCTACCACCCATTATTTAATTATTGTGGCCTTTATCTTCGGGGCCTTTTTTTCTGCCCTGGCTGGAAATATGGGAATGAAGATCGCTACCAAAAGTAACGTTCGTACCACCCAGGCCGCAAGAACCAGTTTACCTCACGCTCTTAAAGTTTCTTTTGGCGGCGGTACGGTTATGGGTCTTGGTGTGGCCGGTCTGGCCGTTTTGGGGCTAACCACCTTTTTTATAATTTTTTATCACTATTTTATGGGAGGTGAGTGGACCGATACCACCCAAATGACCATAGTTTTGGAAACCCTGGCCGGTTTTTCATTGGGTGCTGAATCTATCGCGCTTTTTGCGCGCGTAGGCGGTGGAATTTATACCAAAGCTGCCGATGTAGGCGCCGATCTAGTAGGTAAGGTTGAAGCCGGAATCCCTGAAGATGACCCCAGAAACCCAGCCACCATCGCAGATAATGTTGGTGACAATGTGGGAGATGTAGCCGGAATGGGTGCAGATCTCTTCGGAAGTTATGTCGCTACCGTTCTCGCAGCTATGGTACTTGGAAATTATATCATCGAAGATATGGGCGGGAATATTGTAGATTCAGGCTTCGGTGGAATTGGCCCAATTCTTCTGCCAATGGCCATTGCCGGCGTGGGTGTAATTATGTCTATCGTGGGCACCCTGCTTGTAAAAATCAGCAGTAACTCAGCCAAAGAAGCTGAAGTTCAAAAAGCTTTAAATATCGGAAACTGGACCTCTATAATCCTGGTAGCCATTGCTACCTTCTTTCTGGTAAAATGGATGCTGCCAGCCAACACTCTTACTATGGGATTCTTCGTAGGGGGTGCTGAAGGTTTTGAATATACCAGCATAGCTTCCATAAGAGTATTTTATGCCTCTTTAGTAGGTATTATCGTGGGAGGAGTTATCGCATCGGTGACCGAATATTATACCGGTCTGGGAAAAAAACCGGTACTCTCTATAGTACAAAATTCAAGTACAGGAGCCGGGACGAATATCATCGCCGGGCTGGCTACCGGGATGATCTCTACCTTTCTATCGGTATTGTTATTCGCAGTGGCCATCTGGTTATCTTATGCCTTCGCTGGATTCTACGGGGTGGCGATGGCAGCTTCAGCGATGATGGCTACTACTGCTATGCAGCTGGCCATAGACGCCTTCGGACCCATTGCCGATAATGCCGGGGGTATTGCCGAAATGAGCGAGCTTCCACCTGAAGTTCGCGAGAGAACCGATATTTTAGATTCAGTAGGAAATACTACCGCAGCCACAGGGAAAGGTTTTGCAATCGCCTCGGCAGCACTTACTTCATTGGCGCTTTTCGCTGCTTATGTGACCTTTACGGGAATCGACGGGATCAATATTTTCAAAGCTCCGGTCTTAGCGATGCTATTTATCGGCGGAATGGTTCCCGTGGTATTTTCAGCCCTCGCGATGAAATCGGTAGGGAAAGCGGCGATGAAAATGGTAGAGGAAGTTCGGCGTCAATTCCGGGAAATTCCGGGAATTATGGAAGGCACCGGGAAGCCGCAATATGATAAATGTGTTGCAATTTCTACCGAAGCCGCCTTAAAAGAAATGTTGCTTCCGGGAGTAATCACCATTGGTTTTCCCATCGCTATTGCATTTGTACCTATGATTTTTGGTTATGAAAACGTGCTAATCGCCGAAATGCTTGGGGGATATATGGCAGGAGTTACCGTGAGCGGTGTACTTTGGGCGATCTTTCAGAATAATGCCGGGGGTGCCTGGGATAATGCGAAAAAATCTTTTGAAGCTGGAGTAATGATCAACGGGGAGATGACCTATAAAGGCTCTGAGGCACATAAAGCTGCAGTAACCGGTGATACGGTAGGAGATCCGTTTAAGGACACCTCTGGCCCCTCGATGAATATTCTCATTAAACTTACCTGTTTAATCGGTTTGGTTTTGGCGCCAATTTTAGGAGGTCATTCAGAAGACAATGTGCCTAATGAGCCGGAAGAAGCTCCGCAGGTAGAAACCGCTGCAGTACAAAATAAAGCAGATATTTTTGAGGTGAACCTGAATTAAAAGCTTACTACTTCAACATTAAAAAGCCCCTTTGAAGTTTCTCTTTAAAGGGGCTTTCTCGGCTAATTCAAACTTGTTATCGGCAGATTGTCTACTTTGCCTGAAGCAAGTTTTTTTATAATATCTCATAAGCTTTCTTCATTTCAATCCTGACTACTTCTTTAAAGTTAAAAATTAAAACTTTGGAAATGAGTTAAATAACTGGTAAAGAATTCAGTTTGTTAAAACGCAAAAACAGGGTCTCAGCCAAATCTTTTAACACTTTTACAACTAAGCTCCCAAAATAGATAGGCTAATTTTAGTCTTAAAGCTGAAAAAATATGAGATCGATCTGGAATGGAAGTATAAGTTTTGGTCTGGTATCTATTCCCGTGAAATTATATTCGGGATCTGAAGACCGCCGGTTGGAATTGGATATGTTAGACAGGCACGATAATGCCCGCATCAGGTATAAACGAATTAATGAGGAAACCGGGAAAGAGGTAGAGTGGAAGGATATCGTGAAAGGTTACAAGCAGGATGAGGCCTATGTGGTTCTGGAAAAAGAAGATTTCGAGAATGCCAATCAGAAGAAAAGCAAGACTATAGATATCGAGGAATTTATAGAGGAAGATGAGGTTGCAGAGGTTTTGTACAAAAAACCTTATTTCCTCGAACCTCAAAAAGAAGGCGGGAAATCCTATAACCTGCTTAGGGATGCCCTGAAAAAAACCAAAAAACTGGGGGTGGCTACTTTTGTGATGCGTCAAAAGGAACATCTGGCACTGATAGGGGTTTATAATAAGGCTTTGGTGCTTCATGTAATAAGATTCGCCGAGGAAATTAAGGATCCTTCCGAATTAAAATTGCCTAAGACCAAAGTGACCAAAAAGGAAGTAGATATGGCTATTTCCCTTATCGAGCAACATAGCACCAAATTTAAGTTGGATAAGTTTAAAGACGTGTATAACGACCAGCTTATGAAGATTATCAAGTCTAAAACTTCAGGTAAGAAGATTAAGGCTGAAGAATTTGAGAGCAAACCCACCCCCGCAAAAGACCTTATGGCACAACTTAAAGCCAGTTTGGAGAAAAAGAAAAAGGCTTCTTGAAAATGAGTCTCGACGATTATATCAAAAAACGGGATTTTGAGAAAACACCCGAACCCGGGGCCGATTACAGCGATGAAAATCGTGGCCGGTTTGTAATTCAGCGGCACCAGGCTAGCAGGTTGCATTACGACCTGCGCCTGGAGATGGAGGGTGTGCTAAAAAGCTGGGCCGTGCCCAAGGGCCCGTCTATGAATCCAAACGATAGGCGCCTGGCCATTCAAACCGAAGATCATCCCGTAAAATATCTTGATTTTGAAGGCACCATCCCCAAGGGGAATTATGGCGCAGGAGAGATGAGCATTTGGGATAAAGGCACCTTTGAATCTTCGAAAGGAGAGAAGGAATACTTACTGGAGCAGCTGGAAGACGGAAATCTTAAAATCGATTTTTCAGGAAAAAGATTAAGGGGAAGTTTTGCTTTGGTGCATATGAATTCGGCCAAGGAGAAAAATCAGTGGTTGCTTATCAAAAAGAAAGATGACTATGCGACCGACCTGGATTATGATGCCGAAGTTTTCTCTTCGGAAAAACCTTCAGAAAAAAACACAGGAGAAAAAGGCAAAATTCGCAAAATCGACCCCGGAAAGTTTCTGAAGCCAATGCTTGCCACGGCCACCAATAAAATTTTTAATAATCCAAACTGGATTTATGAGCTAAAATGGGATGGCTATCGGTTGCTGGCTAATGTGCAGGATGGGGAGGTGAATTTGTATTCCCGAAACGGGATTTCTTTCAATAAAAAATTCAGCAAAATAAGGAAAGAGCTGGAACAGCTGGAGCACGATGTGATTCTGGATGGCGAGTTGGTCTTGTTAGATAAAGACGGTATTCCAGATTTCCAGGCGTTGCAGAATTACGATAATAAAACAGGAGGGGAGTTGCGGTATTATGTTTTTGACATGCTATTTCTCAACGGGCATTCAATGCTGGAGCTGCCGCTCCTGGAAAGAAAAAGCCTTATTCCCGAAGTGCTCGAAGACCTGGAGCAGGTGTTTTTTTGTGATCATATCGAAGCGATGGGAAAAACTTTTTATGAGAAAGCCATTGAAAAAGGCCTTGAGGGAGTAATTGCAAAAAAGACCGATTCTACCTACGTCCCGGGCTATCGCAGTGAAAACTGGTTAAAAATCAAAAAAGAACATACCCTTGAGGCGCTAATTTGCGGCTATACCGATTCGAAAGCTTCAGTTTTTGGTTCGCTTATCTTGGGTAGTTTTAAAGATGGAAAGCTCGAATATATTGGGAATGTAGGTATAGGTTTCAGCAATGAAGATCAAAAGAATCTGCTCAAAATTTTCAAAAAATTCAAAACTGAAGAATCTCCTTTTCCGAAGAAAATTAATTTAAAAGGCCGGGAACCGGTTTGGATGAAACCCGACTTGATTTGCGAGGTGAAATTTAGCGAAGAGACCAAAACCGGAAAATTGCGACATCCGGTTTTTCTGGGTCTGCGGGAAGATAAGCAGCCAGAAGAAGTCACCGAAGTCAAGGAAACCAAAGCCCCCGGGAAAAGAGCTAAAAAAGGCAAAAAAGGAGCCTCCCTCGATGTAAACGGGATTTCGGTGCCCCTCACCAACCTGGAAAAAGTCTACTGGCCCGATTCGGGATTCAGGAAATATGACCTTATCGATTATTATATTAAAGTTTCAGATTATATTTTGCCATTTTTGAAAGACAGGCCTCAAAACCTGCATCGCCACCCCAGCGGGATAAAAAAACCGGGATTTTACCAAAAAGACACCGAAGGCCAGATGCCCGATTGGATTGAGCGGGTAGAGATATATTCAGAATCTGCCGAAAAGGAAATCGAATATATGCTTTGCCAGAATGAGGCCAGCCTTCTGTATATGGCAAACCTGGGTTGTATCGAACTCAACCCCTGGAATTCCAGGAAGCAGCATCTCGATGCACCAGATTATACGGTGATCGATATAGATCCTTCAGAGAAAAACAGCTTTGAAGAAGTGATTGAAGTGGCGCAGGCGGCCAAAGAAGTGCTTGATTTGGCAAAAATTGAGGCTTATTGTAAAACCTCGGGATCGAGCGGGCTGCATATCTACATTCCAATGGGCGCGCAATACGATTACGAGCAGGCGAGGGATTTTACCAAATTGCTTTGTTATTATATTCAGGAAAAACTGCCGGAAATCACCAGTATGGAGCGGGCCGTAAAAGCCCGAAAAGGCAAAATCTATTTAGATTATCTGCAAAACCGTCGGGGGCAGACTCTGGCTTCAGCTTATTGCGCAAGGCCTAAACCCGGCGCCCCGGTATCTGCTCCATTAGAATGGAAAGAAGTAAAAAGCGGTCTTAAAATCCTTGATTTTAATATTCAGAATATGCCTGAACGCCTGGAGAATCAGAAGAAAAAATTATTCAGCAAAGTTTTGGGTAAGGGCATAGATATGCAAAAGGCTATAGGCCGTCTTGAAAACTCCTAAACTTTTTTTAAAGCCACTACCAGCCCGGGCTAATCTTTCTATCTTGGTTTAAAAGCCAGGTATTTATGAAGAAACGATTACGAAAACTCGCCGGAAAATACAAGTTTATAGACCAGGTGCTTATCACACCTTATCGCAGTTACGGCACTCATTCCCATCTTTATATAAAAGGGAGAGTTCTGGATAATGAACCTTTGAAGATAGTGCAGGATTCATCTTTCCTAAAAACCCTGAAAACCACATACAAGCAGTTTGATACTTTCGAAATTCCCGATGCAGAAATCGAGCTGGTACTGCCGGGAAAGGTAAATGCCACCACTAAATCTGATCCTGAAGGTTACTTTCTGTTTGATGATTATATCGAACAGGACCTCGCCGAGCACGCCGATGAAGAAGGCTGGCTGGATTATGAATTATATTACAAAGGGCCGCTGGGAAAAAAGACCGAAGTTCTCGAAAACCCTTTTAAAGGTGAATTTTTAATCCCCGAGCCAGATGCCGAATATGGGGTGATTAGCGATATAGATGACACGATTTTACATACGGGAGTAACTTCTTTTCTTAAGTGGCGATTGCTGAAAAATTCATTGCTCACCAATGCCTTTAAGCGAATTCCTTTAAAAGGAGCTGCCGATTTTTACAGCAAACTGCATTTGGGCAAAAGCGGAAAAAATAAAAATCCGATGTTTTATTTGAGCAACAGTCCCTGGAATTTGTATGAATATCTCACCTTATTTTTGGATCACAATGCTTTTCCAAAAGGCCCGATTTTGCTGAGAAATTTCCGAACGCCTTTTGATCGAAGTCTTAAACCTGAGAAGCCTCACAAACAAAAGGAAATCGCCAATATTCTTAAGACCTATCCCGATCTAAAATTTATTTTAATAGGGGATAGCGGCGAGCACGACGCTTCAATCTATACAGAAATAGCCGAACAACACCCAGACAGGATCCTGGCAATTTATTTGCGCAGTGTAAAACATAAAAAGCAAATGGCTCACGTACAAAGCATCATAGATGATTTTAAAACCACCCCGGTGCTTATGGTATATTCTTCGGAAGAAGCCGAAGAGCACGCCCGCGAAAATGGTTTTATCAAATAGCCCGAAGCAATCGCATTAAATAAAAAATGTCAGCTTGAGCGAAGTCGAAAGCTGACATTTTTTTGTGTCTTTTCTGGAATACTAAAAGATAATTTCGAGTGAATTCCCGGGTACCGGGTTAATCGTCTATGCTTTTCCCCACAGCCGTACGTTGGGAAACCGGGGTTTTTCTTGGCATAGTGCCAAAAATATGATCCCAAAGCGTAGAGGAAACTCCAAAGGCACGGTCGGGTTCGCGATAATGATGAATGCTGTGGTGATGCCAAAGCACTTTCAGGAAATTATTGGGTACCTTAAAGGCGTGCACCGAGTAGTGAACTCCCAGGTAGCCGGCGTAACCAATGAGGAAACCGGCTAAAAATCCGAATACAAAATCGCCTAAAATCGCCCTGTAAATCACAAAAAGTATAGTTGCGATAAGCAAACCTAAAATTGGAGGCATTGCCAGTCTCGATTTATCTTTTGGATAATCGTGATGCACCCCGTGCATGGTATACGAGATTTTCTGCCTTTTTGGGGTGGTGGCAGGGATATGGTACAGGTATCTATGCATCAGGTATTCAACCAGGGTAAAAAAGAACATTCCGGCGAAGAAAAGCAATAGCATAGTTGGGGTTGTAAAACCTTTTTCTTCAATTCCGTAGTAGAATAAAATGGTTGCCACCGTTCCGAAGATAATTAACGGATATGCGATATGCGTATGCGTTAACTTTTCCAGAAACGGATTGTCGAAAAGCTTTGGTGAGCCCTTGTGTTTTGGTCTTTTTAATTTTGTCGATTCCATAGGTGTAAGCTTTTAAAATAAACCATGTAACTGGCCGTCTATTCGGTTAATGATATCACCCAGGTCTTCGGGTTTATCTACAAAGTTAATATTATCTACATCAACGATTAACAAATTTCCTTTATTGTAATTATGAACCCAGGCTTCGTATCGCTCATTAAGGCGGCTCAGGTAATCTATTGAAATTGAATTTTCATAATCCCGGCCGCGTTTATGAATTTGGTTCACCAGGTTGGGAATACTGCTTCTCAAATAGATGAGCAAATCTGGGCCCTGAACCACGCTTTCCATAAGATCGAACAGCGATTTGTAATTTTCAAAATCCCGGTTGGTCATAAGTCCCATTGCGTGCAGGTTGGGAGCGAAAATATGCGCATCTTCATAGATGGTTCTATCCTGAATAATTTTCTTTCCGCTCTCACGAATCTGGAGAATTTGCCTGAAGCGGCTATTCAAAAAATAGATTTGCAGGTTAAAAGACCAGCGTTCCATTTTATTGTAGAAATCTTCCAGATATGGGTTCTCGAGAACATCTTCAAATTGAGCTTCCCAATTATAATGTTTCGCTAAAAGTTTGGTGAGGGTGGTTTTACCCGCACCTATGTTTCCGGCAATGGCTACGTGCATATTTGGTTAATTTATTGGCTGGGGTCTTGGGATAAGACTTATCGATAATATGAGGGTAAATATACAAGTTTTCATTTAGCCTGCTTGGAACCTTAAAGTCATTTTTGTGAAATATTTAATGTGTTGAGAATGTTAAAATGCCACGGAATTTGCGTAAATTAAAGGAAGTTTAGCACTGGAGAATCTTCGCTATGAAAAACCTGGGCAACATATTATTACTGCTATGTTTTCTGAATTCAATTTCTGTGTTTTCGCAGCGCGGAAGCGAAAGTGGGCTTCTATTGGCTAAAAGCAATTTTGGTTTTGATGAAAGCAAAGGAAGGCTGAAGCACCTGCTTAAAACTTCGCCCGATTTTGAATTGATAGCCGAGATCGACCACGCTCAGAATGCTGCAAAAAACTCCCTGCAACTTTCTCCTTTAACTATTTTTCTGCTGCGAATTCCGGAAGCAGAAATCAAACTTATGCAACAGCAGCAATTGGCCGGATTAGACCTGCCATTACGAATTAGCCTGTACCAGGATGAAAATGAAGAGGTTTTTATGGTAGCCTCCAATCCAGATTTTTTAGGTGCCCGTTATAATTTGGGCCGTCAAAAAGAACTGCGGAAAATGAAAAACCTGCTTCACAAAAAAATCGAAAAAGCCTCGGGTGCTAAAATATCGAATTCGGGAAAATTGAAAGTGAAAGAAAATGAAGGAGTGATTCTTAAAAAAAGTCCACACGATTTTAATACCACCTACGCATTGCTTTTAAAAGAGATCGAAAGTATAGAAAAGTTAGGTTTATTTGCAGAGATAGATCATTGCGATAACGCAAGTCAATTGCAAATGGGCCTACGCCCTGCTACTTTGGTGATTTTCGGTAATCCTGATGTTGGCAGCGTTTTGATGCAAGACAACCCTCAGATTGGTCTGGAACTCCCGGTGAAAATTCTGGTTTGGCGTGATGATGCCGGCCAGGTATTTTTATCTTATAATGATCCATCCTGGCTGGCCCAGAGATTTGGGCTTGATAAAAATCTTTCGCAAATAGAAATGATGAGTAATGTTTTCGAAAAAATTAGCAAAAAAGTTACCGGGGAGAAAGACGATGAGGTTATAGCATCAAAACCCAATTGAAAATTTTGAAAAGTTCTGAGCCCGTATAACACTCTTCACATTTTGAAAACATCCAAAGACAATCGATAAAATCGGTGAGCATATGGAAAAGCAGCCCGATGAACACCAGTTTCAGGATGCGGTGTTTCACAAAAATACTTCCGAAGAAATAGACTCCAATCGCCCAGAAACTATGCAACGGGTGATAACCAATACCGCAGCGCATAGGGTCAAAAAGTGGGGTGGCAACTATATGGTCAATGTCTACGGCCATAGTGGCCAGTAAAATTAACCAGTTTCGTTTCCAGTTCTTTTTGTCATAGAACCAAGCAATAGCCCCAATGACTATAAAATGAAGAAAATAATGGGTGAAAGTTTGCAAATGGATTTATTAGAAATTCAGATAGACTGGTATGAAAAGAAGCAGTATTTCAATTAGTCGTTTTTTGTCGTGTCTTCTTCATTATCATCATCGGCTGTAGATTCGATTTTTCCTTTTAGGAGATCTTTCATTTTATTTTTGAGTACAATAAAACGCCAAATACCAACAGTTACAAAGAGCACAGAAAAAACCAGGGCCAAATAGCCAATATAATGCATCTCCTGGTATTCCTTAAGCTGAATTAAAGCCAAACCCCCCAGCAAAAAATAAAGTGCCGCCTGGGTGTAAGACAGCAGGGTACGCTCATTGGCGAGTTTGGTGCGCTCCAGGGCCAAGTGTTCCCGAATGATGCTCTCGTCTATCTTTCGGTGGGTGAAAAGTCTTCCAAATTTAACTCTTCTCATAAAATGGTATTTTCAAAAAAAAACCGGATGGTTAATTTGCTTTAAAAGTTACTAAATCCAGCTTGTTTAGGCGAATTTAAAAACTTTATTTTTAACTATCCGGTTTGAAAAATTTGCTAATTAATTATGTGTGCTCTGGCAGGTACAGCCGGGAGCGGTAAAGCTCTCTGTACTTTCGTGCCAGGGAAACGCAGCATTGTATTTATTGTTTTCCCAGTAAAAATTACCGCGTTCTTTGGGTTCGTTGCCAATTTCATTCATAGTTTCAGCATCGTATAATCTACCGTTCACCATAGTATAGATTATTGATTCTGAATTGCGAATATCCTCCAGCGGATTCTCCTCCAGCACGATCAAATCGGCCAGTTTGCCTTCTTCCAGAGAACCAATTTCGCTGCCCATACCAATATATTCTGCGCCGTTAATGGTGGCGGCCTGCAGGGCTTCCATATTGGTCATTCCGCCCATTTGAAGCAACCAAAGCTCCCAGTGGGCGCCAAGGCCCTGTAACTGCCCGTGAGCTCCCAGGTTTACTTTCACGCCAATATCGGTAAGTTCTTTTGCTGTTTCAGAAACCAGAATTGGCCCCTGTTCGTACTCTTCTTCAGGTAATTTCGTACGATGTCTGGAGCGGGAATCTACGATATATCGCGGAGTGAAATTCAACAGTCTCTCATTTTCCCAAACATTATCCTTGTCGTAGAAATAGTATTCCCCGTTAATTCCGCCGTAATTCACGATCAGGGTAGGGGTGTAGCCGGTGTTGCTGTTTCCCCAAAGGGTTTTAATGTCTTTGTAAACCGGCGCCACTGGAATATTATGTTCTATCCCGGTATGCCCGTCTACGATCATATTCATATTGTGGAAGAATGTACTTCCACCTTCCGGAACCACATTCATACCCAATTCTTTTGCAGCCTGCATAATTTGCTGGCGCTGTTCCCGGCGCGGCTGATTGTAACTTTTAACCGAAGTCGCACCAAAAGCTTTGGTTCTTCTCAAAGCCGAACGCGCATCTTCCAGGGTATTGATCACTGCCTTAAAATCTCCGTCGGCTCCGTAAAGGATAACCCCGGTTGAGTAAATTCTTGGGCCAACCATTACGCCGGCTTTGACCATTTCGGCCATACTAAAAATGGTTTCACTCAAAGCCGAAGGATCGTGCACCGTGGTCACACCAAAGGCGAGATTTGCATAAAGCGGCCAGTGTTTTTCTGGGGTAAGTCCGTAGCGAAAAGCTCCAATATGGGCGTGTGCATCTACGATACCGGGCATAATGGTTTTGCCTTCAAGGTCATAAACTTTAGCTTTATTCGGAATGTTTACTTCGGAAGCTGCGCCTACCGAAACGATCTTATTTCCTTCAATCAGGATGCTACCATTTTCGATCACCTGCTCGCCATTCATCGTGATAATGCGGGCATTGGTGAAAGCTATTTGACCAGAAGGAACATCGGTTTTTAGCTTTAAGCCGATTTTTGTCCCTTCTTCGGTAATTGGAGGAATAGAATCTGGCGAATTTTGTAAAAATGTAAATCGCTCTGAAACCTTATTGGTGAAATATTCATCGCCCAGGGTCCAATGCAGATTTTTACTGTCGTTAGACCAATGCAGGTTTAAGCCGGCATCTTTGGCGATTTGACTCACCGGTACTGTTTTGGTGTTATTATCCAAATCTACCGGACGGCCGGTCATTGGCAGCGGCGCTACATAAGCCTTGTGCAAATGCGAAAAAACCACCCATTTATTGTCGGGACTTGGCACCAGGCGATTGGCGTATTTTGAGTTGATATGGGTGCGTTCATCATTTCCTGAAAGGTCTATACTCTTCAGGCTTTTTTCGATGCTACCCATAAGGCCACCTCCTGTTTGGAAGAAAATTCGCGTTCCATCGGCGCTGTACTGCGGAAAATCTCCCGAATCGTAAATTTTTTCCATATTCTCTCCGGAAGTGCTTATCGTATAAATTCCCGGTTCCTTGCTAAAGGTTTGACCCTGGTCTGAGTTGCCTCGTTCCTTTACAAAAACTATGTTTTTCCCGTCGGGCGAAAAGGAGGGGTTTCTAAAAATCCCTTTTTCTGAAGTGAGTTTTTGAGGATTTCTTCCGTTTAAACCAACCTTCATAAGTGCGCCCATTCCCTCGTCGGTCCAGGTTACATAGGCGATCTCCTTTCCATCGGGAGAAAATGCCGGTTCAAACTCGGCTTCTTCGCTTTTGGTGATGCGCTGAGGTTTCCCGTTGGGCAGGTCTTTTTTCCAAAGTTGACCCACGGCGCTAAAGACAAGGGTTTTTCCATTTGGAGAGGTTACCGCGTGACGAATCACTTTGGCGTCGAATTCTTCAGAAAAAACCGGGTGCTCGCTGCGATGGCTTTCAGCAATTTTAATCGTGTTTTCCACTTCGAAAGGAATTACTTCGCTTTCGTAAGTCTCGATATTCACTTTGTTAATCTTCCCCTGGGCCCAAAAAACAATTTCTTTATTATTAGGCATCCATTCGTAGCCCGGATACACGCCAAAAATCGCCCAGGCTTCCTGCTGGTCTTTGCTTAGATTATCGTAAACCGGCCATTCTTCGCCGGTTTCAAGGTCGTGGATATATAAAACCGATTTGGTCCTGATGCGTTTTACAAAGGCCAGTTTTTTGCCATCTGGAGAAACCTGCGGTCTTGCTGCTCCTCCCGGACCGCCGGTGATAGTGGTGTTTTCCCCGGTTTCAAAATCGTAACGCTTTATCACATAAATCTGTTTGTTGGGATCTTTGTTGTATTGAAAAGCACCGCCGGGGTACATATCTTCACTGTAGTACAGATATTGTCCGTCGGGAGAAATGCTGGGCTCGTTTACATCCTGCTGATCGTTCTTACGTTCGGTGAGCTGCAGGCCGGCTTCCCCGCCAATATGGTAAAGCCACATTTCACCTGCACCAAGCGAGCGCCCCGAGGTAAAATGTTTTCTCGCCACCAGGGCCTGCCCATCGGGCATCCACTCGGCATTATTTAATAGTCTGAAATCTTCTTTGGTGAGTTGTTTGGCGTTTTCGCCATTGCGATCCATTATCCAGATATTATCTCCACCTGCAGCGTCGCTGGTGAAGGAGATTTTTGAACCATCTGGGCTAAACCTGGGCTGCACTTCGTATGCCATCCCACTGCGCAATGCGGTAGCTTTCCCTCCGGAAACAGGCATCGAATAAATATCGCCTAAAAGGTCAAAAACGATGGTTTTGCCATCGGGACTCACGTCCAGGTTCATCCAGGTGCCTTCATCGGTTTGAAGTTGCACCTCTTTTATATTCCAGTCATCGGAATAGGGATCATTAACATCCCATTTTTTATCGTCTTTCTTATCCTGGGCAAGCAGGCTGGTGGCGGAAAGAAGTAGGACTACCGCCGGTAGAATTCTTTGAAGCATTTTGAAGTTTTTAAATAGGAGCTAAAGATAAGAATTCTGATAAATGTTTTCTCCTGAATAAAACTGCTGAAATCTACGAAAACGGCAAATTGCTTAAATCCACATTACCTCCGGAAATAATAATCCCAATTTTCCGCCCTTTAAACTTTTCTTTCTCCCGAAGCAGCGCTGCCAGGGTCACCGCGCTAGATGGCTCCACTATGATTTTCATTCGCTCCCAAATAAGCCGCATTGCAGAAATTATTTCCTGTTCTTCAACTCTTAATATCTCTGAAACATAATTTTGAATAAGGGGGAAATTCTTGTCTCCCAGCTGAGTCTTAAGCCCGTCGGCGATGGTATTGGTGGTTTCGTTGGTTTCAATTTTTCCGCTTTTTAGGGAGCGGTATGCATCATCGACTTCAAAGGGTTCGGCGCCAAGGCAGCTGCAATCCTTTCCGAAGTACTTCACGGCAAGCGCGGCCCCGGCTAAAAGTCCGCCGCCGCCAACGGGGGTGATCACAAAATCCAAATCGGGTTGTTCTTCCAGCAATTCTATAGCGGCCGTTCCCTGCCCATAGATCACATCAAGCTGATTGGAAGGATGCAGGAAACTGGCGCCGGTTTCCTGTACTATTTTTTCAGCGGCTTCTTCACGGGCTTTTAAGGTAGGCTCGCAAATTGTGATTTTTCCGCCATAGGTTTTTACCGCTGCTTTTTTAACCTCGGGCGCCGAAGAGGGCATTACGATATAAGCAGGAATTCCCAAACTTTTCGCCGCCAGCGATACGGCCTGGGCAAAATTTCCGGAAGAATGGGTGACTACGCCTTTCTTTCGGTCATTTTCGCTTAGATTCAATATCGCAGCGGTGGCACCCCGCATTTTAAAGGCACCGGCTCTTTGAAAATTTTCGCATTTAAAGAATATCCCGGCTCCTGCCATTTCATCTATTAGCCCTGAACTTAAAACCGGGGTTTTATGTATGTGCTCTGAGATTTGCTGATGGAGCCGAGTGAATTCTTCTTTGCTGATTGGTTTCAAAATTTCTAAAATTTAAAAGTCACCTCCAAGAAAATAAAAATTTCTGAAACCTCCTGTTTATTCTTCAGCTATCGGAATAGCCAAAAATGGAATTTCGGCCTTTTTCAGCAACTCGAGTGAAACATTCTCGGCCAGCAGGTTGTAGAAAAATCCGTGTTTGTGAGTACCTACAATCAAAAGGTCGGCCTGCAATTTTTTCACTTCAGCAATGAGGGTTTCTACCGTCGAACCCTGAATTAGCAAGGCTTCAGACTCTATATCTCTATCGATAAAAAGCTCACAAATATTTTGAAGATTTCGATGTTCCTCTCGAAATTCTTCAGCCTTAATATCCCGAATATACTGCGGGCCCGGTTCATAGCCTACAAAATCGGGATTGGGCTCTGCAACGTGTACGACCCAAACCTTGGCTTCGAATTTTTTAGCGATACTTTCAGCATAAGTCATTAACTCGCCAAAACTGTCGGTAAGATCTACCGCCACAAGAATATTTTTAAATTCCATTTTTTTTAGTTTTAATAACCTATATCGCGTTTCACCTGATTCTTCAGCGGCTCCTCTTCCATCATATGTTCGTAGTTCTCCACGATTTGTGGTACAACGGCTTCCGGATGGGTGACACTGGCTATATGCGGGGTGATAAATACCTTCGGGTGTTCCCAAAAGGGGTGATCGTCGGCTAAAGGTTCCTGCCAGAAAACATCTAAAGCTGCACCTGAAAGATGGCCATTATCGATCATTTCCAGAAGATCAAGTTCCACTAAATGTTCTCCGCGGGCTACATTTACCACATAAGCGCCTTCGGGTAATTTTTCAAAAAGTTCCTTATTTAAAACTTTCTCAGTTTTGGGAGTTAATGGCAGTAGATTCACCAGAATATCAGATTTCGCCAGAAAATCATCCATCTGGTCTTCTCCTGAAAAGCTTTCTACCCCGTCGATCTCTTTAGGATTTCTTGAAAAACCGTGCACATCGAAATTGTTGTTTACCAAAATTTCAGCGGCTTTTTTTCCCAAAGTTCCCAGCCCGAGAATTCCTACTCTTACGTCCTTATTTCGTCTATAAGATTTTGGTTGCCATTGCTTTTCGGCCTGTTGTTTTGAATAATCTAAAAGGTTTCGTTGATGTTGAAGAATTAGACTCAAAATAAAATTCCCCATATCGGCCGAGAGCATATCGTCTACTACTTTGGTGACTTTAATATGTTCAGGCAACTCCTCGTCGCTGGTGATATGATCTACCCCGGCACCCATAGAAGCGATAACTTTAAGGTTTGGATAGTTTTTGAAAAGCCCACGTGGGTGCTTCCAGGTAAGTGCAAATTCTACTTCTTCTTTATTATGATCTTCCGGGTATACATAGATGTTCAATCCCGGATGTTGATTTTCCAGGGCTTCAACCCAGGCTTTCGGGTCTCTCCCCGGACTTACGATTAAAAATGACATTAAATTTCTGTTTTTTTGATAATTATTATTTAGCTCACAAATGCGCTGTAACCGGTTATGGCACGGCCAACTATGAGTGAATTTATTTCTTTGGTACCCTCGTAACTATAAATGGCTTCTGCATCGGCCACGAAGCGGGCCACATCGTGTTCGAGTAAAATCCCGTTGCCACCCATAACTTCTCGGGCCCGGCTCACCACATCGCGGGTGCGCATACTGCAAAATACCTTGGCCAGGGAGGCGTGCTCGTCTGAAAGCATGCCGGCATCCTGTAATTCTGAAAGCCTGAAAACAAGGGTTTGCATTGCGGTTAAATTGGAAAGCATCTCAACCAAATGATCCTGAATAAGCTGGTAGGAAGCTATTGGCCTTCCAAATTGTTCGCGTTTTCGGGTATACTTCAACGCGGCTTCATAAGCGCCCCGGGCACAACCCACAGCCTGCCAGGCTACCCCGGCACGGGTCATTTGAAGTACTTTGGCGGTGTCTTTAAAACTCTCGGCATTTTGGAGCCTGTCACTCTCAGGGATGATACAGTTTTCAAGGGTGATAAGGGCATTTTGCACTATACGCAAAGCCATCTTATCTTCCATTTTTTCGGCCTTAAAGCCCGGGTTCTCCTTGCGAACCAAAAAACCTTTAACCTGGTTGGAATCCTCATCCCTGGCCCAGATCACGATCACATCGGCGAAAGTGGCGTTACCAATCCATTTCTTTTGTCCGTTTAAAATCCAGTTTTCCCCATCGAATTTACAGGTGGTTTCCAGGCCGCCGGCCACGCCAGAGCCTACATTGGGCTCGGTTAAGCCAAAGGCCCCTATTTTTTCGAGTTTTTGCATCTTCGGAAGCCATTCCTGTTTTTGGTCTTCGCTGCCGCAGAGGTAAATGGAACCCATCGCCAGGCCACTATGTACCCCGAAAAATGTAGAAATTGAAACATCTACCCTGGCGATTTCCTGGGCGATGATTCCTTCCATCAAAAATGGAAGGTTAGGGCAGCCATAACCTTCGTAAGGCACCCCGGTTATATTGAGCTTTTTAAATTTTTCGATGATCTCGAAAGGAAATTTCGCGCGATTCCAATGATCGTTTACTAAAGGACGAACCTCGTCTTCCATAAAATTGCGCACCTCCATTTGTAGCTTGCGCTGGTCTTCGTTTAATTTGAGGTCCAGGTTGTAAAAATCACCGTCGATGGGAGGCAAATCACTTTGACCTTTTCGACGCTTGGTTTTTAACATTTTCATCAGGCCCTTGAGTTGACGCTCGTCGAGCGTACCCAAAGTTTTCATCGCTTCCGAAAGATCGATTTGCTTATTGATTTTGGCCAGTTGATCCAGATCAACCGACTTGAGAAGGCTAAAGGTGTTGCGAACTTTTTTAAAAACGGACATTTAGTGTGGGATTGGTTGGATATTAAAATTAGGAATAATAAATCCTGCCCGTTGTTAAAGCTTTCCGAAGAAAACGTCAAAAAAATCAGGTCCCTGTGGCAATGTCGAAAAAGATTGCGATTTGCACTTTCTTGTAAGGTCTCAAAGGTCTTGTTGGGGTTTTGGGAGAAAGCAGGGTTTTGTTTGCTACACTTCGGGTTGAATCCAGACCTACAAGGTTTGCTAAACCTTGTAGGAGGTTTGTTTTTCCTTGGGATCTGTCTGGAATAAGTCTTTCCTGCAAGGTCTCCAGGATCTTGTAGGTATTTTGGAGAAAGGTGGGTTTTGTTTGGTTCTCTTCGGGTTGAATCCAGACCTACAAGTTTTGCTAAACCTCGCAGGAGGTTAGTTTTCTTCTGCAGAATTCATTCCTTTGGGAGTAGGTCTTTCCTGCAAGGTCTCAAAGACCTTGTAGGTATTTTGGAGAAAGGTGGGTTTTGTTTGGTACACTTCGGGTTGATTCCAGACCTACAGGGTTAATAAAACCTTGCAGGAGGTTGGTTTTTTCCTGGGATTTTGTCTGGAATAAGTCTTTCCTGTAAGGTCTCCAGGACCTTGTAGGTATTTTGGAGAAAGGTGGGTTTTGTTTGGTACACTTCGGGTTGATTCCAGACCTACAAGGTTTGCTAAACCTTGCAGGAGGTTTGTTTCTCCTTGGGATCTGTCTGGAATAAGTCTTTCCTGCAAGGTCTCCAGGACCTTGTAGGTATTTTGGGAGGAAGGCAGGGTTTTGTTTGGTACACTTCGGGTTGATTCCAGACCTACAGGGTTAAAAAAACCTTGCAGGTTTGAGGTCCTGCAAGGTCTAATAGTTTAGGTGAGTTTTATTTTTATAAATCAAATGCCTTTTTCACCTTGTCTACATAATCCAGTTTTTCCCAGGTAAAAAGCTCTACTTCGCGGGTGACTTTGCCATTGTAGGGGCTTTCAAAAACCTTGGTGAGGGTTCGGGGTTCTTTTCCCATATGCCCGTAAGCTGCGGTTTCACGGTAGATCGGGTTGCGAAGCTTCAGTCGTTCTTCGATGGCAGCGGGGCGCATATCGAAAATTTCAGCTACCTTTTTTGCAATTTCACCATTTTTGAGGTTTACCTTAGAAGTTCCGTAGGTATCTACAAAAATTGAAGTGGGTTCCACCACGCCAATAGCATAAGACACCTGCACCAAAACCTCGTCGGCAACCCCGGCAGCTACCAGGTTCTTGGCGATATGTCTTGCAGCATAAGCCGCTGAACGGTCTACCTTACTCGGGTCTTTTCCTGAAAAAGCTCCGCCGCCGTGGGCGCCTTTACCACCGTAAGTATCCACGATAATCTTTCTTCCGGTTAAGCCGGCATCCCCGTGTGGGCCGCCGATTACAAACTTCCCTGTAGGGTTGATGTGATAGGTGATTTCATCGTTGAACAACTTTTGGACATATTCGGGTAATTGTTTCTTCACCCTCGGAATAAGTATCTCGATAATATCTTTTTTGATCTGAGCCAGCATCTTATCATCATCTTCATCAAATTCATCGTGCTGGGTAGAAACCACTATCGCTACAATTTTCTGCGGCATATTATCATCGCTGTATTCAATAGTCACCTGACTCTTGGAATCGGGACGCAGGTAGGTCATTTCTTTGCCTTCCCGTCTAATTTTGGCCAGTTCGATAAGAATCTTATGAGAAATATCCAGTGCCAGGGGCATATAATTTTCGGTTTCGTTAGTGGCGTAGCCGAACATCATTCCCTGGTCGCCGGCGCCCTGTTCCTCCTTATTTCCACGGTCAACTCCCTGATTGATTTCCTGGGATTGTTCGTGAATTAGCGAGATTACCCCGCAGGAATCCCCGCTGAATTTGTAGGCTCCCTTGGTGTACCCTATGTCATTTATCACATCGCGGGCTATGGTTTGCACGTCCAGGTAAGTATCGCTACGCACCTCTCCTGCAAGCACAACCTGCCCAGTAGTAACAAGGGTTTCGCAGGCCACTTTAGATTCAGAATCGAAAGCTAAAAAGTTATCAAGTAGAGTATCGCTGATTTGATCGGCGATTTTATCGGGGTGCCCTTCAGAAACACTTTCTGAAGTAAATAAATATGCCATATTTCTTTTGAATTATAGAATTATGGGCTGAATTTGACGGGCGAAGCTAAGAGGAGTAGTGACACTGCTTTAGCATTTTTCAATACAACTAAGTGTATTAAGGGTTGCAATCAGTCAAATCCTTCCCTTGAAATTATTCGGTTACAAATGTATAAAAATAAGTGAGAATCAAAATTTCTTTTGAAAGCTTTAATAATATTTTCTTCTTTGGAAAATGCGCTGGCTTAATTTAATTTTTCAACTCTATATGTCTTTTTGATTTTGTAATATTAAAAATGTCTATTTTTGTATCTAAATGGATACATTTATTAAATGTTGATTATTGAAAAAACATCTGAGTTCGATAGATGGATTAGGAAATTGAAAGATCTGCGGGCAAGAGCTAAAATCCTATACCGAATTCAAAAGCTTGAAACTGATGAACATTTCGGAGATTTTAAATTTGTTGGTGGTGGGATAAACGAGATGCGCATAAATTATGCTAAAGGTTATCGGGTGTATTTTAAGCAAAAGGATGGCAAAATCATAATCCTTTTAATTGGGGGAGATAAATCAACGCAACAGAAGGACATCGAAACCGCAAAAAAAATTTGGGACAGAATAAAAAATGAATGAATGGAAACTACAAAATTAGACATAGCCGACTATTTAGATAGTGACGAAATGATTGCTGAATATCTCAATACCGTACTTGAAGATGGGGATAGTTCTGATTTAATAGTAGCAATTGGACATATTGCAAAGGCGATAGGAATGACAAAAATTGCAGAAAAAACCGGAATGAGTAGATCAAGTCTTTATAAGGCATTAACTGTTGGAGCCAAACCACAATTTGAAACCATATTTAAGGTATTGAAAGCTATTGGTGGACAAATCAAGGTCAAACCCTTATCTGCATAAGGAAGGGATTGTTTTTAATAACCATTGAAGTTTATTTCTCAAATAAGTCTTTCTTTTACCAGGTTTTTTTGGTGATTATCAAGATTTCAGGTTTGATTTTCCGAATAGTAAAATAATTTTTCTTCAAAAAAATAATTTCATAAAAATGAAGTGGCGGTTTGGATATTAAAAATTTCTACCCTTATCTTTGTAGCCAACAAAACAACGAAATGTACCAGTTTATTTGCAATATGATGTGTATGATGATGTGGAAAACCTCCGCAGCGCGCACTATTGCATAAAACTGAAAAGATATTTGCATTAAGCCGCTGCCACCGCAGCGGCTTTTTTTGTTTAAGTCATTTCCACGAAGGTGGAAATCTCAAAAAAACAAAAGGTGTCATTTCCGTAAAGACGGAAATCTTAAAAAGAAGAATAAATTATAATAATAGTTTCCTGCTCCCGATGGCTATCGGGACGGGAAAGACGAAAAGAAAAATTTATGAGTATTAATCTGTCAATAGCGAAAAAAATGATGCAGGCCATTATGATGATGTGTATGTGTATGCACATGAAATGCTATTGCCAGAACAGAATGTAACTTAGTTTGTTTAGAGTTCAATTCAAGTCCCCCTGGTAATAGCAATTCCAGGGGGACTTTTTTATGCCTTAGGCATAATGCTCACGAAGGTGGGCATCTCTTAAAATCAAGAATCAAAACTTTAAAAAACTAATATCATGAGTACTCAAAAATTTTCAACCAACGCACTTCACGCAGGCCACGATGTTACCGCTAACGCAGGAACCAGAGCCGTGCCTCTTTACCAGTCGACTTCTTATGTTTTTAAAAATGCGCAGCACGCCGCCGATCTGTTTTCTCTGGCCGAACCGGGCTTTATCTACACCCGAATCAACAATCCCACTAACGATATTCTCGAGCAGCGGCTTGCCGCTTTAGAAGGAGGAATAGCAGCAGTGGTAACCGCATCGGGAACGGCTGCAATCAACACAACTCTTCTAACTTTATTGAAAGCCGGAGATCATATTGTGGCTTCCAACAGTCTATATGGCGGCACTTATAATTTGCTTAGTGTAACCCTGCCCAGGCTGGGAATCACTACTAGCTTTGTTGATCCTTCGAATCCAAAAAACTTTAAAAAAGCGGCCAAAGAAAATACCAGGGCCTTTTTTGTGGAATCCCTTGGGAATCCAAAACTCGATGTATTAGATCTTAAAGCAATTTCTGCGGAAGCCAAAGAATTTAAGGTTCCGTTTATTGTAGATAATACAGTGGCTACCCCTTCATTGCTGAAGCCTATTGAACACGGGGCCGATATCGTAATTGAATCGCTTACCAAATACATCAATGGAAATGGAACGGCCCTGGGAGGTGCCATTATCGACGCCGGAAGATTCGACTGGGCCAACGGGAAATTTCCTGAATTCACCGAACCTTCACCCGGCTATCACGGCCTGGTGTACCACGAAGCTTTAAAAGAAGCTGCCTTCATCGCCAAAGTTAGAATTGAAGGATTGCGCGATCATGGCGCGGCATTGAGCCCTTTTAATGCCTTTCAGATAATCCAGGGATTGGAAACTCTGGAAATTCGAATTAAACAGCATAGCGAAAATGCCCTGGCTTTGGCCAAATGGCTTCAGGAGCAACCCGAGGTGAAATGGGTGAATTACCCGGGGCTGGAGAATAGCAAATATTATAAGCTGGCCCAGGAATACCTTCCGAAGGGGCAAAGCGGAGTGGTGACCTTTGGAGTTGAAGGCGGCTACGAATCGGCCCGGGTTGTTGCCGATGAGACCAAACTTTTCTCCTTGCTCGCCAATATTGGGGATACTAAATCGCTCATCATTCACCCCGCAAGTACCATCCACCAGCAGTTAAGCGAGGAGCAACAGGCGACCACCGGGGTTACCCAGGATCTTATAAGATTATCGGTTGGACTGGAAGATGTGGAAGACCTGAAGAACGATCTAAAAGAAGCGTTTTCAAAAATTGGAAAAAAAGCATTGGTATAATCATTTGTTGGTTGGAAGGCTATAGGGAAAAGCATCCAGGTTAAGTCTTTTCCCTTAAGGCCTTTCGAAAAAAGGAAAATATGCTTCAGGAGATCTGTTTAAAAAATTTTGAAAATTCCGCCGGAAGGTTCCAGGACATAAACTTGAGTTTCCAGCACTTTGGGCAGCCTTTAGAAATTGCTCCCATCGTGCTTGTGAATCACGCGCTCACCGGTAATTCCCAAATCACCGGGGAGAATGGTTGGTGGAGTGGGATCGTAGGCCCCGGGAAAACAATCGATACAGAGCACTATGCTGTTCTGGCCTTTAATATTCCGGGTAACGGATTCAACGGAAAAAAAGAAGATCTTATTGAGAATTACAGGGAATTCAGGTTAAAGGATATTGCAAAAATCCAGGCCTTAGCGCTGGGAGCTTTAGGAATTGAAAAATTATATGCGATTATTGGAGGCTCTATTGGCGGAGCACTGGCCTGGGAACTCGCCGCACTTAAACCGGAACTGGCCGAAAATATCATTCCCATAGCGACCGATTATAAGGCGACCGACTGGGTGCTGGCAAATTGCAAGGTACAGGAGCAAATTTTAAATAACTCGAATGCACCTGTGAAAGACGCGCGTATGCACGCGATGACCTTTTATCGTACGCCGCAATCGCTTACCAAAAAATTTAATCGAAGCAGGGAAGAACAAAAAGCCTGTTACAAGGTAGAAGGTTGGTTACAATATCACGGCGATAAACTGGAGGAAAGATTTCAGTTGGCTTCATATAAATTGATGAACCATCTGCTAACTACCATAGATATTAGCAACGGCAGCGGAAATCACCTGGAGGCCGCCAAAAAGATTGAAGGTCATATTCATATTATAACGGTGAATTCAGATTGGTTTTTTCTGGCCGATGAAAATTGGGAAACCTATGTAGACTTATCCCTGGCCAAACCCAATGTGAGCATTCACGAAATTAAATCGATTCACGGGCACGATGCTTTTCTAATCGAAGCCTCTCAACTCGCCCGTTTTTTACGACCGGTTTTTAAAACCGATAAAATTGAAAAAGAGTCAGGTAGAGTCTTAGACTCACAAAGCTGGTTATAAAGAGAAATAGAGCTCCAGAGGAGCGAAAAAACCGCAAGAATTCAATCAAATGAAAAAAATAAACATCATCATATTTGGAGTAGGTAATGTGGGAAGCACGCTTATCACCCAACTTCTCAATACCAAACAAAAATGGAAAGAACAGGGGATAAAGTTGGAAATCCCCGTAATTGCCAATTCGCGAAAAGCATTATTTAAATCTGAAGGCATAGAGGAAAGCTGGAAGGAAGAGCTGGCAACCAAATCGGAATCTTACGAGTTAAAGGATATTCTGGAATTCAGCAAAAATAACAAGTTGGAAAATCTTATCGCGGTAGACGCTACAGCCAGCCAGAACCTGGTTTTGGAATATCCAAAGCTGGTGCGCAGTGGTTTCAACCTGGTAGCGGCCAACAAAGTGGCCAACACGCTTTCCGATGAATTTTATACCGAATTGAGAAAGGAACTGGAAACACATCAGAAGCATTTCTATTATGAAACCAATGTGGGTGCAGGTTTGCCAATTGTGCAAACCGTGCAGGGATTGCACCAGGCCGGGGAGAAAGTGACTAAAATCCGTGGGGTGTTTTCGGGTTCTCTGAGCTATATTTTTAATAGTTTTTCAGATTCTGAATCGGGTTTTTCTGAAGTTTTAAAACAGGCCGGGGAATTAGGTTTTACCGAGCCCGATGCCCGCGAGGATCTGTCAGGAAATGATGTGGGGCGAAAACTGTTAATTCTTGCAAGGGAGCTTCAGCTGAAAAAAGAACTGAAGGAAGTGAAAATTCAATCGCTTATTCCCGAAAAATTAAACGGAAAAACTTCCGCAGCAGAGTTTCAGCAAAGAATTTCAGAATTAGATGAAATTTTTGAAAAGCATAAGCAGAATCTGGCGAAAGATCACGTGCTGCGCTATATAGGTGAAATTCGGGTGGGGAAGGCCAGCCTCGAAGCCAAACTCATTTCTGAACCCCGCAACACTGCCCTGGGCCAGATTAAAGGAGCCGATAACATTTTTGAAATTTATACTGAATCCTATGGAAATCAGCCCTTGGTGATTCAGGGAGCCGGGGCCGGGGCTGCAGTAACCGCCCGTGGGGTGGTTAGCGATGTCCTGAAATTATCGCAAAGGCTTAATTAATAAAACAGGAAACTACCTCAGGGCTAACCCGTGTGAGGTATAAAAATTAAATTTCGAGGCAGACCTCGGAAAATATTAATCCCGTTTATCGGGAAAAACCAACGAGATGTATTTTGAAACCGAAGCCATAAGAACCCAAACCGAAAGAACGCAGTTTTTGGAGCATTCCACACCGCTGTATCTCACTTCGAGCTATGTTTTTGAAGATGCCGAGGATATGAGAGCCTCCTTTGCTGAAGAAAAAGAGCGCAATATATACAGCCGGTTTACCAACCCCAACACTTCAGAGTTTGTTGAGAAAATCACTAAAATGGAAGGCGCCGAGGCAGGCTTTGCCTTCGCAACCGGGATGAGCGCTGTTTTTTCGACGCTGGCAGCATTGCTTGATAGCGGGGACCATATCCTTTCGGCCAGGGCGGTTTTTGGTTCAACTCATAGTTTGTTTACCAAATTTTTTCCGAAGTGGAATATCTCGCATAGCTACTTTAATGTAGATGAGGTAGATCAAATCGAGAACTTAGTTAGGCCCGAGACCAAAATCATTTTCGCTGAAAGCCCCACCAATCCCGGGGTTGATATTCTTGACCTCGAACTGCTGGGGAAAATTGCTGAAAAACACAATCTGATTTTAATTATAGATAATTGCTTTGCGACGCCCTACTTGCAAAATCCCATAGAATTTGGATCGGACCTGGTCATACATTCGGCTACCAAATTAATCGACGGGCAGGGCAGAGTGCTGGGTGGCGTAACGGTAGGAAATGCCGATTTAGTTAGAGAAATTTACCTGTTCTCCCGAAACACCGGCCCGGCTTTATCGCCATTTAATGCCTGGGTCTTATCAAAAAGCCTGGAAACTTTGCCTGTGCGTTTAGACCGGCACTGTGAAAACGCCTTGAAAGTAGCCGAATTTCTGGAGACGCAGCCCAATGCCGATAAGGTAAAATATCCTTTTTTAAAGTCGCATCCGCAATATGAAATCGCAAAAAAACAAATGAAGGCCGGGGGCAATATAATTTCCTTTGAAATTAAAGGAGGAATTGAAGCCGGTAGGAAATTCATCAATGCAATTGCGCTTTGTTCGAGGTCGGCAAACCTGGGAGATACCCGCAGTATAGTGACGCATCCGGCCTCAACCACACATAGCAAATTAAGCGAGGAAGACAGACTGGAAGCCGGGATTACTGATGGGTTGGTGAGGGTTTCGGTAGGACTGGAACACCCCGAAGATATAATTAATGATCTGGCTCAGGCCTTAAACAGCAATTAAGATGAATGAATTTCAGGAAACAGGGAAATGGGGTAGCAGTGCGACGACTTTAATTGACCTGCCGCTGGAAGTAGCTGAAGGAATATCAGGAAGAATTCTTAAACAGTATTTCAATTCCGGTTTTCGGGTAAAATATTTATTTAAGTATCTTCGTGAAATGCTTTCAAAAAAGACCAAATACGGGATCAAGGCCCTGGCCTATATCGCCTCCCGGGAGGATAAAAAACCCGTACAAACTTCAGAAATCTCAAAAAGCGAGAATATCTCCCTGAAATTCCTCGAAAGCATTCTGCTCACCTTGCGCAAAACCGGATTTCTCGGTTCTAAAAAAGGCAAAGGTGGGGGCTATTATCTAATTAAAGAACCAAAGGAGATCAAGATGACCTCGGTGATACGGGTTCTGGAAGGGCCTATTGCAATGGTGCCTTGCGTAAGCCTTAATTATTATGAAAAGTGCGACGACTGTCCCGATGAGGCGACCTGTTCGGTTCACGCTTTAATGATACAGGTGAGGGATAGCACGCTTAAGGTTTTGGGAGAGAATACACTGGCCGATCTTGCCAGAGTGAAGAAATAAATGTTAAAGACTGAAATTTAGCCACGTATTAATTGGTGGTCCCGATTGTGAAAAGTATTTTTGCTTTAAAACCTACTTGCCCGATAGGGTAATAGAAAATAAGAAGAAACAATGCTTATGTTATTAAAAACCCGGCAGGCTGAAAAGACCTTCAAGGAAGATCGTTCTGGCGAGAAGCCTATACGCAGCGTCCTTAAGACCATAAGCTGGAGAACTGTAGGCACCCTTGATACCATTGTGATAAGCTGGGTGTTAACAGGGAAGGTAGAAACTGCCCTGGCCATTGGATCGGTAGAGTTGGTAACAAAAATGATATTATACTTTGGGCACGAACGGCTGTGGAACGCCATAAACTTTGGAAAGGAATAAATATGAAAAAGCTTAGTGAAAATCAGTTAAAGGAGCTAAACGCGCAGTTTCGAGGAATTAGCCCTGAAGAGATCATACAGTGGGTGCTTTCCAACGCCGGAAGGCCGGTGGTTACCACGAACTTCAGGCCCTATGAGGCGGCGATCTTGCACGCGGTTTCCAAAATTGAGCCTAACATTAAAGTAATTTGGTGCGATACGGGTTACAATACCCCACAGACTTACCGGCACGCCAACCAGGTGATCGAGCAATTAGATTTAAATGTAAAGCTCTATTCTCCAAAGCAAACCGCAGCTTACAGAGATGCGATTTTTGGCGGAATTCCCGAGGTAAATTCTTCCCAGCACGAAGAGTTTACCAGGCAGGTAAAGCTGGAACCATTTCAGCGGGCAATGAAACAACAAAAACCCGATGTATGGTTCACCAACCTGCGCAAGGGCCAAACCGCTTTTAGAGACAGTATCGATATTTTGAGTTACAGTAAAGATGGGATTTTGAAAGTGAGTCCGTTTTACCATTGGGACGATGAAAGATTGGACACCTATCTGAAGAAGCATAATTTGCCCAATGAATTCAAATACTTCGATCCAACCAAGGTATTGTCTAACCGGGAATGTGGGTTACACGCCTAAAATTAGAAAGAAATGACAAGAATTTTAAAACAAAACAGCCTGGAGAGCGAGGCGATTTATATTTTCAGGGAGGTAGTGGCGCAGTTTGAGAATCCGGTTTTGCTTTTTTCGGGCGGGAAGGATTCTATTACGCTGGTGCGGCTGGCTCAAAAAGCCTTTTACCCTGGGAAAATTCCTTTTCCGCTCCTACATATAGATACCGGGCATAATTTTCCGGAAACCATCGAATTTCGCGACAAACTGGTAGCCGAATTAGGCCTTGAACTAATCGTGAGAAATGTGCAGGACGATATAGATAACGGAAAAGCCATCGAGGAAAAAGGCAAATATTCCAGCCGAAATTCCCTGCAAACCAACACGCTTTTAGATGCTATAGAAGAATTTAAATTCGATGCCTGTATTGGTGGGGCACGCCGCGATGAGGAAAAGGCCAGGGCCAAGGAGCGAATATTCTCGGTGAGAAATGATTTTGGAGAATGGGATGAAAAAAATCAGAGGCCCGAAGTTTTTGATATGCTCAACGGGCGAATCGAAATTGGACAGAATGTAAGGGTTTTTCCTATTTCCAACTGGACCGAGCTTGATGTTTGGAGCTATATCGCTGCTGAAGGAATTGAAATTCCCTCGATTTATTACGCGCATCAGCGTGAGATCTTTGAACGCGACGGTTTGCTTTGGTCGGCTTCAGAATATGTATACCGGGAAGAAGATGAAAAAACCGAGCTGCGTACCGTGCGATTCAGAACTGTTGGCGATATGACCTGTACCGCCGCAGTGGAATCGGAAGCCGATTCTATTGAAAGAATAGTTCAGGAAATTAGAGAATCCAGCATTTCAGAACGCGGCGCCCGAATAGACGATAAACGTTCTGAAGCCGCGATGGAAACCAGAAAACAACAGGGATATTTTTAAATCCGCAACTCTAAAAAATTAAAAATGGAAGTTTTAAAAATAGCAACGGCGGGAAGTGTAGACGACGGTAAGAGTACGCTTATAGGGCGATTGCTTTATGACACCCGCTCGCTTACAACCGATAAAATTGAGGCCATTGAAAAAGCCAGCCGTAGAAATGGTTTGTATTACCTCGATTTTTCCCTGGCTACCGATGGCCTGGTTGCCGAGAGGGAGCAGGGTATTACCATAGATGTGGCCCATATTTATTTTTCCACTCCTAAGAAAAGCTACATCATTGCCGATACGCCCGGCCACGTGGAATATACCCGAAATATGGTGACCGGGGCTTCTACCTCGCAGGCTTCTATCATTTTGATCGATGCCAGAAAAGGAGTGATCGAGCAAACCTACCGACACTTTTTTATCAACAACCTGCTTCGGGTAAAAGAAGTGATCGTGGCGGTAAATAAAATGGATCTGGTGAATTATTCTGAAGAAGTCTTTAACGAGATCGTTGCCGATTTCAAGGAACTGCAACAAAAAAGCGACTTCAAAGAGCAAAAAATCACCTTTATCCCGGTTTCGGCGCTTTGGGGAGAAAATATTGCTGAAAGTTCGTCGGCGATGAGCTGGTATTCTGGTGACACGGTTTTAGAGCATTTAGAAAATATCAAAACTGAAGATTTCCGAGAAGAGTCCCGGGCAAGATTTGCGGTGCAAACCGTAATTCGTCCAAAAACTGAAGAATTTCACGATTATCGCGCCTATGCCGGGAAGATCACCGGAAGCAGCTTTAAAGTGGGCGATGAGGTTACCGTATTGCCATCCCTAACCACTTCCACCATTAAAAGCATCTCTTTTTTTGAGGAGGAATTTGACGAAGCCCCGGCGGGAAGCTCGGTTACCATTAGTCTGACCGATGATATCAATGTGGCCCGGGGAGATATGTTGGTGAAATCTGGAGAGGAGCCGCAACAAACCCGCGAACTCAATGCAACAATTTGCTGGATGGATGGTAAAGCCCTTCTGCCCGGGACCAAATATGTGTTGCAGCATAATACCCGCGAGGTTTTGGCAAAAATTGACCGAATCGACGGGCAGGTTTCCACAAATTTTGAAGAGCTACAAGTAGCGAATTCGCTTAAGCTAAACGAAATCGGCAAGGTGAGCCTGAAATTAAGCAAACCCCTGTTTGCCGATAATTATAACGAAAATAAAGCCAACGGCAGGTTCATTTTGGTAGATACGCAAACCAATACCACTGCCGGAGTCGGATTTATTAAATAGAAAATTAGTGAATTTTTGTAAAGCACATAAGATGTGGAGAATGTGTATGCGCCGGCCGCCTACCTGGGAGTGTTTTTTATAAACTCATTTATAAAAAGTCCTTTTAGGTAAAGCCGAAAAAGGACTTTTTTATTTCCGGAAATCCGGAGAATTAGATTAACCGAATTGCCAAAAGGCACAAAAACAAAGATTATGCAAAGTTTTAGAACCGAAATTGAAAATCCCGTTGTCGAGCAAGACATTCTGGATTTGGAGAAGAAAATACGCCTTTTCCGCGAAGGAAAGGCCGATGAGGAAAAATTCCGAAGCCTGCGTTTAGCTCGTGGAGTTTACGGGCAACGCCAGGCTGGAGTGCAGATGGTTCGAATAAAACTGCCTTTTGGTAAAGTGACTTCGGAACAACTGCATAGAATCGCCGATGTTTCCGATGAATATTCTACCGGAAGGCTGCATATCACTACCCGGCAGGATATTCAGATTCACCACGTAAGTCTGGATCGCACCCCCGAATTATGGGCGCAGCTGGAAAGAGACGACATCACCCTTAGGGAGGCTTGTGGAAATACCGTGCGAAATGTTACGGCATCGCCTACAGCGGGAATCGATCCTAAGGAGCCATTTGATGTTTCGCCTTATGCCGAAGCAACTTTTAAATTTTTTCTTCGGAATCCCATTTGCCAGGAAATGGGCCGAAAATTTAAAATTTCGTTCTCTTCTTCTGAAGAAGATACGGCACTAAGCTACATTCACGATCTTGGTTTTATCGCAAAACTGAAAGACGGAAAACGCGGCTTTAAAGTAATGTTAGGCGGCGGCCTGGGTTCGCAGCCCCGCCACGCCGACGAACTTTACGATTTTCTTCCGGTTGAAGAACTAATTCCGCTTATTGAAGGAGTCTTGCGGGTTTTCGATCGCCACGGCGAGCGGGCCAAAAGAATGAAAGCCCGAATGAAATATCTCATCAAGGATATAGGTAAAGAAGAATTTATGAAGCTGGTGGCAGCACAGCAAACCGCACTTTCACAAAATGTTCCGGCTTTTGAGATTAAAAAATTTGAGGCAGTGCCGCCGCTTCAGCAGATAGACTTGCCTAAGGTGGAAATCAATTCTGAAGAATTTGAAGCCTGGAAAAACACCAATGTTTTTCCACAGAAGCAAAAAGGCTTATTTGCTGTGGGGATTCGGGTGCCGCTTGGCGATTTTTACACCGGGGCGGCCAGAAAACTGGCAGATCTCATAAAAAAATATGCCGGGAACGAATTGAGATTCACCCTAAGGCAGGATATTTTAATTCGTCACGTGAGGGAGGAATTGTTGCCATTTTTCTATTCAGAATTAAAGCAGCTGGGATTTGCTGAAACGGGATATAATAAAACCGTCGATATCACTGCCTGCCCCGGAACCGATACCTGTAACCTGGGAATCGCCAGCAGTACAGGGATTGCCGATGTGCTGGAAGATGTGTTGAAAGAGGAATTTCCTCAGTTTTCCAATGGGAAAGATATCACCATAAAAATCAGCGGCTGTATGAATGCCTGCGGGCAGCATAATATGGCCGAGATCGGGTTTCAGGGAATGTCGATCAAAGTGGGCAAACAGGTGGCGCCTGCGCTTCAGGTGTTGCTTGGGGGCGGCACCCTGGGTGACGGAAAAGGTCGATTTGCAGATAAAGTAGTAAAAGTGCCCAGCAAACGCGGTCCCGAAGCTCTTCGAATTTTGCTGAATGATTTTGAGACTAATTCAATTTCCGAAGAAAAATTCGCAGACTATTACGATCGCCAGGGCAAGACCTATTTCTACGATTTGTTAAAAGACCTGGCCGATACTACCAATCTCAGCGAAAATGATTTTGTGGATTGGGGTCACGAAAAGCCTTATATCAAGGCAGTGGGAGTGGGCGAATGCGCCGGGGTGGTCATAGACCTTATCGCTACGCTTTTATTTGAAAGCGAAGAGAAGATAGATAATGCAAAAAGCGCTCTTGAGCGTAAGGCCTGGGCCGACAGTATTTATCATTCCTATACTTCGATCGTGAATTCGGCAAAAGCTTTATTGCTTTCTGAAGATTTGAAGACCAATACCCAGGCAGGGATCATTTCCCAGTTCGATGAATTGTTCGTGTCAACCGGTAAGATTGAATTAGCGACTTCTTTCAAAGATTTCGCTTACCAGTTGAATGAAAATGAGCCTTCAGAGGCTTTCGCCAGTAAATATTTAGAAGACGCGCAGCTATTTCTGAAAAGGGTAGATGCCTATAGAACAAAGGAGGTACAAAATGTATAATTCAGCAAGATTAAGTGTGGTAGGTGCCGGGCCGGGCGATCCTGAATTAATCACTGTAAAAGCGGTTAATGTATTGAAATCGGCAAAAGTGGTGCTATATGATGCCCTAATAAACCGGGAACTGCTGGACTATGCGCCGCAGGCAGAGCACATTTTTGTAGGAAAACGTAAAGACAAACATAGGTTCTCCCAGGACGAGATCAATGAGCTTATTGTGAAATTTGCGCTCGAACGGGGACATGTGGTAAGACTCAAAGGAGGCGATCCCTTCATCTTCGGAAGGGGCTCTGAGGAGATCAATTTCGTTAAAAAACACGGATTGGAAACTGCTGTGGTTTCGGGAATAACTTCATCCATTGCGGTGCCGGCCAATGTGGGAATTCCTTTAACCCAAAGAGGCACCTCAGAAAGTTTTTGGGTGATCACCGGGACTACCAGTCAGAAAAGACTATCTGAAGATGTACGCCTGGCTGCACAATCTACGGCAACGGTGGTGATCCTGATGGGGATGGGAAAATTGAAAGAAATCGTTGAGGTTTTCAGGGAAAACGGGAAAAAAGATTGCCCCGTAGGCATCATTCAAAATGGAACTACCGATAATGAAAAATCAGGATTTGGAACTATAAAAAGTATCGAAAAAGTGGTTGCTGAAAGGCAATTAACGGCTCCTGCAATTATCGTGATTGGCGAGGTGGTAAGAGAAAGCAGAAGATTAGAGCCAGTATTGCAGAACGCAATTCAAGAATCAGTAATAATAAATTCCCTCCCGATAGCTATCGGGAGGGGCTAGGGGGCCGACTTATGGAAGAAAGAAACGAATTATACCCGGTTTTTTTAAAGGTGAACCAGCTAAACATTCTGGTGGTTGGCGGCGGAAATGTGGGCCACGAAAAACTGCATTTTCTGTTTAAATCAAGCCCCAATGCCAATGTAGAAGTGGTAGCAAAATGGTTTTTGCCCGAAACTGAAGAGCTGGCCAAAAAGCACGGCGCAAAACTTACAAAGGGGCGGTACCGCAGGAAATATTTAAAAAAGCGCCATATCGTGATTGCAGCCACTAATAATGAGAAACTCAATAAGAGAATTCATCGGGATGCTAAAAAGCGCTACCTGCTGGCCAATATCGCCGATACGCCCGAACTCTGCGATTTTTATATGGGAGGAATTGTAAATAAAGGACACGTGAAAATTGCGATTTCCACCAATGGAAAATCCCCCACCACGGCAAAACGTCTAAGGCAATTTTTCGAAGAGGTGATTCCTGAAAATGTAAATAAAATGGTAGAAAATTTAAATGAATACCGAAGCACCATAAAAGGCGATTTTGAAGCCAAAGTGGCACAAATGAATACTATAACCGAATCATTAAAAGCAAAAAACAAGACCGATGATTAAGACTGATATCCTGATAATAGGAGCCGGCCCAACCGGACTATTTACCGTATTTGAGGCAGGTTTATTAAAGCTGAAGACGCATTTAATAGATGCCTTACCGCAACCCGGCGGGCAGTGTTCCGAGATTTATCCGAAAAAACCCATTTATGACATTCCCGCCTTTCCTGAAATTTTAGCGGGAGACCTGGTAGGAAATCTTATGGAGCAAATAAAACCTTTTCAACCGGGATTTACCTTAGGTGAACGTGCCGATACGCTGGAAAAACTGGACGATGGTACCTTTATAGTCACCACAAATAAAGGCACCCAACACCACGCCCCGGTGGTAGCCATTGCCGGTGGTTTGGGGTCTTTCGAGCCCAGAAAACCGCCAATCCCGAATATCGCCGATTTTGAAGATAAAGGGGTTTCCTATTTTATCAAAGACCCAGAGGTTTATCGCGATAAAAGGGTTGTGATCGCCGGGGGTGGCGATTCGGCTTTAGACTGGGCGATTTATTTGGCCGATGTAGCTTCTGAAGTAGCCCTGGTGCATAGACGCGAAGAATTCAGGGGAGCATTGGATTCGGTAGAAAGAGTTTCAGAACTGGCAAAACTCGGCAAGATAGAGATGATCACCAATGCCGAGGTGGTTGGCCTGCGGGGAGAAGATAAGCTCGAGCAGGTGGTGATTCGACATAAGGATGTGGCTAGAGGTGAGGAATTCAGGGAAATCGATGATTTTATTCCGCTGTTTGGCTTGTCGCCAAAACTGGGGCCCATCGGAAACTGGGGTCTGGAAATTGAAAAAAACGCGATCAAGGTAGATAACTCTTACGATTATCAAACCAATATCCCCGGCGTTTACGCCATAGGCGATGTAAATACCTACAAAGGGAAATTGAAATTGATCCTTTCCGGTTTTCACGAGGCGGCTCTTATGTGTCAAAGCGCTTATAACCGTATCTATCCCGATAAAAAATACGTATTGAAATACACCACCGTTGGTGGGGTAACCGGTTTTGACGGAAGCAAAAAAGAGGCGAAAAAAGAAGTGGTACAGAGCATTAGTGTATAGGATGCTCCCCTCCTTTTTAAGGAGGGGTGGCCGATAGGCCGGGGTGGTTTAAGTTTAGACCTCACAGGTTTTTGAAACCTGTGAGGTCTGTAGGCTAGTGAGGTCTATTTTCTCCAGCTTTTTCCTAAATTTGATAAAAATTAAATTCTATGAAAATTCAGCTGAAGCGCTTAAACGATAATTATCTTTTTGAAACCAAAAACGAACGCGGTGATGTGGTACTGCTCGACAATAAAACCGAGGAAGAGCCAAAAGGATCGAGTCCTATGGATTTAGTGCTTCGTGCCATAGCCGGCTGCAGCAGCATAGACGTGGTAATGATTCTGAAAAAACAAAAGTTGGAACCCGAAGATCTACAGGTTGAAGTAGAAGGTTTTAGAGAGGGAGGAGTTCCCAACGTGTTTAAAAAAATTCACCTGGATTTTCTGCTCAAGGGAGACATCCCTGCTGCCAAAGCCAAAAGAGCGGTGGAGCTTTCGATGGAAAAATATTGTTCGGTTTCCAAAATGCTGGAAAAGGCGGCTGAAATCACATTTGCGGTTAAAGTCAATGGTCAGGAGGTTATTTAATTCAGAATTAATTGAGGGTGATTTTCCTTATTCCAGAATAAACTGGGCATTAAGCCAATAAAATTCAGAAATCCTTAAAAATAAGGGGCTGGCTTTGTGAATTAAAGTTCGCCCCTTATATTTGCCGGTTCAAAGTTCATTTTTTACTATCGTTATCAAGAAAGGTTGAGGGAATAGACCCTGTGAAACCTTGGCAACCCTCCTGTAATGGGAGAAGGTGCTAAATTCTACTCTGCTACGGGCACAGATAGATAACAAAAACAAGCTTCTTTCCTGCTTCTTTTTTTGATGCGATTTATTGCGATATTATGTCAAAATTAGAAGAACAACTCAAACATAAAATATTGATCCTGGATGGTGCGATGGGCACTATGCTTCAGGAGTATAAATTCACCGAAGAAGATTTCCGCGGAAAACGCTTTGCCGACTGGCCGGTTTCCCTGCAGGGAAATAACGACCTCTTGTCTCTAACCCAGCCTGAAGCCATTGCGGCCATTCACCGCAAATACTTCGAAGCCGGCGCTGATATCGTGGAAACCAATACTTTTTCTGGTACCAGCATCGCGATGGCCGATTACCAGATGGAAGACCTGGTCTATGAGCTCAATTATGAGTCGGCCAGAATTGCCAAAAAAGTAGCTGAAGAAGTTACAGCTCAGAATCCTGATCAACCACGTTTCGTTGCCGGAGCGATTGGACCAACCAATAAAACCGCGAGTATGAGTCCAGATGTGAACGATCCCGGATTCAGAGCTATTTCTTTTGAAGAATTACGACTGGCCTACAAGCAACAGGCCCGGGCGCTGATTGAAGGAGAAGTGGATATTTTGTTGGTTGAGACGGTTTTTGATACCCTGAACGCAAAAGCCGCACTTTTTGCTATCGAGGAACTTAAGGAGGAGTTACAAACAAATATTCCTGTTATGGTAAGCGGTACGATTACCGATGCTTCGGGGAGAACACTCTCGGGCCAAACCGCCGAGGCTTTTTTGATTTCGGTTTCTCATATTCCGTTATTAAGTATAGGTTTTAATTGTGCCCTGGGCGCAAAACAACTCACTCCGCATCTTGAAGTTTTAAATCGTTACGCTGAAACCGGGGTTTCGGCCTACCCCAATGCGGGTCTTCCCAATGCCTTTGGGGAATACGACCAGGATGCCGAAGAAATGGCAAGCCAGATAAAAGAATACCTGGAAAAAGGCCTAGTGAATATTCTGGGTGGTTGCTGTGGCACCACGCCTGGGCATATCAGGGCTATTTCAGAAATAGCGAAAAATTATAAACCAAGGCCCTTGAAAAAATCACAAATTCCGGAAAGCGTATAGATTATGGCAGAGAAGAGAGCATTAAAATTATCTGGCCTGGAGCCGCTTGTCATTACTCCTGAAAGCAATTTTGTAAATGTAGGGGAGCGCACCAACGTGGCCGGTTCTAAAAAGTTTCTGCGGTTAATCAAGGAAGAAAAATTTGAAGAAGCTCTGGACGTGGCCCGGGAACAGGTTGAAAATGGTGCCCAGATCATCGATATCAATATGGATGACGGGTTGATAGAAGGCAAAGAAGCGATGGTGAAATTCCTTAACCTTATCGTAGCCGAGCCCGATATCGCCAGGGTGCCTATAATGATAGACAGTTCAAAATGGGAAATCATCGAAGCCGGGCTTCAGGTGGTGCAGGGAAAATGCGTGGTGAATTCGATTAGCCTCAAAGAGGGCGAAGCTGAATTTTTAGAACACGCCAAAAAGATCAAACGCTATGGAGCGGCGGTAATCGTGATGGCCTTCGATGAGGTAGGCCAGGCCGATAATTATGAGCGCCGTATAGAGATCGCAAAACGTTCGTATGATCTTTTGGTAAGAAAAGTAAATTTTCCTCCGGAAGATATCATTTTCGATCTCAATATTTTTCCGGTAGGCACCGGGATGGACGAGCATAAAAGAAATGCGATAGATTATATCGAAGCCACGCGTTGGGTCAAGGAAAATCTGCCTCACGCGAGTTTGAGTGGAGGTGTGAGCAATGTGTCCTTTTCCTTCCGCGGAAATAATCCCGTAAGGGAGGCGATGCACTCGGTGTTTTTGTACCACGCGATTAAGGCCGGGATGAATATGGGAATTGTGAATCCGTCCTTATTGGAGGTGTACGATGAAATCCCAAAAGATTTGCTCGAGCACGTGGAAGATGTAATCCTGGATCGGCGCGAAGATGCTACCGAGCGCTTGTTGAATTTTGCCGAAACCGTAGTGGGTTCTAAAAAGGAGAATAAGATCGACCTTTCCTGGAGGGAGAATCCGCTTCAGGATCGAATCACCCACGCCCTGGTTAAAGGTATCGATGCCTATATTATTGAAGATATCGAAGAGGCCCGGCAGGAAGCCGAAAAACCCATTGAAGTCATCGAAGGTCATTTGATGATCGGGATGAATGTGGTGGGCGATCTCTTCGGAAGCGGGAAAATGTTCCTTCCACAGGTAGTGAAATCGGCCAGGGTGATGAAAAAAGCGGTGGCGTATTTATTACCCTTCATCGAAGCTTCCTCGTCCGCCAAACGCCAATCGGCTGGCCGCGTACTAATGGCAACCGTAAAAGGCGACGTTCACGATATTGGAAAAAACATCGTGAGTGTGGTGCTGGGTTGTAATAATTATGAGATCATAGACCTGGGGGTGATGGTACCACCAGAAAAGATCATCGAAACTGCCAAGGCCGAAAATGTAGATGTTATAGGCCTTAGCGGACTCATCACTCCATCGCTGGACGAGATGGTTTTTCTGGCCAAAGAAATGCAGCGGCAGAATTTCAAGGTGCCGCTTTTAATTGGTGGGGCTACCACTTCGAAGGCACATACTGCGGTAAAAATCGATCCCGAATATCAAAGTGCTGTGGCCCATATCAATGACGCCTCCCGGGCGGTAACTGTGGTGGGCGATCTTTTGAAAGAAAGCTCTCGCCAAAGATATATGAGCGATCTCAAGGAAGAATATGATAAATTCAGGAAGAATTTTAAAAAGCGTAGCAAGCATAAAACTTATTTAAGTTTGGAGGAGGCCAGGGAAAATAAGTTTAGAATAGATTGGGGAACTTCAGAGATCAAGGCTCCGAATGAACCCGGGATTCAGGTGATTGAGGAATTTGAACTGGAGAAGTTGTTGGATTATATAGATTGGAGTCCATTTTTCAGAAGCTGGGATTTGCACGGAAGATATCCGCAGATTCTCGAAGATGAGGTGGTGGGCGAGCAGGCCAGATCGCTATTTGCAGATGCTAAAATTTTGCTGAAGCGAATTCTGGATGAAAAACTCCTGAAGGCGAAAGCGATCTTTGGTCTTTTCCCGGCTAATTCTGTTGGAGACGACGATATTGAAATCCGTTATGAGGAGAATTCCGAAGAAAAGACCAAAGTTTTCAGAACGCTTAGGCAGCAACTTAAAAAACACGGTGACCAGCCCAATTTCGCGCTGGTCGACTTTATTGCGCCTCGGGAGAGTAAAATTCAGGATTACCTGGGCTGTTTTTGTGTGACCACCGGATTTGGAACCGAAGAACTGGCTGCAAAATTTGAAAAAGATCACGACGACTATAATTCGATAATGGTCAAAGCCCTGGCCGATCGCCTGGCTGAAGCCTTTGCCGAATATTTGCATAAAGAAGTACGTACCAGGCATTGGGGTTATTCAGCCGATGAAGATCTAAGCAACGAAGACCTGATAAAAGAAAACTATAAAGGAATTCGCCCTGCGCCAGGTTATCCGGCCTGTCCCGATCATTTGGAGAAAATAAGTATTTGGGAAGTGCTGCAGGTAGAAAAACGCATTGGGGTAAAACTTACCGAAAGCCTGGCAATGTGGCCGGCATCCAGCGTTAGTGGCTATTATTTTGCCAACCCTGAATCCCGGTATTTTGGCGTGGGAAAAATCAAGGATGACCAGGTTTTAGATTTTGCCTCCAGGAAAGGAATTTCCGAAGAGAAAGCCCGGAAATGGTTGAATCCGAATATCGCCGATTAAAAGCCCCTCCTGGCCTCCCCAAAGGGGAGGAATTTGGAGATATAAATTATCAATTTTTCGATTTTCAAATTTTAAGAGCGCAGGAAAATTAAAGTTTTATAGTATTGAAATAGTTTAATAAATTAAAATTCACCCAACTCCCCTCTCCCGATAGCTATCGGGAAGGGGCTGGGGGAGGCCTATGAAGATAATTGAACATATAGAAAAAGCTAAAGGAAGATCTTTGTTTTCCTTTGAAATTTTACCGCCTTTAAAAGGGCAGAATATACAGTCGATTTATGATGGAATAGATCCTTTGATGGAATTCAAACCGCCATTTATTGATGTAACCTATCATCGTGAGGAATATGTGTATAACGAGCAGGACAATGGTTTGCTGGAAAAGAAGATCGTTCGTAAACGCCCCGGGACGGTGGGCATCTGTGCGGCGATTCAAAGCAAATATGGCGTAGACGCCGTACCTCATATCCTCTGCGGCGGATTTTCAAAAGAGGATACCGAGAATTTCCTGATCGACCTGGATTTCCTGGGAATTCAGAATGTAGTGGCTCTGCGTGGCGATGCGGTGAAAAGCGAGATCTATTTTAGTCCGGAGCCTGGCGGAAACCGATTTGCCAAAGATCTCGTGGAACAGATCAAAGGTATGAACTGCGGAAAATACCTGGATGAGGTGATTGAAAAAGGACACAATACCGATTTCTGCATAGGCGTAGCGGGTTATCCCGAGAAACATATGGAAGCGCCAAGTTTAGACAAGGATATTCAGCGGTTAAAGGAGAAGATCGAAGCCGGGGCCGAGTATGTGGTTACCCAGATGTTTTTTGATAATTCAAAATATTTTGAATTTGTAGAAAAATGCAGGGCAGCCGGGATCGATGTGCCTATCATCCCAGGATTGAAGCCTATTGCAACCAAGAGGCAGCTGAGTATTATTCCACATAGATTTCACGTAGATATGCCCGAAGATTTGATTCACGAGGTCGAAAAATGTAAAGACAACAAGCAGGTGAGAGAAGTGGGCGTAGAATGGGGAATTCAGCAAAGCAAGGAGCTTATTGCCGCCGGGGTCCCGGTGCTGCATTATTATTCGATGGGGAAAAGCACCAATATTCAGAAAATAGCACAGGCGGTTTTTTAGCAAATTCCCCTACATTTGCGGGTAATGAAGCAATTTTTCGCCCTTATTCTTTTGCTTACCGGAACTAACCTTTTTGCACAGCCCAAAAATAATTTTTCGGCCGATGCCAGTTATTTCTATGGAAGTATTATTGAGCATAATCCGCATATCGCACATTTGCGCACCGGCCACCCCCGCGGATTCATCCTGGGCTTTAATAAAAAAAGTTTTGGATTTGAAGAATGGGAAGCCCGCTACAATTATCCCGATGTGGGAGTTTCATTCAGTTATCAGGACCTGCAGGAACCTGCTTTGGGCGAGAATTTTGGGCTGTATGCACATATGAATTTTTATTTGCTGAAGCGATTATTGATGTTCCGCATTGGGCAGGGTTTGGCCTATGCCGGGAACCCATATCATCCCGACGAAAATTACCGAAACAATGCCTATGGCTCCCGCTTGCTTAGCAGCACCTATTTGATGGCCAATCTTAAAAAAGAGAATATTTTGGCCGGGTTGGGGCTTCAGGGCGGGATTTCAGTGATACATTATTCCAATGCCGATTTTAAATCGCCAAACACCAGCACCAATACTTTCAGCTTCAATTTAGGTGTGAATTATGATTTGAACCGGGGAGATTCACCCGAATATATTCCGAAGAACAGAGAAAAATATTCTGAACCCATTCATTTGAATCTGGTGCTTCGCGGCGGGGTTAATACGATGGGGATTATTGGATCACCTCAATATCCGTTTTTGACCTTTTCAGCCTATGCCGATAAACGTCTCAATTATAAAAGCACCCTGCAGGCGGGAAGTGAACTTTTTCTCTCCAAAGCTATGGCCGAGCGTATAAGATATCAGTCAATCGCATTTCCGCAGGGCGACACCAGGGGAGATGAGGATTCCAGGCGGGTTGGAGTTTTTGTGGGGCATCAGCTTACTTTCGATAAATTATCGGTGATCACGCATTTGGGATATTATGTGTACTTTCCATACGAGCATTATGTAAACCAGGTGTATAATCGCGTTGGCCTGCAACGAAAAATTACAGAAAAGCTATGGGCATCGCTAAGTGTGCGTTCACATTGGGCCAATGCCGAAGCCGTGGAACTTTCAATTGGATATCGTTTATGAAAAGCTTCGGAATATTGCTGGCGATTTTGTTGATTTTTGGATGCAGTTCTGAAAATTCTCCAGATTGCTTGCAGACTTCAGGTGAAATGATTTCTGAAGAGATCGCAGTAGCAGGTTTTGAGGAAATCCAGGTGTTTGATAATGTGAAATTGATTCTCGAACAAAGCCCTGAAACCAAAGTTGTGGTCAAAACCGGAAGAAATCTGTTGCCGCAAATTAGCGTGGAGGTGGTGGGTGACCGATTGGAATTGCGCAATGAGTCGGGTTGTAAATTGTTTCGCGAAAATGATGTGATTGAAGTTTATGTAAGCACCCCGAATCTAAGCTGGCTTCAAAACAGCAGTTATAAAAAAATAGAAAGCCGGGGTATTTTGAAATTTCCGGACCTTTGGCTAAGGTCTATCAACCAGGAGCGGGACCCCGATATTTATACCAATGGAGATTTTGACCTGGACCTGGAAGTTGAAAACCTGAGAATAACCAGCGATCATATTTCTAATTTTTACCTGAGAGGAACCGCCGAAAATTTCAATTTATTCATCGCCAACGGAGACGCCAGAATTGAAGCCGGGGAGTTGAAAGCTCAACACATCGACCTGATGCATCGTGGTTCCAATAAACTTATTTTGAATCCGCGGCAATCGATTAGCGGCGATATTTATAGTTTTGGAGATGTGATTGCCGTTAACCGTCCGGCCGAGGTGAGGGTGACAGAGCATTATAGCGGAAGGCTTATTATAAGCCCCCCGGCCCCCGAAGGGGGAGATTAAATTTTGTCTTATCCTAAAAAAATGGTTTGTTGATAAAGAGGGATAAGAGTTTTTCTTTCAATAAATATTAAAAAAGTTTTCTACGCTATATTAAAATGCTCCTCCTTAAGTTCTATGCTGAATTTAATGTTTGCTTTTAATGCGTGAAAGACTTTTAAAATGGTTTCCACGGTCACATTTTTAGCATTTCGCTCTAACTTTGAGATTTGAGATTTCTGAACCCCCACCAACTCTCCCAACTGTTCCTGGGTTAACTGTCTTTCTTTTCGCACCGACTTTATCATTTCCCCCAATATCTCTAATTTTAGGTCAAATTCATATTTATCCCGATTCGGGCTGCCTTCTTTACCTAGATGCTCATCTTTCATTTGATCGAGTGTCATCATTTTCATTTTAGTCTTTTCCATAGCGGTATTTATTTTTATTTCAGATGCCTGGACAAGGTTAATAGTTGAAATATCCAGACCTAATTTTCTTCGCTTTTTCGATTTCAGACTTTGGAACTTTACCTGTCTTCTTTATTATTCCGTGAGTCGAGATTACCAGAGTATTTGAATTATCTTTTTTATCCCAGAAAGCAAATAACCTGTATTGTAATCTGTTAAACTTTACGCGAAACTCCCAAATCTCCTCAGTGAGCTTTTTAAAAATTTTTGGATCATTGATGTACCTGGCTTTATCGAGATTATAGAAGATTTTTTTCCTGACTTTGGGCTCCTGTTCATTAAGAAACTCTATAGCCTCTTCTAAAAAGACAATTTCAAATTTAGAGTCCATTTATTTGACAACCAGGATTTAAGTTGTGTAAAGATATTATTAAGTTGTAATATATGGAAACTTTTTTAACCGAATTTTGATCGATTGTAGAGGGCTAGGGGGCCTGCTTCGTTAATTCAGCAAAAAGGCTTTCCAGGTTTTTGGTTTTTTGATTAAGCTGAAGGGTTTTGAGTCCGTTATCGTGGGCGAAGTCGAAAACTGCAGGTCGCATATCTTTTTTGGTGTCGAAGTGCAATTCCCAGTTAAATCCGCCAATATTTCTGGCCTGACTCAAATGCGGTAGGCGTTTAATCGCTACGGGTTCTATCTGGTAGTCGAACTCCACAAAAATTACCTGTTCGTTCTCATCGCGCAGGTCTTTCAGGTATTTATTGGCTACGATTTTTCCCTTGTTGATGATGATCACCCGGTCGCAAATCGCCTCGACTTCCTGCATAATATGGGTAGAAAGAAAAACGGTTTTGCCTTTTTCCCCATCCTGTTTCCCGATATTCTTTATAAGGTTTCGTATTTCCAGAAGTTGGTTGGGATCCAGGCCGGTGGTAGGTTCATCGAGAATTAGTACTTCGGGATCGTGCAGCAGGGCCGCGGCCAGCCCAACGCGCTGGCGATAACCTTTGGAAAGTTGCTCAATGCGTTTATTGGCTTCAGGCGTTAGGCCGGTAAGCGAAATTACCTCTTCGATTCGGGATTGGGAAATGCCATACACCCGGGCATTGAATTCCAGGTATTCCCGCACATACATTTCGGTATACAGCGGATTATGTTCAGGCAAATACCCGATATTCTTCTGAATGCTATGCAGGTCGTCTTCAAGAGAAATTCCGGCTATTTGAGCGCTACCTTCTGAAGCCGGTAAATATCCGGTTAGAATTTTCATAAGCGTAGACTTTCCCGCGCCATTAGGCCCCAAAAAACCAACAATCTCGCCTTTTTCTACGGTAAAGCTAAGCTTATCAAGTGCCTTTTGTGAACCGTAAAATTTGGAGATTTCCTGTACCGAAATAGACATACTGCTTATTTTTTTCAAAAATAGGGATTTATAGCAGAAAGCTTCAGCCGGAGAAGCATTATTGATTTCGGAATTCCGAGGGATAAAAAATCGGAGAATTTGGAGATTTATAATTAGTGTTTGGGAAAAATGATCAACTTCACAAAAAGCAAAAATTTTTAGCAGAAAGAGTTTTTCAAATTGAAATTATATTCTACTTTAGCCGCATAACATTGAAGTAATGAACAATCTAATTAGCTGGAACGCATTCTATTATTTTTATTTCTATTTCAGGAATAGGAACGGGAATGCTGTATAGTTAATTGAGAAAATTATATAAAAAAGTCCCGGTGTAGATCGGGACTTTTTTTTATGCCTTTTTTAAATGGAAAGAAAAATAGCAATTCAGGGAATTCAGGGTTCATTTCACCATTTGGTGGCTCAGCAATTTTACGGCGAAGAAATCGAGGTGCTGGAATGTATGTCTTTTGCCGGCCTGGCTAAAAGCCTTGTAAATGGCGAGGCTACCGAAGGGGTGATGGCGATTGAGAATTCGATAGCCGGTTCTATTCTGCCAAATTATGCCCTGATTGATGAAAATAATCTGAAAGTAGTGGGCGAGCATTACATTCCCATAGATATGAATTTGATGGCTTTGCAGGGGCAAAAAATCGAAAATATCAAGAAGGTGTATTCGCATCCCATGGCACTTTTGCAATGCAAGGAATTCTTTAAAAAGCATCCGCATATAAAACTCATAGAAGATGCCGATACCGCCGAGGTGGCGCGAAGAATTTCAGAAAAACAAAGTCATAAAGTAGCAGCCGTGGCCAGTACAGCAGCGGCTCAAATTTTTGGACTGGATATACTTGCCAAAAGCATTCACACCAAAAAGAGCAATGCCACCCGGTTTTTGATTATTAGCACCAAAAGCAAGCAGCCCAACGGCGAGGTGATCGATAAGGCCAGTTTAAAATTTGAACTTGAAAGCAAACGCGGCAGCCTGGTTTCGGTTTTGAATATCCTCAGGGATTTTAATCTGGATATGACCAAAATTCAAAGTATGCCCATTATTGAAACCCCCTGGAAATACTCATTTTTCGTGGATGTGATTTTCGAAGAATTCCAAGAGTTTGAAAAGGCAATGGAAATAGTAAAAGTAATGACCGAAGACCTTAAAATCTTCGGAACCTATAAAAACAGCTTGATATGATAGCACAGGCCAACCGATTAAACCAGGTGCAGGAATATTATTTTTCGGCAAAACTTAGAGAGGTTCGCGCCCTCGAAGCCGCCGGGAAGGATATAATCAACCTGGGCATAGGCAGTCCCGACCTGCCCCCGCCACCGCAGGTGATCAAGGCCTTGAACGAGGCGATGTTCAATTCTAATGCGCATCAATACCAACCCTATAAAGGCACAGCCGATTTTAGAAATGCCATCGGCGGATTCTACCGCGAAAAATATGGAGTTTCGCTGGAACCCGACACCGAAATTTTACCATTAATGGGTAGCAAGGAAGGAATTCTGCATATTTCTATGGCTTTTTTGAATAAGAGCGATGAGGTGTTGATCCCAGATCCCGGCTATCCTACTTATACTTCGGTGACAAAATTGGTGGAGGCCAATCCGGTTTATTATCATCTTTCTGAAGAAAATATCTGGTTGCCAGATTTGGAGGCTTTGGCTCAAAAAGACCTGAGCAGGGTGAAATTGATGTGGGTTAATTATCCGCATATGCCTACCGGGGCTTCCGCTACCGATGCACTTTTTGAAAATCTGGTAGAATTCGCCAGGAAGCATCAAATTCTCGTGGTGAACGACAATCCTTACAGTTTTATTCTGAATGAACAGCCTAAAAGTATTTTACAGGCCAATGGCGCCAAAGAGGTGGTCCTGGAACTAAATTCTTTAAGCAAAAGCTTCAATATGGCGGGCTGGCGTGTGGGAATGCTCTGCGGAAGTGAGCAGAATCTAAACACCGTGCTTAAGGTAAAAAGCAATATGGATAGCGGGATGTTTTACCCGGTACAGGCCGGTGCCGCTGCTGCCTTGCGCTTAAATGGGAACTGGTTTGGCGAACAAAATGAAATTTACCAAAAACGGAAACAGGGAATTCTAAAGCTGGCTGAAGCACTGGATTGCAAACCTGCCCCAAAACAGGCCGGGATGTTCGTGTGGTGTAAGCTTCCGGCAGGCACTTCAGCTGAAGCATTTGTGGATTTCCTGCTGGAGAAGTACAGCATTTTTGCCGCCCCGGGATTTATCTTCGGAAATAATGGCGAAGGCTATGTAAGATTTTCGCTTTGTGCTTCAGAAGAAGAAATACACAGGGCTTTAAAACGGGTGACAGGATGAAAATTCAGATAATTGGAATAGGGCTTATAGGCGGGTCGTTTGCCATAGATCTAAAATCGGTTTTTCCGGAAGCTCATATTAGTGGCTGCGATAAGAACCCGGCACATTTAAAACAAGCCCGGGAATTGGGAATAATAGATGCAGTTTCAGGAATAGAGCAGGCCTCTCAATTCGAGGTGGTAATTGTGGCCGTGCCGGTAGATGCGGCTCCAAAGGTGTTGCTTCAGGTTTTAGATGCAGTGGGCCCCGAAACCCTGGTTTTTGATGCCGGGTCTACCAAGGCCGACGTTTGCAAAGCCGTGGCCACGCATCCCAACCGGCGGAATTTTCTGGCGGCCCACCCCATTGCAGGAACCGAATTTTCGGGTCCCAATGCCGCCATTGCGAATTTGTACCGCAATAAGACCAATATTATTTGCGAGGTGGAGAAAACAGCGTTCAGGCTTCAGGAAAAGGCGCTGGAAATATTTCAGAAACTTGGAATGCGCATTCGTTATATGGACCCCGGGTCTCACGACCGGCATATTGCTTATGTTTCACATCTCTCGCATATAAGTTCTTTTATGCTGGGAAAAACAGTGCTGGAAAAGGAAAAAAACGAACGGGATATCTTCGACCTGGCCGGGAGTGGGTTTGCTTCAACGGTGAGGCTTGCTAAGAGTTCTCCTGAGATGTGGACGCCTATTTTCAGACAAAACAAAACCAATGTGCTGGAAACTCTAAATGAATATATCGCCAATCTCACCCGCTTTAAAGATCTTCTTGAAAAGGATGAATTTGAAGAAATTTTTGGAGAGATGCAGCGAACCAATCATATAAAAACAATTTTAAACGGAATACATTAAATTACAACTTGAATTATGGAAAACAGGAAAGAAATGAGAAAATGGCTGGACGATTTCAATTTGGATCATCCACTGGTTATCGCCGGGCCCTGTAGCGCAGAAACCGAAGAACAGGTTTTAAAAATCGCTCATCAACTTAAGGATACCGATGCCACGGTACTTAGAGCAGGAATCTGGAAACCCCGAACCCGACCCGGGAATTTTGAGGGTGTGGGCGCCCTGGGTCTAAAATGGCTTAAAAAAGCCAAGGAAGAAACGGGAATGCTAACCACTACAGAGGTTGCTAATCCGCACCACGTAGATCTGGCGCTGGAAAATGATGTGGATATTCTCTGGATAGGGGCAAGAACAACGGTTTCTCCCTTTATCGTGCAGGAAATCGCCGACGCATTAAAAGGAACCGACAAAACCGTATTGGTGAAAAATCCGGTGAATCCAGATCTTTCGCTTTGGTTGGGAGCTGTAGAACGCCTGCACACTGCCGATATCAAAAACCTGGGCGTGATTCATCGTGGGTTTTCAGCTTACGAAAAGACAAAATACCGAAACAACCCTGAATGGCAGATCGCGATCGAACTTCAGAATAAATTTCCCGATTTGCCGCTAATTCTGGATCCTTCTCATATTGCCGGAAGACGGGATATCATTTTTGATCTTTGTCAAACCGCGCTTGACCTGAATTACGACGGATTGATGGTAGAAACCCATCATACTCCAGATGACGCCTGGAGTGATGCAGCCCAGCAAATTACCCCCGGTACTTTAGTTCAGATTATGAAAGATCTAAAAATAAGAAAGGAAGTTTCAGAAAGCGAAGAGTTTCAGTCGAAGCTTAGCAATTTAAGAGCGCAAATCGATGTGGCCGATAATCAGCTTATCGAGCTATTGTCCCGAAGAATGAAAATTTCCGACGAAATAGGGAGAGTGAAAAAAGATCAAAATGTATCGGTATTGCAAACCAAGCGTTGGAACGAGATTTTAGGGAATATGGTGTTGGAAGGTGAACGCCACGGCTTAAGCGAAGAATTTATTCTAAGGCTTTTCAAAGCGGTACATCAGGAATCTATAAACCACCAGGAAAAAATAATGAAGGCCAAATAATTGAGTTTTTCCATAATTCTGCCTTTTTATAGAAATGAGGTTGGCTTTTGTTATTTTAGCGGAAATTATAAGAAAAAAGCTGTCTAAGAGCATTTAAAATTTAGGCGAAGTTGAAAAGACTGCGCTCAAACCAAGCTGAATTTTTTAGACAGCTTTACTTCCTTAAAATATGAAAGGCACAGTATATAAATCTACCGGAAGCTGGTATTTGGTGAAAACTCCCGAAGGGGAAAGCTACGATTGCAGGATAAAGGGGAAATTCCGTATTCAGGGAATTAAAAGCACCAATCCTGTGGCAGTGGGCGACCGGGTGGAATTCGACATCGACGAAAAGGCCGATGAGGTTACCGGGGTGATCAAGAAGATTGAAGAACGTTCAAATTATATCATTCGGCGGTCGGTAAATTTATCCAAGCAAACCCATATCATCGCCTCGAATATCGACCAGGTTTTTCTATTGGTTACACTAAATAATCCGCCAACCTTTACCACTTTTATAGATCGGTTTTTGGTTACTGCGGAAGCCTATGGGATTAAAGCTGTACTGCTTTTCAATAAAATCGACACCTATAATGAAGACGAGCTGGTAGAGATTAAGTACCTGGCAGCGCTATATCGTGCGGTAGGCTATGAATGTCTTGGGATATCGGCCAAAACCGGGAAAAATGTAGATAAGGTAAAAGAAATGATGCTGGGCAAAACCAGTATGTTTTCGGGCCATAGCGGTACGGGAAAATCTACGCTTATCAATGCCATTGAACCTTCTCTGAATTTAAAAACTTCTGAAATTTCAGACCAACATAAGCAGGGGCAACATACCACCACCTTTGCCGAAATGTTCGATTTGAGTTTTGACGCCCGCATCATAGATACCCCCGGAATTAAAGGTTTTGGGGTGGTAGATATTGAGCGGGAAGAGCTGGGAGATTTCTTTCCGGAATTTTTTAAACTGAAGCAGGATTGCAAATTTCATAATTGCATGCACCTCGAGGAGCCTAAATGCGCGGTAAAGGAGGCTCTGGAAGAAGGAGAAATCGCCTGGAGCCGATATAAAAGTTATTTGCAAATTTTAGAAGGTGAGGAAGACAATTACCGAACCGATATATATAAAAAAGAATGAGAGTAGTGATACAAAGGGTGGCAAACGCCTCTGTGAGTATTAACGGATCAATAAATACAAAAATCGGCCCCGGGCTGTTATTGCTTCTGGGTATTGAAGATGCCGATGAAAAGAAAGATATAGACTGGCTTTGCAGAAAGATCGTGAATATGCGAATTTTCAACGATGAGCAGGGAGTGATGAACAATTCTTTGCTGGAAATCAACGGCGAAGCGATTGTCGTAAGTCAGTTTACCCTGCACGCCAGTACGAAAAAGGGCAACCGTCCCAGTTATATAAAAGCGGCAAAACCCGATGTCGCAATTCCACTTTACGAGACTTTTGTTAAGACCCTGGAAAAAAACCTCGGAAAACCTGTTGGAACCGGGGAATTTGGAGCCGATATGAAAGTTGAGCTACTCAATGATGGGCCAGTCACTATCTTAATGGATTCTAAAGACAAAAGTTAAAATTTGAATTTTACAAAAGTATAAACTATGAATTTAGAAAATGCCCAGGAAGCAGTTGATGCCTGGATAAAGGAGCACGGGGTGCGTTATTTTAACGAACTCACCAATATGGCTCAATTAACCGAAGAGGTAGGAGAAGTGGCCCGCATTATAGCCCGGCGCTATGGCGAGCAAAGTGAAAAGGAAAGCGATAAAGAGAAAGACCTGGGCGAAGAACTGGCAGATGTAATGTTTGTAGTGCTTTGTTTGGCCAACCAAACCGGGGTAAATTTGCAGGAAGCCTTTGATAAAAAGCTAGCCTTAAAAACCAAACGCGATAAAGACCGGCATAAGAATAATAAAAAACTTCAGTAAATGAGTCCGAAAGAAATTCTTTCCAGAAGAGATTACTGGAAATCGGTCGCTTTGTTGGGAATTGGTTTTATGATCGTTTTTAACCTTATTTCGATATGGTTTGAATATGGTAGTTTCGATTTTGAGGCCTTCTATAAGGATAAGATAGAGAACAAATGGTTTAGGTTTATCCTGGCACAATTGGCCTCCAGTCTTATCTACGGAATGATCATCGCCTACGGCCAAATTCGATCTAAATTAAAGAGAGAAAATCAGGAGAATTAATATTAAGCTGCTATGAATTTGAAAATCTCAAAAAAAACGCCTGCCTTGAGCGGTGAACTTCAGCTTACCGGTTCAAAAAGTGAATCGAACAGGCTGCTGATTTTACGAGCGCTTTATCCTAATATAGAAATTGAAAACCTTTCCAACAGTGATGATACCCAATATCTGGAAAAAGCATTGGCTTCAAAACAGGAGGTAGTTGATATTCATCACGCCGGTACGGCTATGCGTTTTCTTACCGCCTATTTTGCCGCTAAGAAAGGTAAAGAGGTAGTGCTTACCGGAAGCAAAAGAATGCAGGAACGGCCTATAAAACTGCTGGTAGATGCGCTTCGTAGTCTTGGAGCCGATATTGGTTATGAAAAGGAAGAAGGCTATCCGCCGCTTCGTATTAAAGGCAGGGAATTACTCGAGAGTGAAGTTAACGTGCAGGCCAATATTAGCAGCCAGTATATTTCGGCTTTAATGCTAATAGCGCCATCACTGCCAAATGGACTGGAGATTAACCTGGACGGAAAGGTAACCTCGGTGCCCTATATCGAAATGACGCTGGACATTATGAAGCAGGCCGGGATTAAAGGAGTATTTGAGAATAACAAAATCAGTATTGAGCCGATGCAGCAGGTTCCTGCTAAAAGCATAGTGGTGGAAAGCGACTGGAGTTCGGCCTCTTACTTTTATAGTCTGGTGGCTATAAGCGGGGATGCCAGCTTAAAATTGAACAGCTATCGAAGAAATAGTTTGCAGGGAGATTCGGTAATTGCGAAACTTTATCATCAATTTGGGGTGGAGACTACCTATGAAGATCAGTCTATTGTTCTTTCCAAACACAATCATAAAAAGCCCCGGCATTTTTCAAAAAATCTACAAAACTGTCCCGATATCGCTCAAACCATTGCGGTGACCTGTCTTGCTCTTGGAGTAGACTGTGATTTGAGGGGTCTGCATACCCTAAAAATTAAGGAAACCGACCGCCTGGTGGCCCTTAAAAATGAAATTGAAAAGTTTGGGAGTAAGGTAGAAATAAGTGACGACAGGCTGCAGCTAAGTCCCCGAAAAGAATTTAATTCAGGAGTAAAAATAGCGACCTATAACGATCACCGAATGGCTATGGCCTTTGCTCCTATGGGACTAAAACTTCCGGTAGAAATTGAGGATGCAGAGGTGGTTTCCAAATCTTATCCCGATTTCTGGAAAGACTTAAAACAGCTGGGATTCAGCATAGATTAAGGCTATTTCCAAATAAACCGGTATTTACTTGACAACCCCTGTTTTGAGATTGTATATTTGCGCTCTTTAAAATTATAACTATGGGAATGAAACTTTCACACTTCAATTTTGACCTTCCGGATGAACTATTAGCCGAGTATCCTGTTGAAAACAGGGATGAATCGAGGTTAATGGTACTCAACCGAAAGGAACAAACCATTGAGCATCGTCAATTTAAAGATATCCTTGACTATTTTGAGCCACAGGATGTTATGGTGCTTAATAATACCAAGGTTTTTCCGGCCCGTCTCTACGGAAATAAGGAAAAAACCGGGGCCCGTATTGAGGTGTTTTTGTTGCGTGAGCTTAATCCTGAAACCAAATTATGGGATGTACTGGTAGATCCTGCCAGAAAAATTAGAATTGGAAACAAACTTTATTTTGGTGACGACGAAAGTCTTGTTGCCGAAGTTATAGACAATACTACTTCCCGCGGAAGAACCCTTAGATTTTTATACGACGGGTCTTATGAAGATTTTCGTCTTAAACTGAAGGAACTGGGAGAAACTCCACTTCCAAAATATATAAAAAGAGGGGTAGAGCCTGAAGATCAGGAGCGCTATCAAACTATTTACGCAAAAGAAGAAGGAGCCGTTGCTGCGCCAACTGCAGGACTTCACTTTTCCAAGCACCTGTTGAAGCGTTTGGAGATTAAAGGTGTAGATTTTGCTGAAGTTACCCTTCACGTAGGTCTGGGTACCTTTAGCCCGGTTGAGGTAGAAGATTTAAGCAAACACAAAATGGATTCTGAAGAAGCTTTCATCACCAAAAAAGCAACTGAAACCATCAACAAAGCCAAACGTGAAAATCGCCGCGTGTGTGCCGTAGGTACCACAGTGATGCGGGTATTGGAAAGTTCGGTATCTTCAGACCATAACCTGAATGAATTTGCAGGCTGGACCAATAAATTCATTTTCCCTCCTTACGATTTTAGCATCGCGAATTGTATGATCACCAATTTCCACACGCCAAAATCTACCTTATTGATGATGATCTCGGCCTTTGCCGGTCACGATTTTATGAAAAAGGCCTACGAGGAGGCGATTAAGGAGAAGTATCGTTTCTATACTTATGGAGACGCAATGTTGATCATCTAACTTCATTTCAGTAAAAAAATAAGCCACGAATTCTCAATAAAATTGATGAATTTGTGGCTTTTTTATTTCAGAAGGAATTCCAGGAGTTTAGTGGGAGCGGAAAAATCAGGTTAATTTTAGGATGAATTCAATTCTTAGACTCACAAATTAAAACACTTAGGCTCAGCTTAATTTAAAAATCCTTTAAATCTTCATACTTTTGCAGCGTGAAAAACAAGAAGAAAGACATACGGGCTTTAACTAAAGAGCAATTGCAAAATTTTTTCGTGGAACAGGGCGATAAATCCTTTCGGGGAAGCCAGGTTTACGAATGGCTTTGGAACAAAGGCGCTCATAGTTTTGATGAGATGACCAATATCTCCAAGGAAACCCGTGGGATGCTGAAGGAGAATTTTGTGATCAACCATATTCGGGTAGACCGAATGCAACGCAGCAGCGATGGTACGATCAAAAACGCTGTTAAACTACATGACCAGCTTACCGTAGAATCGGTGTTGATCCCTACCGCCACACGTACCACGGCCTGCGTTTCTTCCCAGGTAGGCTGCAGCCTCGACTGTCAGTTTTGTGCTACCGCACGTCTAAAGCGTATGAGGAATCTCAATCCCGATGAGATATACGATCAGGTGGTGGCTATAGACAATGAAAGTAGGTTGTATTTTGATCGTCCGCTTAGCAATATCGTTTTTATGGGGATGGGCGAGCCGCTTATGAATTACAATAATGTGATGAAAGCGGTAGAAAAAATCACCAGCCCTGAAGGTTTGGGAATGTCTCCCAAGCGAATCACGATCTCCACCTCTGGAGTGCCAAAAATGATTAAAAAACTGGCCGATGATGAAGCGAAAATCAAACTTGCGGTTTCTCTGCACTCGGCAATCGACGAGGTGCGAACCCAAATAATGCCTTTTAATGAAACCTTTCCCTTAACCGATCTTCGCGAAGCTTTGGAATACTGGTATTCCAAAACCAAAAGCAGAATTACTTATGAATATATAGTTTGGAAAGGTATAAATGATCGCCGCAAAGATGCCGAGGCATTGGTGAAATTTTGTAAGTATGTGCCCTGCAAAGTAAATCTCATTGAATACAACCCCATAGACGACGGCGATTTTCAGCAGGCTCCTGCTTCAGCTACCAATATGTATCAGGATTTGCTGGAGCGCAATGGAATCACGGTTACCGTGAGGCGGTCACGAGGTAAAGATATCGATGCAGCCTGTGGGCAGCTCGCAAATAAATCGGCTTAAGATTGACGAAATTCAGCAGTTAAAAATTCTTTGTAAATCTTTATCTTTGGGGGCTTAATGAAAGTGATCTCCCAAATAAAACTTCCTGTTGAAAAGGAAATGGAACTCTTCGAGAAGAAGTTCTATGCCTCGATGTCTTCACAGGTGGCCCTTTTAAACCGCATCACCCATTATATCGTAAACCGCAAAGGCAAGCAAATGCGGCCTATGTTCGTGTTTTTAGTGGCCAAAATGGTTTCAGAAGGAAGCGTAAATGAACGTACATACAGGGGAGCTTCGGTAATCGAACTTATTCATACCGCCACCCTGGTGCACGACGATGTGGTAGACGATTCCAATCGCCGCCGCGGATTCTTCAGCATAAACGCGCTCTGGAAAAATAAGATCGCTGTTTTGGTGGGTGATTATCTGCTTTCTAAAGGATTACTGCTTTCTATAGATAATAATGATTTTGATTTGCTGAAGATTATCTCTGTGGCCGTTCGGGAAATGAGCGAAGGGGAATTGCTGCAAATTGAAAAAGCCAGAAGGCTGGATATTACCGAAGCCGTTTATTACGATATTATTCGGCAGAAAACCGCGACGCTAATCGCAGCTTGCTGCAGCCTGGGTGCAGCCTCTGTAAAACCTGAATCGGATGAAATTGCAACAATGCGAAGGTTTGGGGAACTTATCGGGATGGCTTTCCAGATCAAAGATGACCTCTTTGATTATGGCGATGAGAAAATCGGGAAGCCTACGGGCATAGATATTAAGGAGCAGAAAATGACTCTGCCGCTTATTTATGCACTAAATCAGGCTTCAAAAGATGAGAAAAAGTGGTTGATCAATTCGGTGAAAAACCACAATAAAGATAAGAAGCGGGTAAAGGAAGTAATCGAATTTGTGAAAAACAAAGGCGGTCTCGATTACGCCATTGCCAAAATGGAAGAATTCCAGAAAGAGGCCTTAAAACTTCTGGAAACCTTTCCCGATTCGCCTTACAAAGATTCTCTTGTTCTCATGGTGAATTACGTGATTGAACGTAAAAAATAGGCCCTCACCCCCGCCTCTCCCGAAAGGAGACGATCTATAGGGGTATATTTCCAGCGATGGTGTTATACTTTGAAAAATGAAATAAAAAACCGCATAATTTGAGTGATTACGCGGTCCTAAAATTGAGTTCGGTTTACTTAAACCTCGTCATTAGCTTCGCCATTAACATCATCGGTTTCGTGAATTTCTTCATCTACCTCCTTTTTGACTTTTTTGGCGCCTTCTTCAATTTTTTCTCCTGCCTTGCGGGCGTTATCTTCGATGTCTTCTCCAATAGCTTCAACGGCTTCTTTGGTTTTCTCCTGGGTGGTTTCTCTACAGGAAGTTAACCCGAGTGCAAAAATTGCAGCAAGTAATAAAATGCTTTTTTTCATAACTGGTACATTTGTGGTTAATTAAAAAAAGCCACAAACCCGTGGGGGTAGGTGGCTTTAAACTTTAGCAGTCTTAAGACTACATATCGTCAGTTTCGTTAACTTCAGCTTCCACCTCAGCTTCTACTTCTTCAGCAGCAGCTTCAGTTTCGCGGGCAGCTTCCTCAGCTCCGGCCTCGATATCTCTACCGATTTCTTCTACAGCTTCTTCAGATTCTTGTTGAGTGTTCTCTCTACAAGATTGAAGAGAAACAGTCATCATTGCAACAGCAAGTAATAAAAGTAATTTTTTCATTTTAGAATATGTTTAATTAGTTGAAGAGGCAAATTTAAACTAATTTTTAATTTATCAATGGATTCTTTTCACTCAAATATTTCCAGTAACGTTTGGGAACATGTTGCAGGTGCAATTTTTGATTCGCTCTTGATTTGATATTTGTAGACTCGAAGTAATTTTTCCAGAGTTTTTGAAAATTCTGTTCTTCTGAAGCCAGAAATTCTACTTTTTTCTCTGATTTCAGAAATTTTTCATCCAATTCCAATTGAATATATTCCAGGCTTTTTAAATCGTAGCTCAGCCCAATTTTTCGTTTCAGGTCGTAAATAAGCCAATGTTGATCGGCATAACGTTCTTTAAAATGTCTAGCGATAAGCGGCAAAACATTAAAATCGGGCTCTATCACAGCAAAATAAAATTCATCTGCAGTTAATTCGAAACGTATAAAGGCTTCCATTCTATGCTTTTCCCGTCCCACCATTTTTGCTGTTTTTGCGATTTTTAAGGCGTGCTTATTGGAAAAATCCTTATCGCTGCCTCCTGAGAAAATATACCTGGCCAAATGAAAAATCTCGAGTTCAATACCCGGGATTTCACTTAAAAACGCCCTGTAAATCTGCGAAGCGGCATCTCGTGATCCTTTTTGTTTTAATGCCTTCAACACCCGGGTTGCTTTTGGAGCTTCAGTGATAATTTCTTCTGAAGCTCCAAAAAGAGCTTCCTGCCTGCTTCCCGGCAGATTTATGGCAGTAGGCTCACACTTTTGTTCATAGGCAGCGAAAATACAGCAAAGCAAGCCTTCAAAACTTCCATCGTAAGTAAACTGAAGATTTTTCACGCGAACAGGCTTAATTGATTCCCGATTTCTTTTCTGAATTTTCCTGATGAATTTTGAAGAATCTGGCCTTTTATTTTTTCCGAAGCCATTTCGGTCTTTTTAAAATCAGACCCCTGGCAAATGATAAAATACTGGGCCCGGTTTAGCGCAATCCCGATTTTCTTTAAATGTTCGATTCCCAGTTGTCTAAAACGTCGGGCATTCAGAATTTTATAAACCGATTTTAAACCCAGCCCGGGGATTCGTAAAAGCGCTTCCTTATCGGCTTTATTGACATCTACAGGAAAAAAATGAGGATTTCGAAGCGCCCAGCTCAATTTTGGATCGACTTCCAGATCGAGATTTGGGGTTTGCTGATTTAGTAATTCCCTCACATCGTAACCATAAAACCGCAGCAGCCAATCGGTCTGATAGAGACGGTTTTCCCTGAGCATAGGTACGGGACTGCCCAAAGCCGGAAGCCGGGAATCGTTACTCACAGGCACATAACCAGAATAATATACCCTTTTCATCCTGAATTGTTTATAATAAAATGCTGCCGAATACATAATATCGCGGTCGCTCTCACCCGAAGCCCCGATGATCATTTGGGTGCTTTGCCCTGCAGGAGCATATTTTGGAGTGCTCTTTATTATTTTTTTCTCCTGCTTATATTGAATGATCTCATTTTTGACCTTTTCCATAGGTTTCAGGAAATCTTCGTGCTTTTTGTCGGGAGCAAGTAGTTTTAAAGCCGATTTTGTGGGAACTTCTATATTCACGCTTAGCCTGTCGGCATAAAGTCCTGCTTCGCGCATAAGTTCATCGCTGGCACCGGGTATTGATTTAAGATGAATGTAGCCATTAAAATTTTCTTCTAATCTTAATTTTTTGGCCACCTGTACCAGGCGTTCCATAGTATAATCGGCATTTTTAAAAATTCCGGAACTCAAAAATAAGCCCTCAATATAATTTCGACGATAGAAATTTATGGTAAGATCTACCACCTCCTGCACCTTAAAAGCCGCTCTTTTAATATCATTGCTTTTACGGGTAACACAGTAGGCACAATCGAAAATACAATGATTGGTAAGCAAAATTTTCAACAGCGAAACACAGCGACCATCTTCTGTATACGAATGGCAAATGCCCATTCCCGAAGAATTTCCAAGACCTATGCCGGGATTTGTTCGCTTACTGCCACTACTGCTGCAGGAGACGTCATACTTGGCTGCATCGGCCAGGATATTGAGTTTTTCTTTTATTCGGTCAAAATTCATAAGCTGGAATTTTTCCAAAAATAGGAATATGTCCTAGTGTATGGAAAAATTCCCGAAACTTTAATTACCGTATTTAGTAGATTTTTTATCCGGATAGGTGTCGGGATCCTCTCCGGCAAGATTTGCCCAGTTTCGCATAGAACGCTTAACCTGTTCGGGTGGGGTTTGTTTAAATTCTTCTTCAGTAATTTGATATTGCTCCTGCAGGCTGTCTAATTGTGTATGCAATTGCTCCCGAATATCCACATAATCGGGATGTTGATAAATATTGTTTTTTTCCTGCGGATCTTCCTGTAGGTCATAAAGTTCCCAGAAGTCTATATCATCATAAAAATGGATTAATTTATAGCGGTCGGTTCGCACGCCATAATGCCGTTTTACCATATGAAATGCCGGGAAATCATAGTAATGATAGTAAATCGCATTGCGGAAATCGGCTTCGTTGGTGCTGCGGTTTACCAGGCCGCGAAGGGAACGGCCCTGCATATCTTCGGGAATTTCAGCTTCAGCAAAATCAAGAAAAGTGGGCGCGAAATCGAGATTCTGGGTTAAGGCGTTAATTTCGGTGCCGGCTTTAATTTCCTTTGGATATTGCATTAGCAAGGGCATTGCCAGGGATTCCTCATACATGAATCGCTTGTCAAAAAATCCTTTTTCTCCCAGGTAAAAGCCCTGGTCGGTGGTATATATAATAATGGTATTTTCATCCAGGCCGGTTTCTTCCAGATAATCCAGGATTTCTCCTACTCCTTCATCTACCGATGCCACAGTGGCGAGATAATCCTGCAAATAGCGCTGGCCTTTCCATTCAGCCAATTCTTTTCCTGAAAGATTTGCGTCATGAAAAGCATCATTCTTTGGACGATAGGCTTCATTCCAGGTTTTTCTCTGCTCGGGCGTCATTCGCTCAAAATCGGTTGTCCAGGGATTATGAGCTAAAGAATCGCTTCCTTTTTCTATACTCAGCTTTAGGTCGTGACCATCGTACATATCTTCATAGATGGTTTGCAATTGTTGTTGTGCAGCCAGCTGATTTTCGTGATCTGAAAAATAAGTGTCGGGTAAAGGAAATTCTATTGAATCATATAAGTTCAAATGTCTTGGAGCCGGCATCCAGTTTCGGTGGGGAGCTTTATGTTGTACCATAAGCATAAAGGGTTTGTCTGAATTTCCGTTCTCCTTCAACCAGTCCAAGCCCATCTCGGTGATGATATCGGTTGCATAGCCTTCCACCCGGGTGGTGTCATTTCCCTGTATAAAATCGGGGTTATAATAATTTCCCTGGTCTACAAGAATATTCCAATGGTCAAAACCCTCTGGCAAACCGTGTAGATGCCATTTTCCTACAAGTGCCGTTTGGTATCCCACCTCTTTGAGGTATTTGGGAAGAGTTGCCTGTGAACCGTCGAAAACATCACCATTCATCCTGAAACCATTTTGATGGCTGTGTTTCCCGGTTAGAATAACGGCGCGGCTGGGCCCACAAATAGAATTGGTACAAAAATTATTGTTGAATTTTATTCCGTTTTGAGCGATACGGTCAATATTTGGAGTAGGAGCGAGTTGACTTATCGGGTGCCCATAGGCACTAATAGCCTGGGTAGCGTGATCATCGGTCATGATGAAAACTATATTGGGCCGTTTATTTTTTTCTTCTGTAGTAGATTCTTCTTTGTTTTTACAGGAGACCAATATTAATGACAAGAGCAGAAAAAATACAAATCTGAAGTTTTGGGGATGCATAAGAAAAGGTTTTCGCGAGTATGAATTCATAAAATTTCTCTAAACCTACAAAAGAATGTAGATTTGCTATAATTTTTAACCACAACAAAAACTGCTCAACTTGAACACAGGCCCTCTACAAATATCGCTTAGAATACTGATTTTCTGCTTATTCCCTGTATTATCTCTTTCTTCGCAGGAATTAGCGCCACCCATACAAAATTATTCCTGGGACCAATATATGGCCGATAGCCAGAACTGGGATATTAGCCTGGATGACTTGGGAGTGGTTTATGTGGCCAATAATCAGGGCTTGTTGGTATACGATGGGATGAACTGGGAATTATTCCCCCTTAAAAGCGGTTCTATTCTGCGCAGTGTTTATTATCACGATGGTCGTATTTATGCCGGTTCGTATCAGGAATTTGGCTACTGGGCCCGGGATAATACTGGGGAGATGCAGTATACCTCCCTCATACCTTTACTGGAAGAATATGAATTACGAAGCGAGGAGTTCTGGGAAATTCTATCCTTTAATTCTTCTATATATTTCAGGTCTTTTGGGGCTGTCTATAAATATGACGGCACTGCTATAGAAAAAGTGCTGGATGTTAATAGTAATAAGATGATTCCGTTCCGGGATCGGCTATTGATCGCTAAAAGCAGAGATGGTCTTTATTTTCTGAATGAAGAAAATGAATTGGAACCTATTGAAAATCAGGAAGTATTAAAACAGGAAACCGTGGTGGATTTGGTGGGTTCAGGCGAAGGATTATATATCGCAACCAGAGACGACCTTTATTTTTATGACGGATCAAGAGTTCGATTGGTATCCGATTCGCAGCTTCGAAATGAGATAAAAAATTCAGAATTGAATCACCTGGTAATTTCCGAACCAGATAAACTCCTTTTGGGGACTATTAAAAATGGAGTGATTCAATATAACCTTGCAGATCAAAGCATAGAAAATTATAACCGCCAATGCGGACTTCAAAATAACACAGTTTTGGGAATGGCCATACACGGCAACCATCTTTGGTTGAGTCTGGATAATGGAATTGACCGTGTGGAGTTAAATAGTGCGATTAAATTTTATACCGATGAGTCTGGCCAGCTGGGGGCGGTTTATGATTTGGAATATTTTGAAAACAACCTGTATATCGCCAGTAATACCGGGATTTATACCCTAGACTCCAGAACCCCCGTGATGCTGGAAGGGGCCGAGGGGCATACCTGGAATTTGGAATTGATAGATGGAATTTTATACGCCAACCATAATACAGGTACTTATAGAATTCAGAATAAGAAATTGATTCAGATTGAAGGAAGAACCGGTAGTTTTAAAGGGCTTAAGGCTCCTGGAAATTCCGATTTTAAATATTTCGGAACTTATACCGGAATTACCGCCTATGATGTTGCCAAAAATGAAGCAAAAGCGCTTTCAGGAATAAATTTCCCGGTCAAGAATATAATTTTTGAAACCGAAAATACCATGTGGGCGGCTCACCCCTATGAAGGTATTTATCGACTGGAACTCAATGAACAACGGGATGAGATAAAAAGTCTTACCAAGCTCAAGGGTATAAATGGCGAGAAAAATTACAATCCTCATATTTCCAAAATCAACAATCAGCTTGCAATTCAGAATGATGACAGGTGGTACAGGTATAACAGCTTTAAAGATAGCATCGAAATTTTTCCTGAACTGGAAAGGTTTCAGGGATATCGAATGCTTTACGATTATGGAGATTCGTACTGGTTTGCGGGTAATGAAAGCAATTCTTTGGTGTATACCGACTTTCGTTCTTCTGAAATTATTATTCCCTCAAGCCAGTTGCAAAACAGGTTGGTGAAGAATAATGAAAAAATGATCAGGGCTAACGACTCGGTTTTTTTAGTGACTTTAAACGATGGGTTTGCCAGTATTAATATTAAGAAAATAGAAAAGAGCCTCGATAGCCTGGCGTTATCACCTCCTTTTATAACCGCTTTTAAAGATATAAACTCAAGGCTGGAAATATCAGGAAAACCTGTGCTTAGCTATAAGGATGCACGGGAGGTTAGTTTTACCACAGCTTTTCCTTCTGCCGGGCTGGCTGAACTCAGGTATGAGTTGATAGGGAAGGATACTATAAAAGGAAAGGTGGAGAACGGTAAGCTAAACTTTCAAAATTTACCCCACGGGGATTACGAGTTAGTATTAAGCGGATTCGCTCCGCAGAACTCTTCAATCGCCGAAAGCAGGTTTGCGTTTAGAGTAAATCCACCCTGGTATCTTTCAGGAATTATGCGACTGGCCTATATTTTTATATTTCTTGCCGGGCTGGGTCTGCTCTACTGGTTTAACAAGCAAAAACTTAGAAAACATCAGCTCCTGTTGGAAGCAAAATTCGAAAAAGAGCATAAGGAGCGCTTAAACCGAATAGAGAAGGAACGGCTTGTAAATGAAATTAACCTTAAACGCAAGGAACTTGCTAATTCTACGATGATAGCCGCCAAGAAAAATGAGGTTTTGATGGAAATTCAGGGGGAATTGGCCAGGGACAAAAATAAATTCTCCAACGAATACCGAATGAAGCATATCATGACCAAAATCAACAAGGCGATAAAAGATAAGGACGAATGGAAGGTCTTCGAGACCAATTTCAACGAATTGCATGCCGATTTCTTCAAAGATGTGTTGGAAACTTATCCGAAATTAAGCAACAAGGACTTAAAATTATGCTCTTATTTAAAAATGAATTTGAGTTCTAAAGAAATAGCTCCACTTATGGGAATTTCGGTAAGAGGAGTTGAAGTTCATCGCTATAGATTGCGCAAAAAAATGGGGCTGGATAAAAAGGAAAATCTTACAAATTTTCTTATCAAAAATTTTTAGGACCAGGGACATTTTCTTCTTAAACCCTGTAAAAATCACCACAACATTACTACTACATTATAAAAATTTAACTTAAATATTTTACTTCACTTCTGGGTTAGTTGTCTGTTTTTCAGTAAATTGAATGGGATTTTTCTTTGTAGTAGCAGTTGTGTACTACATCGTTTGCGTAAAAAGCCTTTCTGGGCTTATCTTTCAGTAAAATTCAGTAAAAATCCGACCCTATGAAATTTAAATTATTTACTCTTTTAATCCTGCTATTTGGCTTCAATGCCTTCGCGCAGGATACAAAAAATGTTAGCGGGGTGATTACCGACCCCAGTGGAATGCCTTTGCCGGGTGCAGAGGTTAAAGTCGTCGATAAAAACATCTTTGATGTCACAGATTTCGACGGAAACTTCAGCCTTGAAAATGTGGTGGAAGGTGATGTGTTTAGAGTTACATTTTTGGGTTTTGCGGCTCAGGAGATAACAATAGGCGCAGGCAATGAGTATAATGTAACACTGCAGGAAGATGCAGGACAACTGGACGAAGTGGTAGTTGTAGGTTATGGTACTCAAACCAAACGTGACCTTACCGGTTCTATCGCCACCATACAAGCCGAGGAAATTGAAAAAACGCCTACTGCAAACGTAATGCAGTCTTTACAGGGGAAAGTATCGGGTGTGCAGATTGTAAACGCCGGTTCTCCCGGAGATTCGCCAACTGTGCGAATTCGTGGTTTGGGAACTTTTGGAGATGCTACCAATGTGCTATATGTAGTAGATGGTACTTTATACGATAATATAGACTTTTTGAATACCAAAGACATTAAGAGTGTCAATGTACTAAAAGATGCATCTTCTTCTGCTATTTATGGGGTGCGTGCTGCAAACGGAGTTGTGATTATCGAAACCAAATCGGGTAGAAAAAACCAAAAAGTTCAGTTTGAGTATGATGGATACACCGGGATTCAGAGAGCTCAAAATGTTGTGAAACTGGCCAATACCGAGCAGTTTTATACTATGGCGCTTGAATCTGGTTCTCAGGCCGATGTAAACTTTATCAACAACGCCATTCAGCGATACGGGCGTAGTCGTATCAATCCTAATGTTCCAGATGTAAATACCGATTGGTACAAAGAAATTTTGCGACATGGTTTAATACAAAACCATAGTATCTCGGCCAATGGTGGAGGAGAGAGAGTTGCTTATGCTCTTGGTGCCAACTATACCGAGCAGGAAGGTATCCTGGATATGAAGAACAACTACGAACGATTCAATATTCGTTCAAAAATTGATGTGGATATTACCGATCGTCTTAAAGCCGGAGTAAATACCATATTTAGTAACGCTACCAAGTTTGTTCCTGAGAATGGCGCCTGGTTCCGTGCCTATTTTGCGGTTCCTGTAATGCCTGTTATAGATGAAACCAACACCCAAGCGGGGCCGACTCGTTACTCCAATGCTCAGAATCTTGGATACAGAGGTACTCAAAACCCTTTCCAGGATATGGCCTATAATGAGAACAGACAGAAAATCAGAAAGTTGATGACTACCATGTTTGTTCAATATGATATTATTGAAGACAAGTTAGACTTTAAAACTACTTATAGTCATGACTTTTCCAGCCTTGAAATTAGAGAGGTGAATTTACCATATACTCTTGGAAATAATTTTGAAAGACGATCAAGTATTAAGAGGGAAAATAATAATTTTTCCAATCAGTTTTGGGATAATGTATTAACCTATCAGGATAGTTTTGGAGATCACGATCTTACGGCAATGTTGGGAGCTTCCTTTAGAGACGAGGCAAGAAATGAGTTCGAAGCTACCGGATTTGATATTACCGGGATAAGCCTGGATACCAGCTGGTATTTAGATTTTGCCGATCAGGATTCCTTCAGTAATAACGTAAGCGAAATAGGAAGAAGATTCTACGGAATTTCTTACTTCGGAAGAATCGCCTATGATTATAAAGATAAATATCTATTATACGCTACGCTTAGAGCCGATGGTTCTTCAAAATTCACCAGAGACCCCTGGGGATATTTCCCATCTGTAGGTTTAGGTTGGGTAGTGTCTGATGAAGAATTTATGTCTGGCGCCGACTTCCTTGATTTCTTTAAATTAAGAGCGAGCTGGGGTAGACTGGGTAACGATAATGTTGCTGCCAGTGCAGGGTCAAATACCATTAACGTAATTACTACTCCAATAGGAAATCAACCCCGGCCTGGATTAACTGCAACCAGTGTATTTTCAAATAATACCTGGGAGGTGATCGAAGAAAGAAACTTTGGTTTTGATCTTGAAACTTTAGGGAACAGGCTATCTGTAAATGGAGACTATTATATAAGAGATACTCATGATGCGATTTTGCCGGTATATATTCCTATTGTAAACCGAAGTGTTGACAGAAATTCTGGTACTATAAGAAACCAGGGTCTGGAATTAAGCGCCAGCTGGAACCACCAGGTTTCAGAAGATTTTAGCTATAGAATTGGAGCAAATTTTACCACTCTAAAAAATGAGGCTATTTCTATTGAAGATGATAGAGGTTATATAGATTCAGGTTCGGCTGAATTTCGTCAGAGAACAATACTTGGCGGACCTTTATTAGGATTTTACGGTTACGAAAGAGTAGGTGTTTATCAGAACCAGCAGCAAATCGATAACGATCCTGTAGCTGTGGCCAATAACCTGCAGCCAGGAGACCTAATTTACCGCGACCAGAATGGAGATGGTATTATCGACGATGCAGATAGGGTGATTCTGGGCTCATTCCTTCCAAAGTATACTTTTGGAGGAAATATTGGAATGATGTATAAAAACTGGGAATTCTCTATGGATTTCTACGGACAAACCGGGAACAAGATCCTTAACCGTAAGCGTGGAGAAATCATCTTTACTCAGGACACCAATATGGATGCCGATTTGGCAATTAACAGATGGCACGGTGAAGGTACCAGTAATTCGTATCCTTCTTCTGCCGGGTTAAGAAAAGCCTGGAACCAGAGATTAAGCGATTTTTGGGTAGAAGATGGAGATTTCTTCAGAATTCAAAATGTGCAGATTGCTTATAATATCGTAAGCGAAGGCCTGCCACGTACCAGAATTTACTTCACTGCAGAAAAGCCGGTTTCGATTTTTAACTACAACGGGTTTAACCCTGAAGTTCCAGATGGAGTAGACAGACAAACCTATCCGGTGCCTGCAATTTACACCCTGGGTGTTAATTTAAAATTCTAAAAAAAATATTATGAAAAGATATAGTTCAATAAAAATAGTAATGCTTTCCCTCTTAATGGGGGTAGGATTTGTTTCCTGCCACGACAAGTTAGACGTGCGTGAGGGACAATTAGATACGGGCGACCTTGATTATACCGATGCCAGTACCATGATTCAGCCGCTTATAGGTTCTTATTATGAATTGGCAACCCGTGGATGGGAAGAACCACTTTTGCTTGGAGTTCGTGGAGATGACGTAAATGCAGGTGGGCTTGGAGACCAACAGCCTTTTGCCGATACCGACATTTTTATTTATGATAAAGATTACTGGATGTACAATTCCCTTTGGAATGTACATTACAATGATATCATTAATATGAATACGGCTATCTTACAACTTGAAAATTTCAAGGAGTTTGCCAACGAGACCGATGCTGCCCGTGCCGACCAGTATATCGCCGAAATTATGGTGATGAGAGCCTGGTTGCACTTTAACCTGGCCAGAGTTTGGGAAGATGTATTTATCATCACTTCAAACCAGCCCGAGGAAGAACTCCAAATGGGAGTTTCTTCCAAAGCTGAAATTATGCAGTTTATTTCAGACGAGATGGATATGGCCATAGAAGACCTTCCGGCTGTAAGGCCTAATGAGCGCACCGATGTGATGGGTGGCGTAACCCGTTACACCGCTTATGCTATGAAAGCTTTGGCTCACCAGGAACTGGAGAATTATCAGGAAGTAGCCAATGCGGCCGGGGAAATCATTGCTTCAGGGAAATTCTCGCTATATCCTGATTTTTACCAGCTTTTCAAAAAGCCGGGTGAATTGAGCAATGAGAGTCTTTTTGAGTTGCAATATTCAGATTATGGAACTCCTTCAGGAAATGAGCTATATCATAACTACGCACCATTTGGACCACAAAACTGGACTCCAGCAAGGGAGAACGCAACAAGTGGATGGGGCTTTTATGAGCCAAGTTTAAAATTCATCAAATTCATGTTAGATCGTGATGAAGAAGTAAGACTTTCTACAAGTGTGCTATTTACCAATCGCGGAATCGCAGAGCTTGAAGCCGATGGCTATACCGATCTTCCTTCGTTTGTAAACAATACCACTCCTTCAGGTGACGTGATTAACGACTTCGAAAGAGCTATTTTTTCAAGTGGGAAGCATTATCTGCCTTCAACCCAGTTAACCGATGGTAGGAATACTTATGGCGCCGGAAAGAATTTAATTCTTATTCGTTATGCTGAAGTGCTTTTGATGTATGCTGAAGCCATCACCCTGGGAGCGAACCCAACCAGCATCTCTGCCGATGAAGCCGTGAACCTGGTAAGAAACCGTGCGGATATGCCCTCTATTAGCGGGGTAACCCATCAGGATGTTTTGGATGAGAAGTTTGCTGAGCTGGCGATGGAATGGGGAATTAGATATTTTGATATGATTCGCCACGATAAATATGAGGAATTAAGCTATGATGGCAGAAGCTTTAATGCAGGTTTGGAATACCTTCCTTATCCTCAGGCTCAGATCGATGCATTGCCACTTCAGGCAAATGCATTAATGAATTCAATATTAAACCAGCAAAACTAGAAGTATGAAAAATTATATAAAATCCGTTTTTGGACTCTTATTTCTCGCTGTGGGTTTTGCCTCTTGTGAGTATGATGGAATTGACCCGCTAACACAAATAGACCCGGGGCCCGATGCAGGGGCTCCAGAGATTAATATTCAATCTCCCAGCGATGGGGCTACCATCCAGGTACCTCAAGCTGTAGCCTCGGTAAATATTCGTTTTGAAGTTATAGACGATATTGAAGTAGATCATATTGAAGTATTGGTAAATGGAAATCAAATCGCTACTTACGATGATTTCCTGGATTACCGAATCGTAAAGGAACAGCTTACTTTCGACCAGGTGACCAATGGAGAGCATACGCTAACCATAAATGCAACCGATATTGCCGGGAATACTACCACAAAATCGGTTAGCTTTAGCAAAGAGCCTCCATATACTCCAAGATATGCAGGTGAATTTTTCTATATGCCGTTTAACGGGGATTTCATGGAACTTGTAAATATTTATGAGGCTGAAGAAACCGGAAGCCCTGCAATTACCGGAAACTCTTATTTAGGTTCTGGCGCTTATCTTGGTGCTGAAGGAGCTTATATAGATGTTCCTTTGAACCAGGAAGACCTTGGTGGTGAATTCACAGGTGTATTTTGGTATAAAATGAGTGCCGAAGCAGATCGTGCGGGCATACTTGTAGCGGGTGCTAATGAAGAGCGCCAGCAAGGATTTAGATTATTCAGAGAAGGTAATGCCGAATCTCAAACCATTAAATTAAACGTGGGAACCGGAAGCGGGGAAAGCTGGAATGATGGCGGCTCTGTACCGGTTAATGGAGAATGGGTGCATATTGCTTTTAGTATAACCCCTTCTCAAAGTATATTGTATGTGAACGGAATGCCTATCAATACCGGAAATCTAACCGGAGCAATAGATTGGACGGGCGTAGAGCAATTAACCATTGGCGCCGGGGGTGAAACCTTTAGCTACTGGAATCATAACTCAGATGTTAACAGTGTGATCGATGAGCTTAGGTTATTCGACCGCGCTATGACTCAGGCTGAAATTCAGGATCTTATCAATGCATCTTCTATCACTTTAGATATGCCATTTGATGGAAATTACAATGATCTTGTGGCCAATCGTGAGGTAACCGAAGTTGGCTCTCCAGGTTTTGCCGGGGAGAGTGTTGCAGGTAGCAATGCCTATGCCGGTGCCGAGGGCGCATATTTAACAATGCCTTCTGCCGGGCTTTTAGGTGAGGAATTTAGTGCTACTATGTGGTATAAATTAAACGCCAGCCCCAACCGCGCGGGAATCATCGTGGTAGGTCCTGAAGATGCCGATAGCCCTGATGCGCAGAATGACAGAACCTCAGGATTCAGATTCTTCCGTGAAAATGGAGCTGAAGGCCACCAGCGCTTTAAATTGAATGTTGGTGACGGAAGTGCCGATACCTGGGTAGATGGTGGAACAGCAGCCGATGTTCCTAACGACGCAGGATGGGTTCACCTGGCCTTCACTATATCTCAATCTACTGCCATCGTTTACATTAACGGTGAGCCGGTGAGAGAATCTTCTTTTGGAGGAATCGACTGGACAGGAACCGATATAGTTTCCATTATGTCGGGCGCTCCTCGTTTTACTGAATGGGGACACCTTTCAGACCAGAGTTATTTGGATGAGTTGCGTTTTTACAACAAAGTCCTGACTCAGGAAGATATTCAGGCCGCAATGGGCGAGTAATTTAAAATAAAGAGGCTGACTCAGGATTTGTCTTGCTGTCAGCCTCTTTTTTAAATTTTCCACTAAAAATTCTATGTGGAAAGTTCAGTTTTCAAAATATAATACGAACAATTTATAAGTTTTTAACCTCTTCAAATTGTGGGGGGAGGATACTCATTTTTAAAGATCTGGCTATGCTGAGAGTTTTTTATGTATTGGGAATGTTAATGATCTTTTCGGCCTGTTCTAACGATTCTGGCCCCGGATATCAGGAACCTTATATTCCGGGAGCAGATAAGGATAAAGATAACGTAGAGGTACTTGACGATGACGAACTACTGGAAAAAGTTCAGCAGACTACTTTTAAATATTTCTGGGAATTTGCCGGCACCAATTCTGGTTTGGCAAAAGAACGGTCCCAGGCTGAAGCCTATGGCGGTCAGGGAGACAATATAGTGACTATGGGTGGCTCAGGCTTTGGAATCGCCGCCTTTCCAGTTGCGGTTGAACGCGGCTGGATTAGCCGAAACCAGGCCGTACAAAGACTCGACAAAATCCTTAATTTTTTGGAAAACGTGCCTACCTATCACGGCGCTTTTTCCCACTGGTATCTGGATGATTCAGGGGAAACCAGAGCTTTCAGTGAAAAGGATAATGGAGGCGATCTGGTCGAAACCGCATTTTTAATGCAGGGACTTTTAATTGCCCGCCAGTATTTTTCCGAAGAAGAAGATTTAAACGCACGAATTACTGCTCTCTGGGAAGCCGTGGAATGGGATTGGTACACCCAGGGCGAAAATGTGCTTTACTGGCACTGGTCTCCAAATTTTGGATTCCAGATGAACCTGCCCATAAGAGGCTGGAATGAATCTCTAATCGTATATGTTTTGGCAGCCGGCTCACCCACACATCCTATTGAACCTGAAATTTATCATCAGGGCTGGGCTTCAAACGGAAATATGGTGAATAACCGCCAGCATTATGGTATAGATCTCCCACTGGGGCCAGCCTATGGAGGTCCTTTATTCTTTGCGCATTATTCATTTATTGGTTTAGACCCAAGAAATCTTAGCGATCAATATGCGCATTATTTTGAACAGAATCGGGCTCATAGCCTTATTCATTATAATTACGCGATAGATAATCCGAGAAATTTTGAAGGTTATGGAGAAAACAGCTGGGGTTTTACCGCCAGCGATAATTACGAAGGTTACTCAGCTCACAGTCCCGCCAACGATTTGGGCGTGATCACTCCAACGGCAGCCTTGTCTTCATTTCCTTATACTCCTGAAGAATCTATGAAAGCCCTTCGCTATTTCTACGAAGAAATGGGAGATGAGCTTTGGGGACCTTATGGCTTTTACGATGCTTTTTCTGAAGAAGAAAACTGGGTGGCCGATGGCTACCTGGCGATCGATCAGGGACCCATAATTTCAATGATCGAAAATCACAGAACCGGACTGCTTTGGAATTTGTTTATGGCCGATGAAGAAGTGCAGCGAGGCCTCGACCGATTAAATTTTAATTATTAATTATCCGAAAATCCAATTTATATGAACACTTTAAGACTTAGCCTACTCCTATTAGTTTTGATTGCCGGAGTGAGTTGTAAGAATGATAAAAAAACCGAACCCGAAGTTGAAAGTGAGGCAACCTTAAGCGATGAAGCCTTGCTGGACACCGTTCAGAAACAGACTTTAAAATATTTCTGGGAATATGCCGAGCCAAATTCAGGAATGGCACGTGAACGCTGGCATCCCGACGGGGAATATCCAAAAAATGATGCGCACGTGGTGACCACCGGAGGCTCCGGTTTTGGCCTTATGGCCATAGTTTCGGGAATGGAGCGGGAATGGATCGATCGTGATTCAGCAGTGGCCCGTTTAGATAAAATTGCCGATTTCCTGGACAATGCACCCAGGTTTCACGGGGTTTGGTCACACTGGTTAAATGGTGAAACCGGAGATGTTCAGGCTTTTAGCGACAAAGATAATGGAGGCGATATTGTAGAAACTTCCTTCCTGGCCCAGGGATTTATCGTGGTTCGGGAATATTTAAAAGACGGTAACGAACAGGAACAGGCCGTGGCTCAAAAATACGATGAGCTTTGGAATGGGATCGAATGGAACTGGTACACCAACAATAAAGATGGAATTTATTGGCACTGGTCTCCCGATTATGAGTGGGAAATGGACTTTATGATTGAAGGTTATAATGAATGTCTCATCACATACGTTATGGCCGCTTCTTCTCCAGAGCACGCTATAGACGCCGATGCCTACCATAAAGGCTGGGCCCGTGGCGGCGACATAGTAACCGATGTGGAAGCTTATGGCTTGCCGCTTATTTTAAAACACAACACTCGTGGCGACAAGGGAGGTCCCTTATTCTGGGCACATTATTCTTACCTGGGGCTTAATCCCACTGGTCTGGAAGATAAATATGCCAATTACTGGGACTTAAATGTGAACCATAGTTTGATCAACTATAATTATTGCGTAGAGAACCCTAAAGGTTTTGAAACCTATAATGAGAATTCCTGGGGTCTCACTGCCAGTTACACCAGAAATGAAGATGACGGCATAGGTTATACTGCCCATTCTCCAGATACTGACAGGGGTGTGGTTTCTCCAACCGCTGCAATAAGCTCTATCCCTTATACTCCTGAAGAATCGCTTCGTGCAATGCGTTATTTCTATGAAGAACAAAACGATTTGCTTTGGGGACCTGCCGGTTTTTATGATGCCTACAGCCTGGAAGGTGAAGACTGGGCTGCCCAGCGCTACCTTGCCATAGACCAGGGCCCGCAGGTGGTTATGATTGAGAATTATCGTACCGGACTTATCTGGGACCTGTTTATGCAGGCTCCTGAGGTACAGGAAGGATTGGAAAGATTAGGATTTACAGTTTCTGAATAGGATGATCTGGACCTGCAAGGTTTTTAAAACCTTGTAGGTCTCGAAGAAAACCTTAAATCCAAACCTGACAGGTTTTTAAAACCTGTCAGGTTTAACACAGAAAGACCTTCATAGCCATCGAGACTATGAAGTTCAAAAAATAAAAAATGAAAAACAGACTATTATATCTTATCACTTTGATTTTGTTGATTTTTCTGATGCTGCCTTTATCATTGCTGGCCCAGGAAGAATCATTTGAGATCGTGGTGCTGCCAGATACTCAAACTTATGTAGAAGAATATCCCGAAATCTATTTGAAGCAGATGCAATGGCTGGCAGATAATAGAGACAGATTTTCTTTTGTGATGCATGTAGGTGATATCACCCAGAATAATAATCAGGAGGAATGGGAAATTGCAAAAAAAGGTTTTGAACTTCTTGACGGCATTTTACCCTATGCTTTTGCTTTGGGTAATCACGATATGGGTAGTGAGGCCGGGAAATTTGCCGATACCCGAAATACCGCTATGGCCAATAAATTCTTTTCTCCGGATGAAATGCAAAATCTTGTAGCCTCTTTTCCGCAAGGAACTGTAGATAATCTTTTACAGGAATTTACTGCTGAAGGTCAAAAATGGATGGTTTTATCGTTGGAATTCGGTCCGAGAAATAAAACCCTGGACTGGGCTAACGAGATGATCGCAAAATTCCCCGATCATAACTTTATTATGGTCACTCACGCCCACGTTTATGAGGATAATACCCATCACGATGGCGAAGATTGGTGGCTGCCCGAAAATTATGGGATAGGAAAAGATACCGGGGCAGAAAGCCCGAATAATGGCGGAGAGGTTTGGGAAGAAATGCTGAAAAAGCATCCTAATGTGAAATTGGTCTTTTCCGGGCATATTCTTAAATCTGGGGTAGGTACCCTGGTAAGCGAGGGAATAAATGGCAATAAGGTATACCAGATGCTCGCAAACTATCAGAAAGGAGTGGAAGGTTCAGAAAATGGGGGTAACGGATTTCTTCGAATCCTGGAAATCTACCCTGGAAAGGGAAAAATCGAGGTGAAAACTTATTCCCCTGTGCTAGATGAATATAAGGAGGAGGAAGAACAACAGTTCAGTTTTGAAAATGTAGAATTTCAATAGACCTGCAAGGTTTTCAAAACCTTGTAAGTCTCAATAACCAAACCTGTTAGGTTTAAAAAATAAAAGAAATGAAAAATAGATTGTTAATCGCATCGGTGGTTTTTCTGATCACTCTTGTTAGTGCACCATTTTCAACTAAAGCTCAGGAAAAAGAAGACTTCAAAAAAGAGCATTTTATAAAAGATGGAGATACGTTGAAGTATCGCATCCTTTTTCCGAAGAATTTTTCTGAAGAAAATGAATATCCTGTGGTTTTATTTCTGCACGGTGCCGGCGAACGGGGAAACGACAATGAAGCTCAACTCACCCACGGCAGTAAATTATTTCTAGAAAAACAGGAAGAATTTCCCGCCATCGTGATCTTTCCGCAGGCGCCTAAAGAAGATTACTGGGCAAAAGTTGAAGTAAAAAGGGATACGATTCCTTTTCAGTTCGATTTTATGAATGAAAAACCGGCCACAAAATCTTTACAATTAGTAATGGATTTAATGGAAAAAATTTCTTCAGAAGATATTGTAAATAGAGATCGAATTTATTTGGGCGGCCTCTCAATGGGTGGAATGGGCACCTTCGAGTTGCTTTATAAAAAACCTGAAATGTTCGCCGCAGCCTTTGCCATTTGCGGTGGTGCTAATCCTGAAATCGCCAAAGATTACCGCAAAGGTTTCAATATTTGGCTTTTCCATGGAGAGAAAGACGATGTGGTGCCGCCAGATAATTCTAAAAAAATGGCAAGAATGATCAACCACTATGGCGGGAACGCGAAACTCTCGCTTTATCCCGATGACAATCACAACAGCTGGGATTCAGCCTTTGCCGAGCCTCATTTATTGCCCTGGTTGTTCTCGCATAGTCTGGAAAATGAAAATAATAAATAGATGAAAAATTTCAGAAATATATTTGCAGGTACGGCTTTGCTTCTTAGCGGTTTTCTTTCTGCTCAGGAAGAGATCGTTCCCGAAACTTATATCAATCCGCTGGATATTGATTATACCTATATGGTTTATAATTCCAGCAAGAATATTTCCTACCGCTCGGGCGCCGATCCTGCAGTAATTGAATTTCAGGGCGAATATTATATGTTCGTTACCCGCTCTTTTGGCTACTGGCATTCCAAAGATTTGATCAACTGGGAATTCATTAAACCCAAACAATGGTTTTTTGAAGGTTCCAACGCGCCAACCGCCTTTAACTACAAGGATTTGCTGGTGTATTTTGCAGGTGATCCCGCAGGATATGGCAGTATACTTTATACCGATAATCCAAAAAAAGGGGAGTGGACTCCAACGGCTTCCATTTCCACAAATATCCAGGATTCCGAATTATTTATCGATGATGACGGCAAAACCTATTTGTATTGGGGATCGTCGAATGTGCATCCGCTAAAGGTGAAAATGCTCGATAAAGACGATCGTTTTCTAGAAACCGGAGTGGAGAAAGAACTCATCAACCTTGTGGAAGAAGAACACGGCTGGGAGCGCTTTGGAGAGAACAATTTTCATCCTACTTTAAAAGAAGGTTATATGGAAGGCGCCTCGATGACCAAGCATAACGGCAAATATTATTTGCAATATGCTGCGCCTGGCACTCAATTCAATGTGTATGCCGATGCGGCCTATGTGGGAGATTCTCCCCTGGGGCCTTTTGAATATATGAAAAATAACCCGATGAGCTTTAAACCCGGAGGCTTTGCCAATGGAGCGGGCCACGGGATTACAGTTCAACAAACCAACGGGCAATACTGGCATTTCGGGACGGTGGCCCTGGCTTCCAATTCACACTGGGAACGCAGGCTCAATATGTTTCCAACTTATTTTGATGAAGATGGCCTGATGTACGCCCTTACCAGTTATGGAGATTATCCGTTATATGGCCCGAATCACCCTACAAAGGCCGGGCTTCATAATGGCTGGATGTTGCTCTCGTATAAAGGAAAAGCTACTGTTTCTTCTTCGATGAAACAAATTAGAAAAAGCACCTCTACCGATGGTGAATTCGATATCACCGAAATGCCCCTGGAGAAAAATTCTGAAGGAAAAATTATTTCGAAAGTGCTTACCGATGAAAGTCCGAAATCTTTCTGGGTTGCCGAAGCCAATAATGATGAGCAATGGGTGGAGATCGAGATGCTAAATCCCGGGAATATTTATGCTTTTCAGCTGAATTTTCACGATGAAGAATCTGGTATTTATACCCGAACCGAAGGGTTACGCCACAGGTTTACTTTGGAAGTTTCCGAAGATGGAAAGAACTGGGAAACCGTAGTAGACCGAAGCAAAAGTTTTAAAGACGCCCCAAATGCTTACCTGCCGCTGAATCAGCCTGTAAAAGGGAAGTATGTGCGCTACAATAATATCGAGGTGCCGGGCAATAATTTTGCCTTATCTGAAATCAGGGTTTTTGGAAAAGGTTTTGGTAAAAAGCCGGCTAAGGTTAGAGGTTTTGAGATTAAACGCCAGGAAGACCGAAGAGATGCTGCTTTCACCTGGAATCCGGTGAAGGGAGCCCAGGGTTACAATATTCGCTGGGGAATTGCGCCCGATAAATTATACCACGGCTGGTTGATCTATGATGCAAACGAACATTTTATGCGCAACCTGGACCGGGACACCGAATATTACTTTCAAATCGAAGCCTTTAATGAAAATGGAATTTCAGATCGTTCTGAGATTATTCACGTAGAATAAAAATTTTGTTGATTAATAAACCAAATGAAAATGAGAAAGATTTATCTGTCAATTAGCCTTTTCCTTATGGCCGGAGCCTTTGCGCTTCACGCCCAGGAGCGTATTCCGAAAGTAGAAGAGCTATTAGAAAAAATGACGCTGGAAGAAAAAATTGGCCAGCTAAACCTGCTCACTCCGGGTGGAGGGGTTGCTACCGGATCGGTGGTGAGTGAAGATGTGGAAGCCAAAATACGAGCCGGGAACGTAGGAGGAGTTTTTGGAGTGTCCAGCCCTGAAAGAGTACGACAGGCCCAGGAACTTGCCGTAAAGAATTCCAGATTGGGGATTCCGCTGCTAATCGGGTCTGATGTGATTCACGGATATAAAACTACTTTCCCAATTCCGCTGGGAATTTCAGCGAGCTGGGATATGGAGCTTATCAAGCAGACCGCTCAGGTAGCTGCCAAAGAAGCTACTGCCGATGGGATTAACTGGAATTTCTCTCCAATGGTAGATATCGCCCGGGACCCTCGTTGGGGCCGCGTAGCCGAAGGTGCCGGGGAAGATCCGTTTTTAGGTGCCCAGGTGGCCAGGGCTATGGTAGAAGGTTACCAGGGTGAAGATCTTACCCAACCTCATACCATGCTTTCAACCGTAAAACATATGGCACTGTATGGCGCTGCTGAAGGTGGTCGTGACTACAACAGCGTTGATATGAGCAAACTTAGAATGTACAACGAATATATGCCTCCTTATAAGGCCGCTGTAGATGCGGGAGTAGCCAGCGTGATGACTTCTTTTAACGATATTCACGGGGTGCCTGCTTCAGGAAATAAATGGTTATTAACCGATTTGCTTCGTGGAGAATGGGGCTTTGAAGGCTTCGTGGTTTCCGATTATACTTCGGTAAATGAAATGATCGCCCACGGGCTGGGAGACCTGCAGGCTGTTTCGGCTTTGGCGATCAATGCCGGGCTGGATATGGATATGGTTGGAGAAGGTTTTCTAACCACGCTGAAGAAATCGGTAGAAGAAGGAAAAGTTTCCGAAGAAACCATCACCACTGCAGCCAGGAGAATTTTGGAGGCTAAACATAAACTCGGGCTTTTAGATGATCCTTACCGCTATTCAGACGAGAGCCGCCCTGAAAAAGATATCCTTTCAGACGAAAATCGTCAACTTGCCAGAAAAGTAGCTGCCAGAGCTGCCGTGCTTCTTAAGAAAGATGCCGGGGTACTTCCGCTTAAAAAGGATGCTAAAATTGCATTGATTGGGCCCTTGGCCAACGATCAAACCAATATGCTGGGAACCTGGGCGCCAACCGGGGATCATAAGCTTTCAATCCCGGTGTTGAAAGGAATTAAAAATGTAGTTCCACAGGCTAAGGTGACATTTGCCAAAGGAGCGAACATCAGCGATGACAAACAATTTGCTGAAAATGTAAATGCCCTGGGTCCAAAAATTCTATATTCTGAAGAAACCCCGGAAGAATTGCTGGAAGAGGCCCTTGAAGTTGCCAATGCCGCCGATGTAGTCGTAGCTGTAGTGGGAGAAGCCAGTGAAATGAGTGGAGAATCTTCTAACAGAACCGACATTAGAATTCCCGATAGCCAGAAAGAACTTATTCGTCAATTGGCCGCCACCAGCAAGCCCGTGGTGTTAGTGCTTATGAGCGGTCGCCCGCTGGATATTTCGGAGGAGATGAAGTTGCCCGTAGATATACTTCAGGTGTGGCACCCCGGGGTTGAGGCCGGAAATGCTATCGCCGATTTGATCTTCGGAAACTATAATCCGTCGGGAAAACTTACGATGAGTTGGCCTCATAGCGTAGGGCAAATCCCGGTTTATTACAGCAGAAAAATAACCGGAAGACCGGGACCTTCAGATACCGAATTTCAGAAGTTTAAATCCAACTATTTGGATGCGCCAAATTCAGCATTACTTCCATTTGGATATGGGCTAAGCTATACAGCATTTGAATATTCTGAAGCCAAAGTAGATAAGGAAAGCATTAGTGGAGAGGAAACCCTTACAATCTCGGTTGAGGTAACCAATACCGGAGATTATGAGGGGGAAGAAGTGGTGCAGTTATACACCCACGATAAGGTGAGAAGCATCACTCCTCCCGGGAAAGAATTGAAAGGTTTTAAAAAGATTTCGCTGAAAAAAGGGGAGAGCAAAACCGTAGAATTTGAGCTTAGCCGCGAGGATCTGAAATTCTACAATGCCGAACTTGACTACGTAGTGGAACCGGGTGAATTTGAATTTTTCGTGGGAGGAAGCTCTGCCGGGGAATTCACAGGAAGTTTTCGTGTAGAGGAATAATATTTTTTGAAATAAAGGTTCCGGGGTACCCTACTGCCCCAGGGATTGTTAAATCCCGTCGATTTTCCGGCGGGATTTTTTGTTTTTATGAATTTTGAGAGTAGGAGGAATGATTTTTTATGAAGAATTATGCCGCTCCTACGGAGCTCCAAAGTTGCTAAGACGTTCGCTTCTATAAATATTTCGCCCCTACGGGGCTTGGACGTGACTTCAAAAAGTTGCAGTATTTCAAAGCCTCAGTTAAAAACAAACCTGACAGGTCTTCAAGACCTGTCAGGTTTATCACCTCTAAAGGAACTGGAAGTTCTCCCAGGTAAAATTCAGCCTCATCGAGGCGGAATATATATAGAAACCGGGTACCTGTTGAAAATTGAGCTCCAAAGGAGCGACATAATTTTGGGTGTTGTCAACAAAGAATTATATCGAATGAAATTGAAATATTTCGCCCCTGCGGGGCCTGGGTGTTTCAGCAAGTTGCAATTATCTAAAGCCTCAGCTAATAACAAACCTCACAGGTCTCCGAGACCTGTGAGGTTTTTCGTGTAATTCTACCTGATATAATCCAGCCTCAGCGAGGCAGCATATTTATAGAAAACAGCTGCGTTTTGAAAATTGAGCTCCAAAGGTGCGACATAATTCAGTTTACAATTTCTCCAATTTAATTCCCGACAAAATTGCCTTTCCTGAAATTTCCTTAAATTCTACCGAAATTCCATCTTTAGCCTTTACTAAATATGAAATCTCCACTGCACGAATTCGGCCGTAATCCCTGGCCAGGTTAAGATCTTCAGAAACCGTTTTTCCATTTATCGAAACATCAAAACTCCTTAAACCTGGAATTTCTTCTTTTTGGGCCTGGCTTAAATTATAGATGTTTTCTTCAGAAGCATTGTATTCGGGTTCGGCAAAGAGCAGGCTGATGCGGTAATCTCCAGCTTCCACATCGAATTTATAGGCCTGCATTGCTTCCCGCATCGTTTGAAAAAGCGGGTCGTTTTTGGTACCCTGGATATCTGAGGCGGTGCCCTGAAACTTGCTTTTGTTTTTCTGATATGCATTTCCACCTACAAATCCGAAACTGCCTGCAGAATATTCCTGATCGCTGATCCATACCTCGCGGGTTACAGGATCGGTATAATGTACCTGCGCGCCGGTATTTATTATAAGCGGCTGTTTTGGCAGGTTCTTCAACATATTTTTTCTGAATTTCACTTCGATTTGTCTATGATGTTCTGCGTCTTCAGTACTTGCGGTCAATTGGTGTTTTCCTTCGGGAAGCTTCAGTTTAAAAATGGTGATTCCGTCTTCTACTTCTGTGGTGAATTCCCGATTATCGACTTTTAATTTTACTTCCGAAGCATTTGAAAAAACCTTTATGATATTCTCTTCATTTTCATCTTGCGGAAAGCGATTTTCGTAATTGGCGCCCGCGATATATAAAACCGGCTCCTCCAAAAGCCGGGCCTGGTAATAATGATAAATATCTTTCTTGCTTCGGTCTATATTCACCAAACCTTTCTGGTTGATATAAGGCGCGGCATCCTGGCGGAAGGAAGAGCCGAAATCGGCGAAATTCCAGGCGGTCATTCCAAAAACGAAATCTCGTTCTTTAACCTGGTTGATATAGCTTCGGTGTAGCTTCAACTGATATTCCTCAAAATAATCCCAGGGGCGGGGAGTGTCGGTTTGCAGCCGCACATCGGCGCCGGGACCATATTCAGAAATAAACAGTGGCCGATCGGGATAGCGGCGATGTTGTTCATCTAAAAATTCTCCGAAACTTTCCAGGCCGGGAGAATACCAGCCAAAATAAAGATTCCAGCCTATTACATCGGGAATATCGGCAATGCCCGATTCGTTGTACAGTTCATTTTCGTGCAAGGCCATTACGCTCAAGCGTTGTGGGTCCAGCCTTTTTGTCTCCTTTTCCAGTTTTTCGGCCAGTGCTACCGAAGTTTTTATCTTGGCTTCTTTTTCCTCTTCGGTGATCTGGTTATTAAAAACCAGCCTTATAAAAATTTCATTCATAAGCCCCCACATCACAATCGAAGGGTGATTGTAAAACTGCAAAATTTGCTCCCGTTGCATTTTAAGAGAAATGTCGTGATAAGCATCGGTATCGGTAACATCGTTAATTACAGGAACTTCGGTCCAAACCAGCAAACCGAGTTCATCGCAAATCCTGTAAACATCAGGATCCTGCGGATAGTGGGCCGTACGAATCACGTTGGCACCCATATCTTTGATCATTTGATAATCCTTTCGGTGCAGGGAGTTGGGAAGCGCATTGCCCAGGTCTTTAAAGTCCTGATGGCGGTTGGCTCCAATCAATTTTAGCGGCTTTCCGTTAAGGGTAAAACCTCGTTCAGTATCTACTTCAAACCAACGCAACCCGAATTTCGAATCAAAATTATCCAGAATTTGCCCTGTAGCCTGGTCTACCAGGCGGGCTTCCAGTTTATAAAGATTGGGAGTATCGGGAGACCATAATTCGGGATTTTGTAATTGATCCTGTAGATTCACTTTAATGCTGGCAGAAGTTTTAATGTTTAGCTCCCGCGTGATAGTCCTGATGCGTTTATTAGAGGGATCAAAAATATTAACCTCGAGCTTTACCTTTTTCCTTTTATCGGAAGCGTTGAGAATTCGGGCTTCAAAATCTATACTGGCCCTAGTAGCTGAAACCTTTTCGGTTTTGATAAGCAGGTTTCCGGCGGCTTCATTTTCCAGTTCGAAATGAACAGCATCGGTTACGATGAGTTCCAGGTCCCGGTAAATTCCGCCATAGAAGTTAAAATCGGCATCCAGTGGTGGAATATCGGTATTATGGGCGTTATCAACTTCAATTTTTACCTGATTGGTTTGACCAAACTTTAAGGCTTCAGAAATATTAAACACAAAACCGGTATAGCCCCCGCGGTGTTCTCCAATTTTTTTACCGTTCACAAATAAACTGGTGATCTGGTTGCTGCCTTCAAACTTGAGGAAGATCTGTTTTTGTCCCCAGGTTTCCGGGGCGAAAATTGTTTTCTGATAGGTTCCTTTTCCGCGGAAATATTCCTTTCCGTCCCGAAAGGCATCTTCGGCATTCCAGGTGTGAGGGATGTTTACAATGCTGGTTTTTTCTGAATTCTCCAGTTGAAATTCCCAGGCAGAGTTGATGGTTTGAACCGAGCGCTGAGAAAACAGGGAACTCACGGATAGCAATAAGAGGAGGCTTAACTTTTTCATTTAATTTAGACTTTCAGAGATGTAGGGTAATTATAGAGCTATTTCAGAATTTCAATCTGTTTCTTTTCGCCATTCAAGAAAGCTGAGTTGAAAAATTCAAATATTTCAGAGAAATAATCGAAGGGCATACCGGAGTGTTCGTGTTTGCCACCTTCAAAACTGTAGAGCATATAAGAAGCGCCAAGTTTTCTAAGTTTCTCGGTAATTGTGCGGGAGCCGTCCAGGATGATGTAACCTGGTTTGTCGCGGTCACACCAATGATGTGGCCCGGTTGCATAAGGTACCAGGTTGTCTTCGGGGCCGTGGAAGAATACCCCGGGTATAGCATTTTCTTCGGTAATATACCTGGCATCTACTATGGCCCCGGCCAGGGAGAAGACTCCGGCGAAACTGAAATTTTCGTATCCTACCAGGTCTTTAAACATTAGGCGTTCGTTATAAACTGCATTGAGCACGGCTTCAGCCCCGGCACTGCTGCCACCAACGATGATCTTTTCAGGATCTATTCCGAATTTTTCCTTTTCAGAAATCATAAAATTCAGGGCATCCATAAAATCTTCAGCGGCCAGGCGGAAGGTTTGCATTTTTCCTTCAGCTTCGAAATCACAGCCAAAAGATTGACCCTTGCGGGTTAAGCGATAGGAAATCTGCACCGCCACATAACCTCTTTTTGCGGCCGATTCGGCAAATTTGACTTCAGCCTCATTGGTGCGGGTCCCGCCTGCGAATCCGCCGCCGTGCATAAAAATGATCAAAGGTCTTTGCTGCAAACTATCTTTTGCAGGCATATAAACATCCAGCTGAAGGGCCTGCCCGTCTTTAGTCGCGTAGGTGTGGGTTTTAGTAGGTTGAAGCTGGAAAGTTTCATCAATAAAACGCTGCTGTGCTGAAACTGAAAAACTTAAAAAAAACAGGCTGATAAAAACTAAAATTCTCATTTGAAATGGCTTGTCGTGATAGGCCAAGATACTTATTTTTGCAGGGAGAAGCAGGGCAGAAATCGATTTTAATATTTATATTCGCAGCGGAAATATGATTTTTGTTCCCGATAGTTTAGGGTTTGGAAAAAGGGATTAATAAGATTTCCGCTCCCGATTTTTTTAGGAGGGGCGGAAATGACACAATTAAGATATGAGTTTACAGGAAAATGTAATGACCGAGATGAAGGCAGCGATGCGTGCTAAAGACAGCGTGAAGCTTGAGGCATTGCGTGCGGTAAAAAGTGCTATTCTTCTTGCCAATACTGAAAGCGCGTCTAAGGAGGGGCTAAGCGAGGATGAGGAGTTGAAACTACTTCAAAAACTTGTAAAGCAACGCAAAGACAGTGCTGCCATCTATAGAGAACAGGGTAGACCGGATCTTGCGGAGCCTGAAGAAAAGCAGGCTGAGGTAATCGCGCAGTTTTTGCCCGAGCAACTTAGCGAAGCAGAGATTGAAACTAAAGTAGATGAGATCATCGCTAAAACCGGAGCCAGCGGAATGCAGGATATGGGAAAAGTGATGGGAGTGGCCAGCCAGGAATTAGCTGGTAAGGCCGATGGCAAGACCATTTCGATGATCGTAAAGAAAAAATTAAGCAAATAAGAGTATAGACCACACAGGTTTTTAGAACCTGTGAGGTTTAATGCCGGCCGCGTAGTTCAACTGGATAGAATATCAGATTTCGGCTCTGAGGGTTGGGGGTTCGAATCCTCCCGCGGTCACATTCAAAATGCGTTTATACGCCCAAACCCCTTGAGAAATCAAGGGGTTTTGTTTTTTACGGACTTAAAAAACTGAAAGTTAGTCCATATTTAGTCCATCTTTTTTAGAATTACTTCACAGGGATTCATCATTATCCCACACAAAAAAACCGCCTCCCCCATTTCAGGGAAGACGGTTTCATACCTAAAACACACAAAAATCTAGGCAGGTACTCCGGTACCCAGATAAGCGCTGTTGGATACTTTGGTTCCATCTTCGGAAACAAAGGCCATATACACGTGTACGGTATCACCGGCATAAGATCCGGGGATGGCCAGGGTTTCTGCCTCGGCAGACCGGCCGACTCCCTCTACGGTGTAAGTGGATTCTTTTTTCGCCGGGTTGTACACCAGGAGCATCGCCCTGTCGGTAGCCACAGCCTCGCCACCGGTGTTGTCGTCCCAACTAAAGCCAATCTGCCCGGAAGCAGAAAAGTTAGCCGCGCCGTTTAGCACTCCCGGCAAGTTCCCACGGGAAACCAAAGCCTGAGCATAATCAACGCTAAAGTTGGGGGCAATCCCGGTGATCGCATTGTTCAGCGTGTAAGACATCGCTGCGTTAAAAGCACTCTGCTTGTTGGCCAGGTACTTGAATCCTACTTTCAAAAATCCCAGGTTAGGCTGAAGAAACTCCAATACCGCCTGGAACTTGTTGCGCTGATTCACCTGCAGCGGAGTTCTTGGGTTGGCCAAACTGGCCGGTTTGATGCGCAGGTAGTTGATACCTTTCCAGCTGGCTCCCACGATGTTCCCGATCTTTCCGGAAATCCCTCCCAGCACGCCTTGTCTAATAATTCCCATCACATAAGAATTTAAAGGTTAATAAATGAGCTTTTGACTGGAGTTGATACGGAGATGGTACGGAGAAGGTCCCTGTTTTCAACTCTCAATTCGAGGCTGAAATAAGGAGAAAATGTCAAGGTCGGGACATTTAGAGGGGGCTTTGCCCAGGGCTGCACAACATTGCTCATTGGAGCAACCCCCTCCCTTCTATTTTTCAAAAGAAAAAAGGAGAAAAAAGAAAGCCGTCTATTTAAAATGCGCAGCCAGCAGACAAGCTTTTCAGTGGAAATACTATCCGAAATTAGTTAGCTCTGAATTAGCAAAAAAATCTTTGAGGATGGAGATTTCCGCTGAAACCCGCAGGGCTCCGAGCTTGGCTGCGCCAGCGGAGCATTTTTAGCTTTGGTTTCTTTTTTTGAATTTTGAGTTTCGTTATTCTTTGCTGAACAACATTTCCCAGGGATTATCGGCGCCTACATAGGGGCTTTCAAAAGTGTACCAGTCAGTGGTAGCCAGGCTTTCTCCATCGATATTCATTGGCGTGAAGCGAACTTTATATTCGCCTTCTTTAGAATAGCTGAACGCGCCTGAACACATCCCGTGGCCTACATAAAGTGCGTCTTTCCACACATCTAAAATATAAGAATGAGACTCTCCTGTTTGCAGATCGACTAATTCGGTATGATACCAGATTTCCTGATCGTTTGTATTTTCCAATTCAAAAATCAAAAAAGCCTCAGGGCCGCAGCCGTAAAATTCAACCTGATTTTCCAAAAAATTAATTTCAAGCTCCTGATTCAATGCCTCGGCCGGTGTAGTGGTGGTCGTCCATTTTACTCTTTTATGTTCTTTCTCCAACCTATCATATTTTTCAGGATTTGCAGGCTTATTCTCGGTACCTGAAATATAATTGGGAAAATTTTCGGTATTTGGTTTAAGTTTTTCTGTAGGAGAAAACAAGCCCTGACTTATACCTCTTTGACCAACATTGATTTCTTCAAGCTGCAATAAAACCCTGTCTCCCGCAGCATTTTCGAGATAAGGCGGATTATCTTTAAACTGCTGTAAAAGCTTTTGAATGTAACCGCTGCCCTCAATTATAATTTTAGGATTTAGGCTAATGGTTTTCGACTCGGGTAAATAAGATATGTGTCCCGGGACGCATTCATAGTCATTTGCAAACAAAAAGCCCGGGAATAGAATTATTAGAAGTAGTAATTTTCGCATAGAATTTGAAATATATTCTTTGTAAGTTACTAAAAAGATAGAAGTTTTGCCGGCTTTGAAGCAGTTAACCAGGAATAACCTTAGCTCAACTATGGAAGAACAAACCAAATTAAACGAAAGCTCCCGGGAAGATCTGCGGGATGTGGAAGCTGTAGTTGATGAACTTTCAGGTTTTGAATTTGGTTATTTTTTCTCTGGAAAACGGGTGAAGCCTGGCTCGAAGGTGGTGATATTGGCCGTGGTAACCTGGATAAGGGATGTGATGGAGAATCAGTTTCTGCGGAAATGTACTTACTATATGGGCCCGGGAAAGCTCTGGAAGATTACGGTTAAGCGACAATTACGTCGGCATATGAAAGATGTGGAGGTGAGCGATGGCTTTATCCAGTCGGAACTTCGTTTTTTTGAAGCTGAAAAAGAGCTGTACCTGGAACCTGAAGCTTTTGAGAAGAAGTTTTTGGAGTTGAAACGCAGGATGAAGAATCGGAAGTTGTAAAATTATCTGGTGATAAAAATGCAGGGCAATACGGCTAACTTAATTTTCCTGGGCATCTACGATCAAGGAGTCAATTTCAGTTTTTAACTTTGGGAGATGAGTGATTAAAATAGACCAAATGTTCTCATCAGAAATATTATCATAGGCGTGGATCACCTGGTTTCTTAATCCGATTATCGCTTTTGCATTTGTAATCTTGTGGGTGAATTCGGGATCTCGTTTTATAATTCGATTAATAGCTTCTCCAATTATTTCTAAATCTCTTTCGACAGCTCTCTTGAGCATCAGATTTTTCTTATATGCCTGGAAGTCTATTTGGGTACCTTCAAAATAACTGTCTATTTCTTCAATAGCTATTTTAATATCAAAGAGCCACTTTAAAATTCTGTCATCCATAGACCAATTCTTTTGACTGGTTTATGGATTTAATTAAGATTGGATTTCTTAAAGTTTGTTCTTCTACCAAATCAATTTCTCTCCCGAGCAGGTTTTTTAAATCCTCTTTGAAGCTCATATAATTCTCGAAATAGTTGGCCAGGTCGATAGGTTTAAATTTCACGAGGAAATCGAGGTCGCTTTTATCAGAAAAATTTTCATTTAAAGCCGAACCAAATAGGTACATCTTTTCCACATTGTGTTCTTCACAAAGGCGGTTTAAAGAAGCTATATGATTTTCGGGGATCTTCATAGCTCAAATTTAGTGAAAAATCTATTTTAAAAATTGGCAAATAGGCTAAGAGGAAGTTGTAACCTGTTCGCTTTTAGAAAGGGGCAGGTACACCAATCGGCTGCGAGCCGTTGCGAGCAGGAACAACGGTGGTGTGGGGAAAGCCCGCAGGAGCCGGTGATTTTTTTATTATTTTGATTTTTGAATTTTCCCTGGTTCTACCGTGCATTTTTCGCTTGTAATACGAGGCGACGCAGGGCGGCCCACAGCTACGTATCACGCTGGCTGGCGCATTTTTTGTTCCTCTCCCGATAGCTATCGGGACCGCTCAAGATGACAGGGCCCGACAATAAAACTCAATTTTCTGTGATTAGTAGAATTTAGGCGTGTGGGGGAAAGCGCAGCCACGGAGCTTTGCCACACAGGCCGGTGTGGGGGTAAATAAGGGCTTTGGGGCCGTTGGCCCTTTTTTTATCCGGTTTGTTCTTTTAGTTCGGGGTCCGTGGGCGGGTACTACTCAAAGCGCTTATGCCCCGAAGGCTTTGCTGTTTTTTAAAAAATTATTTTTGAAAACTACCTACAAAAAATGTGACAGCCAATTAGCCGTTGTGACCTCGCAGGCTCGCACATTATGAAGTTGCGGTTTTGCCCTTAAATTTTAAGCCACCCGGCAGGGTGACCGCTTTGGATTTTAAGGGCAAAAAGGAGCAACGCGTGAGGAAGGAGTGGAATGTGTGAAATAAAGCAACCGCAGCAGCTTAAAAAACCTGAGGATGGAAGGTTTTTTTGAGCTGTGGAGGGGCAAGTGCAAAATGCTATGGAGTTGGATTTTTATTAGGAATAGACTGCTTCAAAGAGTTCCCCGCCAGCAAGGGGAAGATAAAATCATTTTGCAATTGTGCTTTATGGAACAAAATGGAACGACTGACGAACACCGCTTTACCTGCCCTGGTTGTTTAAATCACCGCTGCCTAAGTTAAATTCCGCATTCAGAAATGCAATTGTAATTTTTTACTTTGCTTCAAGGTTTTTAAAAGGTGAGTTGGTTTCCGGTAAATCTAATTCTGCCAGGATTTGGTTGAGTTGAATTAAAGAATCCTTTTCGATTAGATCGATATTGATGCTTAGCCTGTTTGAATCACTAATTAAAATATATTTCCCCGGAAACTTTTTAATTTGAATTATTTCTGAAATATCGATTCTTTTAGCGGGTAGCGTATTTTTACGGATCGAGTTGGCGTCTATTGTTAGATATTGCCGGTTTTTCTCATACAAATAGGTGGTCCAATACAAAACCGCTACAACTAAATATCCATAATCAATCCAGCTAATAATTTCTGTATAATTCAATTTCAAAAAACCCAGAATCGTCCAGAACACACCAAAAATCAAGCTTTGTTTGAGCCGTTTAGGGGAATATTTTATTATGATCTGCTTCATTGAAATGATTTTGAAAACTAATTAAAAGCTGCTTATTTAACTTTTAGGGTCTGACTTTAAAACTCCGAATTATTTCTTCTCAGCAGAAAAAATTGTAAGACGGATTGTGAAAATTATCAGAATGAGGCTAAAAGCTACGGTAAGATAACCATTAATTTTACCTTCTTTAATGAACAAAAAGGTATTGAAAATAAATACTAAAAGAGCCAGAACATAAGTTAGCTTTATAGCTTTAGGTTCGCTTTTCAAAAATTCCATATTTATTACCATTTAATTTCGCATTATCTTCTTATAGCCTTCGTGGGTACGGTTTCGCTTATCGCAAGTTGTGGGAGTAGGCCCTATGTTTGTATAAAGGATAAAAGCATAAGTTTCAGATGATTATTGTAATATAGTAATATCTAGTTACTTACTTTAAAATCTAAAACCTATGCGAACACAAAGTACACAATTCGACTTCACCGGCCAAAATATTTATATTGGTATCGACACTCACCTTAAGAGTTGGAATGTAACGGTCATGATGGAACCGTATTACCAGAAAACCTTTTCGCAAAATCCTAATGCTCAGACACTCCTGAACCACCTAGAGGAGAACTATCCTGGCGGGAGCTATTTCAGTGCTTATGAGGCTGGCTTTGCCGGTTTTATGCCTCATTATCGATTACTAGAACTGGGTATTAAGTCCATTGTGGTGAATCCTGCAGATGTTCCCACTACTGGAAAAGAAAAGGTGCAGAAAAATGATTCGAGGGATAGCAAAAAGATCGCCCGTTCCTTAAAGAATGGAGAGCTGACTCCAATTTACATTCCTTCCTTAGAGACTTTGACAGACCGAAGTCTTGTTCGATTGAGAAAGACCATTGCGCGAGACCTTGCAAGAACTAAGACCCAAATCAAATCTTTTCTTCATTGCAACGGTATTGATATTCCGGAAGACTTAAGCAAAGAGAAATGGACTAGAAAATTTGTCAAATGGCTTGCTGAAGTGAAGATTGGTTTCTTCCGAGAAACGCTGGAGGGACATTTAGCAAAGTACTATTATTTTCATGCGCTTAAGCTTGAAGTCAACCGAAAGGTTAAAGCACTTTCAGCGACTCCTTGGTATCGAGAAAACATAGAACTACTTCAATCTATCCCTGGAGTAGGCTATATCACGGCCATCACATTCCTGACAGAGATTGAGAACATAAAAAGGTTCAAAAGCCTAGATAGATTATGTGGTTTTATCGGGCTGGTTCCGTCTACAAATTCTTCTGGAGAAAAAGACCGGGTTGGAGAAATCACGCCCAGAGGGCATCGAATTTTAAGAGATATTTTGATTGAAGCCTCTTGTAAAGCTATAGGAAAAGATCCGGCCTTGGGAGCAACTTATACAAGACTAGGTCATAGAATGAAGCCAAACAAAGCAATCATACGCATTACTAAAAAGATATTAAGCAGGATGAGGTTTGTCCTGAATAACCAAACCAAATATGAACTGGGATATAAATAGAAATAAGAACGTAATTTATAAAACAGCAATTTCCAAGTGTGACCGTTTCCGCGTCCCTGCAGCGTTCACGACTGTCATTTAGTAGACTACGGCGTACTTACTTATATAAACTAAACAAGACGATGCAGCTCATAGAGTCTGTTAATAGAAGGCTGTTTTATAATATTACTGATACTAATAAATGAAAGCTAAAAGGCCTTGAGTTTACTTAGCCATGGTGGACAATGAATGAATTTAAAAAGGTCCCTTTTAAATAGGGACCCATATTCACTGTCGAAAGCCTTATTGCTATTGAGTTGCTCTCCAGCAGAGCTCAGTTCCTCTTCAGGCTAACATGTTAAATATAGGAAAAAAGTCGTCTGAAATTTGATATACAACATAGAAGGGACGCGGATTTGCTGGCCTGATCTTTCATTTATTGGTTTTCAAAATTAAACTTTTTCGGTAAAACCCGAAAATTGTTACAACCGATATTGCGGCTGGTTATATCCTGTACCGGGTTTTGTTTTTATCTCCTGTCTTTTTAAATAAATTCAGTTCCACAGCTTTTTTTAAATCTCTACTGGCTGTTGCTCCGGAAATGTCTTTAAATACTTCCATATAATCTTTTCTAGTGAATTCTCTCTTATTCAGAGATAAGAAATAATCAAGTCGGTCTTTTTCAGTTAGAGTTCTGTTTGTAAAATTGAGTAATTCTTCCAGGGATTTATTGATTACTCCAAGCATATATTCAATAAAAGCAGTCGAATTTCCAGCCTTGTCACTATCTGATAATGCAGCATAATATTTTTCCTGATCATTGCTGATCAAAGTCTCGAAAGGTAAATATTCAAATACAGGATATTTCTGCATTAATAACAAAGTTTGCCACAATCTGCCCATCCTCCCGTTCCCATCTAAAAACGGATGAATAAATTCCATTTCATAATGAAATACACAGCTTTTAATCAGTTCAATTTCTTCTGAAGTTTGCAAATACTCAAATAAATCCTTCATTAAGAAAGGCACATTTTGATATGGTGGAGCATAATGTTCTACTGCAGAACCTTTCATTATTCCAACCCCCTGTTTTCTGTATTTTCCAGCATCATCTAAAAGATTTTGCATTAAATCTTGATGGCATTTTAAAAATGATTTTTCACTGAATGGATCATAATTTTCCAGATGTTCATAAATCTCGATAGCATTTAAAACCTCTTGTATATCTTTCTTTGGTCCGATGATTCTCCTGTTCTCTAAAAGTGCAGTGATTTGTTCTTCAGTTAAAGTGTTTCCCTCAATCTTTAAGGAAGAATGAATTGTTTTAATCTTGTTTTCCTTTCTTAATTTAGGAGAAGGCTTATTTAGATAGGTGGCATTGATCGCTCCTAACTTCTCTGAAATAGAAGTTATAACTCTAAGAATAATCGGAGTAATCTCGTACGGAGGCTTCATTTTGATAGTATCATTTGATATTATCAAAAGTAAAATCAATTTATCGCAACTGAAAGGAAAATCACGATTATATTGGGCAACGGTCTGATATACCGGTTTGATACAGATGCGTTAATTTTCGGTTTAGCATCAACGATAGGTATTCCGAGTGGATTCGGACGTAGTCGAACCTACCGTAATTGCGGTAATTTATTGTTGGGAACTGCTTTTTTTTTATTTTTCTAAATGAACTTGAAACCCTAAATTAACTTGTATTCCTTTTTCAATGGCTAAACTATTTATCAGCGAGTTTTAAAAACAAGCAGCCAATGTAGGGCTAAACCGCTTGCCTGTAAGATAGAAAAATTAATGCTTTGGGATTTATGGGAAATCGTAAGTGGGTGTGGATCCCACTATGAATAATCATCAATAGAATATTCCCCTTTATCTTCAAGACCCAGCGCAATGTTTTATAGTTTCTGCCCACCTTCTATTGAAAAATAGGTTCCTAAGCTCTCGTGAATTTAATTTGATATCCCGATATACTTTTAAAATTAATAGGGATTGCATCGAGATATTAAAAGGATATAATTAATTTGGGCCCTTAAATTTAACTTTATGATTAATTATCCATTAAAATTTGAACCTATCCTGAAGGAAAAAATATGGGGAGGAAGCAAGTTAGTAGATATCCTGAATAAGAAATCAGATAAAAAGAATCTGGGAGAAAGTTGGGAGATATCGGGAGTTGCAGATAATATTTCTATTGTAAAAAATGGAAAACTGACGGGGAATTCTTTAAATCAAATTATAAGAGAGTATAAGTCAGACTTTCTAGGAAAAAAAGTTTTTGAAGATTTTGGAGAGGAATTTCCCTTATTGATAAAGTTCATTGATGCAAAAACAGAACTATCTGTACAATTACATCCGAATGATCAACTTGCGAGGGAACGACATAATTCTTTTGGAAAAACGGAAATGTGGTATGTAATGCAGGCCGATAAAGGTGCTGAACTTAATCTAGGTTTTAAACAATCTATAAGCAAGCAAACCTATATTGACCATTTAAAGAATAGTACATTAATCAAGCTATTAAACTTTGAAAAAGTTTCAGAGGGAGATGCATTTTTTATTAATACCGGTAAAGTTCACGCTATCGGTGCAGGAGTACTATTAGCTGAAATTCAGCAAACCTCTGACGTAACTTACAGAATTTATGATTGGGACAGAGTAGATTCAAATGGAGAAGAAAGAGAATTACATACCGATCTGGCGATAGATGCTATCGATTTTGAAAAAAAGTCAGACTATATTTTGAACTATGAAAAGGTTTTAAATAAACCTTCCAATATTGCTCATTGTGAATATTTTACTACCAATTTTTTACCTGTTAAGGGTGAACTTACCAGGGACTATAGTAATATAGATTCTTTTGTTATACTAATGTGTGTTGAAGGTAGTGCAGAAGTTGAGGTAAATAAGCAGGTGGAAAGTATCCATCAGGGCGAAACAGTACTAATTCCGGCAATTAATTCTAATGTGAAGTTAAAAGCTAATAATGCTAAACTTCTGGAAATCTATATTGATTAATTATCACAAAATAACTTATTATTCTCCCGCCCAATTGATTCCATTTATAAAAAAACTGGAGAATTTATATCTTTGATTTTTCTTCTTCACCCAACCTCAAATCTTAATTTATAATTTATGAAACGAAAGAAAAAAATATCTATGAAAGATATTTCAAAGGAATTGGGTATTTCCATTACTACAATTTCATTCATCGTTAATAATAAAGCTGAAAATAAAATAAGTAAAGAGGTTATAAAAAAGGTTGAAAATTATATTGAAAAAGTAGGCTATAAACCAAACTCTTCTGCACAATCACTGCGTACTGGGAAATCCAAGTCAATTGTATTTATGGTAGAGGATATTTCAGATCCATTTTTTTCAGCCATTGCAAAAAGGATGGAAGAAATTGCGTTTAAAAATGAATATAATTTAATCTACTGTAGTACTGAAAATAGCAGAGAAAGAACTTTAGAATTAATCCAGTTTTTTAAAGAAAGACAGGTTGACGCTTTTATAATAACTCCCCCGGAACATTTCAGTAATGATTTAAAAAAATTGATATATGAAGATCAATTAACCATAATGGTATTTGATAGATATTTTAAAGATTTTAAACATAATTACGTGGTTCTGGAAAACAGAGAAAGTGCAAAAAAAGCTGTAGAAGCCCTTTATGATGCTGGAAGAAGAAATATAGCTTTTATCGGAATTGAATCTGAACTTTCACCCCTAGTTGATCGAAATGCCGGTTATTTGGAAGCAATAAGAAATCACGGTCTAACACAATATAGATTGTTATTAAAATTTGAAGATGTTAGAACAGTTACAGGAAAGAGAATTATTGATAAATTTTTGAAAGACAATGAGGGAATTGATGCAATTCTTTTTGCATCAAATAATCTTGCAATAAATGGCTTGCGGGTTTTAAAGGAAAATGAAATTCAAATTCCTGGAGAAATTGCGGTAATCTCATTTGACGAAAGAGATGTTTTTGAATTGCATTCTCCACCTATAAGCGTTATAGCGCAACCTATCTCTGAACTTGCCACTGAACTAATTCAAGGAACCTTAGAAATTCTGGAGAAGAAAAAATTAAATCTAAACTCCTTAAAAAGAGTACTTCCTGGTGAACTGATGCTTCGTGATTCGGTTTTAACACAATAGCAAACCACCTCCACAAGGATTTGAGGTATTTCATCTAAATTTTTAGATATTTTTTGGTTTTTCCTAAGTACATCTCTATATTAGCCACTTAGTAAAACGTTTTACTAAATCGATTTCGAGAGAATAGCCTTGTAATAACAGGTAAATCCATACAAAATATGAGAAACCTTTTTTCTCTGGATTTACATCTAAAATTTTTAAATCAAATAAATAATGGAACTATGAAGCAAAAAAAATTACTATTCTATCTTCTATTTCTGATAACAGGTATGAGTTGGGGAACCGGGATCGCCCAGAATATCACCGGGAATGTAACTGATGGAAATATGCCTTTACCCGGTGTTTCTGTTATTGAGAAAGGCACCTCTAATGGTGTAGTTACCGATTTTGATGGTAATTTCAGCATTAATGTGGAAAATCCAAATGGCACCCTAGTTTTCTCTTATATTGGTTTCACTACTCAGGAAGTGGCTATTGATGGCAGATCTACTTTTGATGTCGTTATGCAAGATGAAGTTTCTTCCTTGGATGAAATGATTGTTGTTGGGTATAAAGCGCAAAAAGAGCGTACAATTACCGGTGCTCTATCTTCAGTTAATGTCGACAATCTTGAAAGCAGACGAGTTTCTGATGTAAATCAAGCCTTACAAGGGCAGGTAGCCGGGGTTAATATAACACAAAGTACAGGTGCTCCCGGAGATGAAATTGAAGTACGTATTCGTGGAAATGGTACAATTGGTAATAATAATCCTTTGTATGTAGTAGATGGAATTCCAACCAGGGAAATTAGGTTTTTAAACCCTACGGATATCAAATCGATGACCGTACTAAAGGATGCTGCAGCAGCCTCTATTTATGGTTCAAGAGCAGCCGGAGGAGTTATTGTAATTGAAACCAAAGATGGTTCTGATAGAAAAGGAATAGAAGTAAATTACTTTACCGGCTTTCAGCGGGTAACCAATTTGCCAAATATGCTTAATGCCGAACAATATATTAATACAGTGGAGCGTGCCTGGAATAATGCTGGTTATGAAGGAGAAAACCCATATACCGGTGAGCTAGGTAGATCTGATTTTGGTGATGTGAATTACCTTGATGAGTTATTTGAAATCGGGAGAACTCATAGTGCTCAGGTAACTACCTCGGGTGGAAATGATAAGACCAACTATTTTTTAGCAGGTGGATATTTTGGACAGAATGGTCCTGTGATTTATGATAATGACCAATACCGACGTTTCAATCTAAGATCTAATATCCAGTCTAATGTTACTGATCGATTAAAGGTAGGTGCGAACTTACAATTATCTCATGAATATAAAGATCGAATTTCTTCTAGTGGTGATGCTCCTGGAATTATAAGACACGCATTTCTTAGACCCCCTATTATTCCAGTAAGAAAGGATCCTTCAGATCCAACATATTCTGAAGAGAACCCCTTTACTGATCTACCTTTCTATCAAGGGCCGGGGAATTTTGAGAGTAGTAAATATGAATTTTCTCAAAATCCAATCGCTTTGGCTCATTTTACAGATGATGCTGCCAGAACCTTTAAAACTTTCGGAAATTTATTTGCTGAGTATAGTTTATTGGAAGATAATTCTCTTAGGTTCAGAAGTAATTTAGGAGCTGATATCAATTTTCTTCATAATAAAGCTTTTGGGGTTAATTATGGAGATGACGATGGCGGCGGAGCAGAAAGAGACAGAGGCCTCGGGCGACATAATAGGCCTAATAGCTTAAGTGAAGTTAGAGGGGAAGAATATACATTTACCTGGAATAATAGCTTAATATATTCAAAAACCTTCGGCTCTCATTCATTTGACGCCCTTTTAGGTACTGAATACATAAATTCCAGAATTTCCACATTAAACGCTTCAAGAACCCGCTTTGATTTCACCCAGCCTAATTTCAGGTATATGGATTTCGGTGATACTGAACAAGATATTTGGAATGGAGGTATTGCTGAAGAATGGTCTTTATTTTCATATTTCGGATCGATGACATATTCCTTCGAGGATAGATATATGGTAACTGCCAATTTACGTGCAGACGCCTCATCCAGATTTGCTGAAGAAAATCAATGGGGGTATTTCCCATCTGTATCTGCCGGATGGATGATTTCTGAAGAGAATTTTACAACAGATTTAGATTGGCTTTCTGAACTTAAATTAAGGGCGAGTTGGGGACAATTAGGAAATCAGGAGATTCCAAATTTCGCATATTTAACCCTTTATAGAAGGGATGCTGACAGGTACTTAATTAGCAGATATGGTAATCCTGATTTAAAATGGGAAACCACTACCCAGGCCAATGTTGGAGTTGATTTTGGCTTGTATCGTAATAAGGTTTACGGAAGCGTAGATTATTTCAAAAAGGTAACCAGTGATATTCTTTTACCTATTTCGCTTCCCAGTTTCGTAGGGGACGTTTCACCTACATTCTTAAATGCGGGGGAAGTTTCAAATAGCGGATTAGAAGTTGGCTTAACTTACCGCAATTATGACAATGAATTTAAGTACGAGATTAGCGGAAATATAGCTAGCCTGAATAATGAAGTAAATTCATTACATCCAAATTTACCATATATCGACGGAAGGGTTACAAGAACCCAGCCGGGGCAACCATTAAATGCATATTTCGGATTTGTACAAGAAGGAATTTATCAAAATGAAGCTGAAATTAATGAACACCTGTATGGTACTAATAACCCGCCACAAAGACCCGGTGACATAAAATTCAGAGATTTAAATGGAGATGGGGTAATAAATGATGAGGATCGGGATTTTATCGGTAATCCAAATCCCAGAGTGAGTTATGGATTAAACGGCCGTTTCAATTACAGAGGGTTTGATTTCAGTATACTATTCCAGGGTGTAAGTGGTGTTGAACGATATAATGATCTAAAGAAAATTATTGATTATGATACCCGTCCTTTCAATTTCACAGATAGAGTACTGGATAGCTGGGATGGTGAAGGCTCCAGTAATACAATTCCTCGTGTAAGTTTTACTGATAACGGTAGTAGTAGAGTCTCAGATATATTTGTTGAAGATGCCTCTTATTTAAGACTAAAAAACCTGGAGGTGGGCTATACCTTTAATTTAAATGAAGCTATTGGAGTAAAAAATCTTAGAGTTTATGCTTCAGGTCAAAATCTTTTGACATTCACTAATTATAGTGGTTTGGATCCGGAATCTACAGATCTTATTGATTTTGGAACTTATCCTCAGGCTTTAAACATTTTAATGGGAGTAAACATATCTCTTTAGAATCATTAAAAAATAGTATTATGAAAAATATAAAAAAATTCGGTATTGCAATTTTAAGCGTTGTCATCGTGGGTTGCAGTTTGGATGAAGAACCAATAGGCTTGATCACCCAGGATCAAATTAGTAGTGAACCAACTGCCAATACCATAACTTCGAGTGTTAATTCAACATATCAAACATTATCCAACACTTTAAATATTATAGGGGATTGGGCCTGGAATGAAGGTACAGTTACCAGAAATGATTTCATCTTACATGATATTGCCTCTGGTGATATGAATAAGAAATGGAATCCAGATGGAGATCAAGCCTGGATGGATGAGATTGGTGCTTTTAATTTCACTTCAATCAACCCGGCATTTAATGGTATTTGGAGCTATAATTATGAAGGTATATCAAGAGCTAATCAAGCGATTGCTACACTTGAAAATGAGGAAGTAGTGGCTAATACCAGCTTGTCTCAGGAAGTATCTGACAGGTTGCTTGGAGAAGCTTATTTTCTAAGGGCTTTCTATTATTTTGATCTTATTAATCATTTTGGAGATGTTCCATTACTAACTGAACCATTAGAAGATTTTGCCGCGGCATACGAAGTTACCTCCAGAACTTCCAAAGAAGAAATTCAAAACTTTATTATGGAAGACCTGGGCAAAGCGGTAACTCTTTTACCAGTTCAAAAGTACTCGGCGCCTAATGAACCCTGGAGAGTTTCAATTGGAGCTGTAAAGGCAATGCAGGCGAAAGTAGCATTATATAGGGAAGAATGGAGTTCTACTTTAAGCTTCATTCAGGAACTGGAATCCTATGGTTTCTATTCATTAAATGAGCATTATTATGATTCATTCGATGTTGAGAAGGAATTTGCAGAATCGGAAGTAATATTTGCTTATGATCATCAGGAACAAAGAAATCCCAGTAGAGGGAATGGTCTTGCTGCCTTAATGGGATGGGGCTTTGTTGCACCCTCACAGGATTTTATTTCTGCATTTGAAGAGGGAGATCCCCGGTTGGAGTATACAGTTGATGTAGAAAATCAATCAATAAATAAATTACTGGGATCTACCGATGGTCAATATAAGGGAAATGAAGATTCACCAGGCAATAAGATTTATATAAGATACGCTGATGTTTTATTATGGAAAGCGGAAGCCCTAATTATGACAGGAGACGTTGAAGCCGGGTTAGAAATTATTGACCAGATTAGATCCAGGGCCGAAAATACTCCTCCACTAAATGACCTGACACCCAATTTAGAAAAATATTCAGGGCAGGGTTTAAGTCAACAAGATGCTATTGAAGTTCTTAGAGCTGAAAGAAGAGTAGAACTAGGTTTCGAATCACATAGATTTAATGACCTAAAACGTTGGGGTATTGCTTTGGAGTACCTTACTGATCTTGGAAAGAATTTTCAGCAGGACAATTACTTATACCCTATCCCGCAGGGTGAGATAGACAGAAGTGGCGGTCAGATAGAACAGAATCCAGGTTATTAAAAGATAAATATTAGAATTATGAGAAAATTATTATTGATAAAATTTTTAATCCTTTCAACATTTTTAGGATTTGCACAGGAAACCCTGGAGAAAGATTGGATGATGGGACCATTTAACAGGTTTGAAAACGCACAACCCATTATTGAAAAGGATTCAAAGACAGAATTTAAGGACCCAATGACCGGTAAGGTAATTAACTGGGAGTCTATGGCTACCTTTAATCCAGCGGCAATTGTCAAAGATGGAGAAATTCACGTTTTATATCGTGCAGAAGAAAAGCTAGGAGAAAAAGAAATTGGAGGTCACACCTCACGTATTGGATTAGCCACTTCATCAGATGGTGAAAATTATGAAAGAGAAAAAGAGCCAATTTTCTATCCGGCAGATGATAATCAAAAAGAATTTGAGTGGACAGGCGGTACTGAAGATCCTAGAATTGTAGAAACCGAGGACGGTTTATATGTGTTAACCTATACCCAATGGAACCGGGAATATCCAAGACTTGCAGTTGCAGTTTCAGAGGATCTGAAAAATTGGGAGAAAAAAGGACCAATTTTTCAGGAATGGAAGGATGGTAAATACCATAACACTGAAACTAAATCTGGAGCTATTGTTACCGAATTAAAAGACGGAAAACTTGTAGCTGCTAAAATTAACGGTAAATACTGGATGTATTACGGAGTACCCCATATTTGGCTGGCCAGCTCGGAAGACTTAATTAATTGGGAGCCTGTTGAAGATTATGAAGGTAATTTGGCCCCCGTTTTGAGTCCTAGACCTGGTTATTTTGATTCCTGGTTGGTTGAAGCCGGGCCGCCACCAGTAATTACTGAAGATGGAATTGTGGTAATGTATAATGCCGGAAATTCACAAAACATTGGAGTTAAGGATTTAGGCAATAGAATTTACACCGGAGGTCAGGCTCTGTATGATTTGAATGAACCCTGGAAGTTATTAGACAGATCAGATAAGCCATTTATTAAGCCTGAATTACCTTTTGAAAAATCTGGACAGTATAAAGATGGAACGACATTTCTGGAGGGTTTGGTTTACTTTAATGAAGCCTGGTATCTATATTATGGTACCGCTGATAGTATGGTTGGCGTGGTGAAGTCAAATGAAGAGGAAGAGTAAAGAATGAAATTATCCAAACAACTCTTAACAGGAGCTATAGTATCTAGTTTAGGAGGTTTGCTTTTCGGCTTTGATACCGCTGTAATTTCAGGTGCAGAACAGGGACTTAAAGAATTTTTTGAACTGGATGCGATTTCACACGGATTCACAAATTCCATTGCATTAATTGGAACTATTATCGGGGCTATCTTTGCTTTTTGGCCGGCTCAAAAATTTGGAAGAAAAAACTCATTACTGGTTATCGGTGCATTTTTTGGCCTATCAGCTATTGGTTGTGCCTTAACCAGTAATTGGGAATTATTCCTGTTTTTCAGGTTCTTAGGAGGCCTCGGAGTTGGAGCATCGTCAGTTATTGCGCCAATGTATATATCTGAAATTTCTCCTGCTTCCCATCGGGGCAGATTGGTAGGATTATTTCAGTTTAGTATTGTCTTTGGAATCCTCCTGGCATTTATTTCTAATTACTTCATCAATTTAAATATTGATTTTGAAGCCTGGAGATGGATGCTGGGAGTAGAAGCAATTCCTGCAGGGATATTCTTCATACTTACTTTTTTCATCACTAAAAGTCCACGTTGGATAATCTTTCAAGGAAGAGATACAGAAGGCTTGGAAATTTTAAAGAATTTGGGTGACAAGGAAGCCTCGAAAACTCTTTCAAACATTAAAAATTCCCTGAATAATAATGTAAAAAAGGATAATTTATTTCAACGTAAATATTTTAAACCCTTGATGTTGGTGTTTTTGATGGCAACCTTTAATCAATTTTCAGGAATTAACGCCATTATGTATTATGCCCCCAGAATTTTTGAAATGTCTGGGATTGGAAAGGATAGTGCTTTTTTGCAAGCAGCCAGTGTTGGCTTTGTTAATATGGTATTCACAATTTTAGCTATGACCTTGATTGATAAAATTGGTAGAAAAAAATTAATGGTATGGGGAAGTATTGGGATGATCATTAGTTTAGTTTTTAGTGCATTTTATTTAAATGAATCCGCTGTCGGATCGGGTTTATTGATTATTCCAATACTATTCTTCATCGCCAGTTTTGCTTTTTCCCAGGGAGCGGTTATTTGGGTGTTTATTTCAGAAATTTTTCCCAATAAGGCAAGGGCTTCAGGCCAGTCTTTCGGAACATTTATACACTGGTTTTGGGCAGCTATTTTAACCTGGTTATTCCCTGTGGTAGCCGAACTACCTAATGGAGGGACCTATGCCTTCGGAGCTTTTGCTTTTGCAATGTTTCTTCAATTACTTTTCGTTTTAAAATTATTCCCTGAAACAAAAGGAAAAACTTTAGAGCAAGAAGTTTGAAAATTAGTCTGTTAGCCTTAATTCAGCTCGGGAATTCCCGGGCTGTTTTAGTTATATCCTACCTAACACTACCCCAACCCCCACTGCCCCCATCAACCTCAACAGCCATAGAAAAGTATTGTTGCCGGGTTTGGATGATTTGCAGGATTGGAACTGGCGGGTGAGGATGAGGTTATTTTCCTGCAATAAGCTTATTTGTAGAGTTTGCTTGGCATTGGAAGATTCAAGATTGGTGATCAGGGCTCTTAAAGTTGAAATCTCCATTGCTGAAATGTTCTCCAAAGCCATCAGCCTTGCCCGGTCTTCCAGATCCAGGGCGATTTGCTTTGCCATCCAATAGGGAATGCTAAGGTATGGCTCATTTATAGTGTCTTGCGATCTCGCCATAAAGGCTATCGGCAGTAGTAATGCGAATAATAGTAGCTTTCTTTTCATTAGATCTTCGGTTAATAAGTGCCCTGGATTTTTCAAGTTTTTGAAGTTCTTGTTTGAGGTCTTGATTTTTCTCGTTTAGATTTTTTACCTCGGCCTCCAATACCTCAACCTTTTTTATATTTTCCTGCTTTTGCTGTTCTAATTGGGATTCTAAAAGTTCCAATTGATGCTTATAGGCTTTTTTCTGCTGTTTCTGTTCGATTAGGGCAGCCAATAGCAAAATGGATATCAATAAAAACCCAAAAACAGTCCCGGCCAGGATTAATGTTTGTTTCTGTATCATAACATTTCAAAATGAGGGGTGTCTATGAATCCGTCGGGCAGGCCATTTTTATTCCAATCGCCACCCCAGCGGTTTTGAGGGTGCAAACTCACCCAAAAATCTCCCAGAGGTTTTACATCTTCCCATTTATAGGTTAGCACCCCACCGATAAAAAAATTGAAATCTACCGCCAGCCGGTTGAGGTGCTGCGAGTTTAGAGTTTTAGTTTTCTTAGTCTCGAACAGTCGTTTCTGATCTTCCAGCGATCGCCAGGCGTGGCCAAAGGTGAGTCCGATGTTTTGGCTATCGGCAAAGAAGATTAGCAGGGCGATGTTTTTGCTGAAAATCTGCTGTTTTTCGCTGAGTTTCATATCCTGAAAATCGATTTCAACTTTTGATGAATGCCCTGGTTGAGTAGTTTGGTGATCTGGTCCAGCCAATCGAAGATCCTGGACTTGCTGCCTGAAATGCGCTTCTGATTTTCACCGATAGAATACACATCAAGAAGTGTAGCCATTATCGCCACTATGCCTGCGGAAAAAAGAAAAAAATTAGCCAGGAAGTTTACCCCTGCAATGGCGGCAAGCATTGAAAAGAAACAGGAGGCCACCACCAGGATAAAAACCACAGAGATCTTCCAGATTGAATTCCATCCTTTGGCACTGGAGAAATAATCTACCCCAGCCACCGATTCGCACCTGGATGCTTTTAGTCCTGAAATAATGTCCAGGACAAAAGTGATAAAATACACAAAAAGGCATACTGCCGCCACCAGTAAAGGCAACACCAAAGCTTTGACCGGGGTTTGTTCCAGGACAAGATTGAGCAGTCCGATTATGCTTATAGATCCCGGGGTAGCCAGGAGAAAATAAGCCCCCGAGTTTCGGGTAGCGAGTTTTTGGGCAAAGGCCGCAAAGCCGGGAATTTTAGGTTTCATACTTCTCTAATTTCCGGGGAAAGTAGAGGTATAGCTTATTGAAGTAGGGAAAAGGTTTTAGGATTGCGCGGATTTGCCCGTTGCCGATTCCCTGCGGGAAATTCAAAATTTAAGATTTAAGATTCAAGGTTGATTGGGTTAGGTGTTGCGGGTTTCGGGTTCTAAGTGTTGCAAGTTGCCTGTTGCCGGTTGCCGGTTCCCTGGGTGTGGAGTCAGGATTTAAGAGTCAAGAGTCTCGGGACGTTGCTTCGGGATTCGTGAGTTTGTTAATTGGCTAATTGGGGAATGTTTGGATTAAGTTGAAATTTGAGATTTGGGATATAAGCTGGTGTGTTTTTAAGATTACATCAGGTTCTTTTTAACCGGTATTTTTGTAATTTAGTGCTGTGGAAGAACAGGGTTACATAGAAATAAAGATTACAAACAGAGATAATTCTTTATCTCCCAAAGACATTGATATTAGTGAGGTAAAGGAATTAATATCTGATGTAGAAACTTTTTTATACCCTAACAGAAAGGAAAAGAAGAACCGACCTCATATCTCCTATGATTTAAAGGAAGGTTCTGCAAAACATACTTTTTTTCTACCCATAACCGCCGTAATCTTATTCAATGGTTTAACCAATGAATTGAAAAACCGGAACAACCTGGATTTTTTGGATTATAAGCGGCAAACTATTATACACAAGTTTCAACAAAAGGCTCTAAGTGAAGGTTACATTATTGAACTAAATAATTCCTTATCCAAGGAATCGTCATTAGTTATTAATGAAACTACTAATTTTGAAATGATCTCTCCGCGGTTCTACGAGAGTGAATTTTATTTATATGGTGAAATTTACCAGGAAGGCGGCAAGAATCCAAACTTACATATTTCGACAAAAAAATATGGGAATTTAACCATTTCGGCGACTAAAGATCAAATAATGGATGGGGAGAAAAAAACCTATAAACCATATGGAATAAAAGTTAGGGGGAAAAAAAGCCTAAAGGATGATAAGTTGTCTGATTTAGTTCTGCTGGAATTTATTCAATACAAACCGGTTTTTAATAAAAATTTGCTGGACAAGGTTATTGACAGGGCTTCAGAAAATTTAAATAAAATTACTGATGTAGATAGCTGGCTTCGGGATATTAAAGCTGAAGGTATATGAATGGAGTAAAAAGCGTCCTGGTAGATTGCTCTTTTTGTATCCGACTTTTAAAAAGGGATGATCCATATCATCAACATTGTGTAGATTACTTCGAATATTTTATTGAAAATGACATTGACATTTATTTGTCGACAATAGTTATTAGTGAATATGCAGTTGGCGATAATCCTGAGCACCTTCTCTCCTTAAATGTCTTTCGCCTATTAGAGTTTGATTATACTGATGCAAGATTCTCGGGAGAATTTTTAGCATATTTGAAGAGTTTAGGAAAATTTGGGGATTTTGGAGACCGGAAAGTTGTTATTAATGATTTGAAGTTATTCGCTCAGATACATAATAGAAAAATTGATGCCTATATCACCAAGGATTTAAAATCATTTACTAAAATGATCGAACCCTTAAAAGATGGATTTAATCTAAAATTCACTGCTATAGATTTAACTATTCCACTAAATGAAGCCTTAGGGAGGTTATTCTAAATCACAATTCTGAACTAAGTTTTTATAAGGAGTTCCAGGAGTTCTTCTATCTCTCCTTTGAAGGAATTTCCATCTACGGAAGCAGGAATCCCTTTGATCCTTATTTTATCGCTGAACTGGTGGAAATGCCAGTCGATGCCTTTGAGCCTGTTGGAGCCGGAGTAAGCTGCAATCCATAATGGATAGGATTCAATACGCCCATTGAGGTAAAGCTGATAAAAAATGCTTCCGGTATAGACAATAGGAATAACTCCGTAATGTTCTTCTGCCAGTTTCAGCCAGTTCAAGACCCCGGCTACCAGGTTCTCAGTGCCGTATTTTCCCATTTCTTCAATATGAGTACAGGAGGGAAATCTCCCGGACTTAGTTTGACCCGTTTTGAGAAATTTTTGAATTGAAGTTCTGAGTTCTCATTAGGGCGATAATAATGATAGGCTCCCCTGAGATAGTTATTCTTTTTAGCATTATCCCAGTTATTTTTGAATTGATAGTCCTTGCCATCGGCGCCCATAGTTGCCCTAATGAAAATGTAATTGATATCGTGATCTGATTCTGATAATTTCTCCCAGTCTATTATTCCCTGATAATGGGAGATATCGATGCCGAAGGATTGTTTAGTTTGAGTGAGCCAGGTATTTTCAGGGCCGGTAAAAGAAACAATAGTATTAGGTGATGATCTGTAAGAAAAATACAGGTACGCGGTACCTGCTCCGAAAATGGCGAAGATAAAAATAATTACAAGCATCGGGGGCCAGGACTTCTTTTGTTTTAATTTTTTGGATCCTTTCTTCTTTAGAGGTTTTAACTTCGTAAGTAAAAAAATAAAAGTTGCTACAAGCAGGAAAAGGATAACAATAAAGCCCCAGAACCTGATGGGGTGCAGCTGTTTAAAATTGAAAAGAGGATCTAAAAATTGGAGCAAGGATTTATAGTTTTTAAGCCCGGGATATTCAAATTAGTTATTTAAAAACGGTGATAAAGTTTAAAAAAATTCAGCAGCGGATACGGATTTTTCCTGAAGCGCCTGGCCTTCAATTTCCAGGGTTTCCAGGGTGATTTCGTATTGAGCTGAATAAATGTAGTGCTCATCTTCTGTTACTTCAAAGGTCATCAAATCTTCAGGGGATTCTACAAATTGTATATCGGATTCGAATCCACCGGTAACTTGATTTTTAGTCTTAAGATTTGGGTTCCAGTCGTTGCCATAATAGAATTTCACATAACAGGTTGCATTTGGAATGTTTTTAAAGGTATACACCGAATTCGCGTTAACGTAGTGGTTTCGTATAATGTGGTCATTATCTATTTGTTTAAGAAAAACCACCACATCACTGGAACCCTGGTTTCTAATTGTGAGGGTATGATCGGTAGGAGAATGCTTGCCGGGACCATACAGGATTCCAAAAGGGCTGGCACCATTGGTTAAGCTGTTTCCTTTATATTCAGATTCGGGTAAGTCCAGAAGGATTTCTTCGACATTATCTACAAATTCAGGCTCACTGTCTACTGCTTTTTCAACTGGGTTTCTTTTCACATAAGATTGGTAGCCCATAACCAGGATGAAAGCGATAATTCCCAACCAGATAAAATTTTTGGAATTGTTGTTCATAATGAATAATAATTATTAGTCAATCTTATTGCTATGCCCATTTTTGTGAAAGAAGATTATTTGATATTATCAAATCGGGCTTTCACAATACAAATTCCGTCCTCAACTCTTACGTCGTATAAAATTTCATTTTCATAATCTTTATATTCCATATAATCGGTTTTGACGAAGTTGTCTCTAAAATAAGAGATAAAAGAATTGGTTTCTGTGGAAGGCTCCAGAATCATCCACATATTGCAAACTTCAGTACCATCCTCCATTTCAACAAAGTAGCGGACTTTATGTCGGGTATACTTTCCGCTGGCTTCGGTATTGTATTCGGTTTCGTAGGAGATGTACTTAGATCCGTCATCAGCTACTCCTGTATTATCGGGGGTTCCCAATTCTTCAAGAATTTGAGATTTGGTCTGAAAGATCTGAGCTCGAGTATCTTTGGAGCCAAGAAATAAAAACATCAGTATAAATAAAGAAACGAGAGATTTCATAATTGTAGATTTAAATTTTGGAATTTATCTCAATTAACTAAGGGAAATTTAGGTTGCGTAATTTTCGGCGACTGTAGTATATGGGCTGGGACCATATTTATTGGGCCGGTGGTCGCCTTCGGTGAGAAGTAGCACCAATAACCAAATAGCTCCAATGATAGGAATTAAGACAATAAAATACATCCAGCCGCTTTTACCAACATCATGGAGTCTTCTAACTGTTACGGCTATTCCAGGAATAAATACAGCAAGGGAATACAGTACATATAATACACCATAACCCAATTCTGAGAATCCTAAAAGGATATCCAGGAACATAAAGGTGAATGCGAATATGGCATTAAACAGTATAAAATACCAGTATTCACTGCGGCGCGCACGGCCTGAAAAATTAAAGTAGTTGGATAGAACATTGAAATAATAATGCATAGTTTAAAGGTTTAAGATTGATTAATTCTTTTTAATAATTCGGATATTATAGCCAAATAACTACACCATAATAAGCGTAACTACACTAATCCAAACCAAGGTTTTTAATTGTTATGAAATTATAGCCCAGACAGCAGTAGGGTATTGTCCGGGCGGCTATTATTTACTTTTTCCTGTAATTCCAAGGAGCTACAGGATTTGGTTCCTGCCAAAGTCCTCTTTTGTTATGCCAGGCTTCCTGTTCCAGGGCATCATAACTCATATCGTCAGAGTATTTTTTAAAATGCCAGGCATATCCGAGTCGGACCATTTCTTTATTTACATTCAAGCCATCTTCATTTATAATCTCACCTATAATTCGGCCACCCATATCAAAATCGCCATCGGTTACGATGGTAACCTGTTGACCAAAGCAGAGGTCGGAGAGTACAGTTTTTGCCTTATTACCATAAGGCTGACTACCTCTTTTTTCGGGAGCGTCTATATGTTGCAGGCGCAGCATAAGGGGTAATTCATCATTGTAGAGTAGCTCGGCAGTATCGCCATCTACGATACGAATAATCCTTGCATTGAGCAGGAGCTTTCCTTCAGGAGCGTTATTTTCCTCGAGAATTTCGGGATTATTGACTTCCATCGTCTGCTCAGAATTATGAGCTTCCAGACTTTGCCTGCCGCTAACCGTTCTTTTGCAAGAGGCCAGGATGAATAAGAAGGACAATAAGAAACTGGTAAATTTCAAAATAATTGCTTTAATTAATTATATATCTATTATATGGCAGGGCCTGAATATCTACTGCGAAATTAAGTTCTGAACCAGTACCTATTCCAGAGGTTGTAATTCCAATAACTTCGCCGTCTAAATTAAATAAAGGGCCTCCTGAACTTCCGTGATCTATTGTTGCGTCGATCTGTATTCTGTTATTGGCTCGCAAACCTGAAACCGTTCCCTTTGTTAGGGAGTTTGACAGGCCTTTAGGACTGCCAATAGCAAAAATTTCATCCCCTACTCTAGGAGACCGCTTAGCGACTTTTAATGGAGAAGAGGTTCTGTAATTTGTTTCAAAAATGACGTAGTCTAAATTACCTGAGTTACTACTTTGAAGTATGCTGGTTATCTTATAGAAATTGTCATTAATTTTTATAACAGCATCTTCACTATCTTCTAAAACGTGTGCATTAGTAATGCCTATTCCAGGTGCAATAAAAAATCCACTCCCCTGAGATAATTGCTCATACTCATCTAAAGTAAAGACCATAAATACTTCCTTTTGAAGATCCTGAAACATATCGGAAATATTCTTAGGTGAAGCCTTGTCGAAATTAGTTTCACTTTTATCAGGATTTTGGACCACAGGTGGATTTGGGTCTATTGTAGCATTTCTGCCAGAATAATTTCTTTCGGTGTTTGGTGGTTTCGATCTACTTCGATCCGGTCTTTTACAAGCCATCAGAAGGAAAATCGCACAAAAAATGTATAATAGAATTCTCATATGTTATTACTCACTTTTGGTATAATCTGAATAGAGAATCGCTTATTGTTATCTTCTACAGGCTCGCGACATAAACCGTGGAAACCACTCCCTGAGATAAGAACCTCAACATTATCCTTTCTGAAATTTATATTATTGGCAAGCCAAAGATTATAAACCGCTAAGGCCCTCTCATAACTGGTTTTGTAAGCATAGGGAGAATTCTTATCGTATCTCTGATTCCAGGTATTGGCCATATTACCTTCAATTACCAGGAGATAGGAGAAATCTGGATTTTGGGTCTGTAATTCATTGAGAAAACGTTCTAGTTTTTTGCCAATACGAATGGTCGTATTCACATAAGCCGGGAGTATTTCAGTTTTTTCAGATTCAAAGATTTCCTGCCCCATTAGATCTTTAGCAACAAACTTTTTACAGGTTTCCAGATAATGGAACTGGCTATCGGATTGTAAAGGTTTGAACTGTTCTTCCAATTGTACTATTTTTTCCAATTCCTCAACTTTTGCGACAGTTTTTGCCTGCTCTATCTTTAAATAAACCACGGTAAGCACGAACAACACCAGCATTACAAAGAACATCGTAGTCATTAGGTCGGAAAAACTAACCCAGAAAAAGTCGTTCTTTTTTTTACCTCCTGCCATTAGCTAAAGAATAATTTATAAAGTATCCCTGCACAGGTTATGGTGCCTACTGAAGCTAAAACAATACTTCCGATGGTGATAAACTTAGGTTGCTTCATTTGGACAGGTTTATCTTTAAGTATATCAAGTAACTCTCTAATTGTATTATCCTGTTGTGTAACCTTTTGATTTAGACCTGATAATTCGGTAGAGACCCCTTTCAGGTTATCTACGTCTTTTTTAATAGCCTTTATATTACTGGCTTCGTCATCAAAAACTTCCTGAGTTTTCTTTCTTAGATCGGCAAAAAGCTTATCGAAACCAGATTGAATTTCTACATCCTTATCATTAAATTCCTGCAGGCGTTTATGGAATGATCTTTCAAGGTTATCGATCATTTTTACAGTGTTACTATCGAAATCTGCTAATCGATCGTTAATTGCCTTTTCACGGGCGTCAAAGTTTCTAAAATGGCTTTTTAAGTAAGTTGAGTTATCGGATATAGTGCCGGCATTAGAATCGAAGCGGTTAATGATTTCCGATAATTCTCCTACCTTTTTTAACTGCTGATTTATAGCCAAATTAAGCTCCCTGGTATTACCAATGAAGTGATTCATATTATCCAGGTATTCAGATAAGTCTTTTAATTTCTTAAAGGAAATCTGAAGCTGTTGCATAACATCGATATTATACTTAGCAATATTAGCAACATCAATTCTTTTCAATTCTTGAACAACTTCCAATTGGCTATCGAAGGTTTGTCTCACCTCATTAACTGTTGAACTAAAGGAATTCATATTAATAGTGAAATCCTTATTAAATTTTAGGAGGTTAGCCTGCAGGGAATAGATACTGGAGGAGGTATTCTTTGATAGGATAGGCAACAGGCGGGTTTGAATAAACGTAAAAAAATCGTGTTTTTGATGCTCTACTTTTTTTCGGGCTTTAAAGAAAAAATAGTTGCCAAGAATGGTTAAAAATAAACCTACAACACTGGCAATCATCGCTATTTTAACTCCGTTTAATAGGGCATCGATACCTCCAATAGCATTTTCAGTATCACCGCCTGAAACGGCCGGCATTAAAATGAGCCCTCCCACAATACCGAGCATAGTCCCCATTAAGCCTAAATATAATGGGGTGGGAAGGTGATTGCTTATCTCGTCATCGGCTTTATCGATATTGCGATCTACAATATCTTTAACCAGATTGAAGTCACTCACCGCACCTTTATTCCGCAGAAGATATCCATTAACTGAATTGAGGATATCTTCCAGGGTTTCATTTTTTTCACCTTCATAGTCGATTAGGGAAATATTTATTTTATCAGACATCGGCGCTTATCTTTTATTATTTTTAGGTTCTTCATATTCGAAATCACTCTCATACTCTTCCTCATCTTCAGCAGCATCAGAAATTTCGAACTCTTCTAAGTCAGCTCCAGCATATCCAATTTCTTCAGATTCAGACTCCAGTAAGGAATCCACTTCGGCAGCTCCAATAATGGAAGATGAAACTTTAGAAAAATCATTTTGAAAAGCTTCAGGATTTCGTAGAATTTCATCTACCTCTATCTCCTTAACCATATCTTCTGGTACGGCCACCTCCACAATTTTAAAATTTCGAGCCTTTTCTATAGTTTTTTTATAATCCTGAATCTTACGGTAATTATTCCTGAATACAATTAACTGAAACAGGATAATAGCACCTATAATAATTATCAGAATGATATCGTGTAGTCCTTCCATCATTGAAATTTTATTCTTGCTTTATTTTCGTCTTTTACCTGCCATTTTCCGTCAACTCTATGAGCAATGCCGGGTTTTGTAGTAAGAATTTCTCCTGAAAAGTTCTGGTTATTATTTTCTGGTTTACATACCGGATATAAATAGGTATCTGGTGAATTAACCACCAGTTTTAGAATAAATTCGGAATCGATAACTTCAAATTTTGCCGTTTCAGCATTTTCATTATCCAGAGTTAATTTAAAGATACTTTTATGTTGATCCTGCTGATCTGAGACCTGGGAGAAGATTTGATTATCGGTTGCCTTTTCAGCATATAAGTTTATCGGATGAGGATTGATTTTCTCATTTTCCGCTTTGGATGAATTAATTACCTCCAGTTCAACTTCAACCGGTTTTTCGTTATCATAAACTGGTGATTGCCTTTTTTGATAATTCAAACGATTTGTAGAGGTTTTACCCGTCTTTAGCTTCTGATATTGCTGAATCACAGTATTGTTATCGGAGATTAATTGTGAGATTCGAGTATTTAAACTGTGATTTTCGGCCTTATAGTGGTCTTTTCTATCCTTATAAGCCTCCTTACTTTTGACAGTTTTTCTTAATAAAAAGATCAACATGAAATTTAATAGAAGTGATGCTATAGCTCCAAACATCCACCAGTTATAACCTGAGGTTTTTGCAGGCATCCAGCCTGGATTCTTTTCAAATTCAGAACGTGATACCGGTTCCACAGTTTCTGTTTCATTTTTATCAACTGCTGTTACAACGGAATCGTTTATCGACGGTGATTGGAGTGGTTCCTGCTCAATGCTTTCCGCAACAGAGCTGTGAGAAGATTCTCTGATCCCGGCGGTTTGGGTAGGACTGGCTTGCCGGTCACAGGCAAGCGACATCAGCGAAATGAGAAGAATAAGTAAACTAAATTTCTTCATACTAATTCACTTTCTTTTTTTCCAGTTCATACGCCAGTTCACCAAGAGTACCTACCAGTGGATAGAAGAATAAAGTTTCATTGATCTCCTCATCACTTTCATTACTAATTTCGTTAAGCTTATTCTTGATGCCCGTTTTAAGCGCATTAACCTTCTTTTTATTTAAAAATTCGAGAGTGAAATCCAAAGTAGCTTTTTCGATTCCAAAATTATCCCGGAAGGAATAGGTTTTATTAAGCTCGAAGAAATACTTTAAAAATTCATCGAAACTTTGTATGGCTGTACTTTCAAATTCCTTGATTTTCTCATAACTAATTCGACTATTATTCTGTGATTGAAGCTGAGAATTGGTGATAAGAGTTTCTTTGATCTCATCGAGGTTAAATTTATGTTCGTTTGAAATCGACAGGCCTCCCTTACTGGAGATTTCCTTCGGATTATCGGGAAGTTTAATGTCTATATCAGGTAGTTTTTCTTTCTCGAAAACATACCTGAAAGTTTCCGAAGCAAGGTATTTAAGATTCTCGTGGTTACGACCAGCATCAATAATAGTTAACAACTTGGAAGCAGTACCTGAGAAACTAATAACCCCGGGGATAGGAATCATTTTCGATTTTAAAAGTTGGGCTATGTGATAAATTTGACTCACATAAAACAAAAGGAATATGATTTTAAACTCCTTGTCGGTTCGAAGAAATTGTAGAAAATCTACATCAATATTTCGATCGTTGAGGGATTTATTGTCCTTAAGACTAAAGAAAGCATTTATAACATCGTGAGATGAGTTGCTGTCTTTAATTTTATTCACCGCTTCAATAAGAACTCTTTGATCATTTTCATCGAGTTTTTGAATTACTTTAGAATAGTATTTATTGACAAATCCGTTTATATTAATATTTCGGTTAAAATTATCTCCAAAAATTGCATCCCCGGCGAATTTGTACGAACTGAAAAGAATAGGAGCTTCTTCTCTGTATACTGCAACATCTGAGGTTCCCCCACCAATATCAATTGAAACCAGAGGTTTCTCCATTGCGGGTATACCTTCAAATTTATAGTAATAGTAATAGGGAGTTAAACTCTCACAAACTTTTCTAATTTTTACTTTTTCTCCCAGGTATGTAGAAATGATTTCCTGCCAATCATTCTCCATTAGGTTAAGTTGATACTTCAGCATACTGGCCGGGTAGGACCAGGTAATTTGAGTGTTCGCCAGGTCACCTCCGTTCAACAAGATTTTGTTTCGAATTATCTTAATCAATTCTTCAAAGAAGCTTATTAGAATTTTCTGATCTTCACCAGTGGCACTATTCCATTTGAGATTGGTTCGCACTTTGGAATTTAGATCAAAACTTTCCTTTTCATACTTAAAGGGAATACTAATATTAGCCAGGGAAAATACAGGTTGATTGAAGTTGGTTTGCTTATGGTAATTTATTGCTGTACGCTGTGGAAATTGATAATTGTCATCAGAGTGAATCTCTTCCGGAAACAGATCATCTCTTAGCGCTTTTAAGTAAACTTCCTCAAAATTCTTAAAGGCAATTAGGCTTCCAATATGATATTTCTCTGATTTTTCAATTTCGAGGGGTTTAGGTTTTCCTTTTTCAATGGCATATTCGATATGGGTATTGGTGGTCCCAAAGTCTATTGAAAAATCAAATTGAGAGGTACCCCCAATACGTTCGAAAAATTGCGGAACCAGTATCCCAGAAGCAAAATTATGTTTAAGCTGGATGTAGTCGAAATTAGATTTTACGACCTCTCCAAACATATTATAAGTTTCTTCCTGCTTAAATCGTCGTTGTACCTGGTGGATCTTCTCCATTGGTACTGCCTTATTTTCTGCATCGAAGTAATGTAACTCAAAGCGATTATTATCGAAAACAAAATCGGCATCATAAAGGGCGATATTGTATTCCTGGTGGATGGAATCGGGAAATTTATAAAATGGAGTAATTCCCAGATTGATCCTGTTTTCTATAATAGCCCCTTTATTAGCATTTATATCATATTCAGGTTTATGGGCTTGATTAACCGGATTAGCATAAGTTCTTCTAAAAGTGATATGCGCATCTTTTTGAATAGGTATTCGCAGAATAGCTTCAACATAATTGTTGGCTAAAGGGTTCATTTCAAAAACCTTTTCACCATTTATGGTATTCTTCAATGTATCAACAGAAAAATATTTAAAGAAAAGAGGTTTAAGGGGTAATAAAAATCCTTTCTTTTCATCATCCAGAGGCTTAAACCCTCCATCTAAAAAGTAGTTTTTATCTACAGGGAATTCGGTTCTAATCAATACTGGCTCAAGAAAATCACTAATAGTTAGATAAGGATATTTATTTCCATCTGCAGGAAGTGTTCTTTGGTCTAAATCTCTTGAATCGTTGTGTGGAGCTTTGTTATTAGGGTCCCAGGGTGCGCTTACGTATTTCAACGATGCATTATATATTTCGTTGGGTAGAACTAATGGCAGATATTCTTCCTGAATTGATCGTTCTGATTTAATCACAAAATCACTTTCCTTTATGAGATCCTGTTTACCCTTAGCCTTTTTAAGATTTATCCCCAGTACCTCAACTATTTCACCACCACCAGAGATATTAAGGTTTGGAAGATTTTTATAATGATCTCCTAATTGTCCAACCTGATCTTTAAGTTCTCTGGATAGATGCTTATAAGTTAATTCGAAATAATTATCCAACTCAGGCATTTTAGATGAAAAATTTGGAATATTATTTCTGAGAGCAAAGAGATACTTTATAAATTCCTCATCCCGTTGATATAATGGATGATAATCATCATCTAACAAAACATCATTGCCTATTTGAAAACCCTCTAATTCATATTTATTAGCTGAGGTAAAAAATAGGGTTGATGGAGAGGTACCACCTATAATATTTAATGGTTCCGGGCCACGAGTATAATTAATCAGATAAATTTTTGATAAGGCATCAAAATTATAGGTTTCTTGATCCTGTTCAAGATAAAGTCTTAAACTTTCTCCCAGCATTCTATGTTGCGGATTGGAAGATTCAATTAACCTGTCAAGATCTCCTTTTCTATCCCAGCTTATAATTTCGATTTTGTCGGCATATTTATCGGCTTCGAAAAAGATCTGGCCTATATCTAAAGCATCTGAAACCATTTTATGGAAGATAGTATTCCCATCAGGTCCAATATTAGAAACTTCTTTAAAAGCAGTTTTAACCAAATCGATCCTGGCAAATGGGCTCGGAATAGAAGTAATCTCTCTACTTGAGTGTGCTCCATTAGGATCTTCGATTGCCTTAATAGCAACTTCATTTAACGGATTAGAGTCTTCCCAGCCTTTTAAATTCCTTCCTGTATGAAATCTGAATACGTAAGCCATAATTATAATTTGTATTTATCTGCCATTAGATCATCGGTAGTTTCATAAAACACCTCCATAAACCTGTCTTCTATACTTTCAGAAGTGTTCATTTTCTTTGCTGTTTTGTTAAGACCTGCAGTCACTCTTTCGTAATGCTTCAAGCTATTAATCCCTATGAAACTTTTATGAGATTTGAGGCCTTTAATATTATTGAAAACATCTTCCTGAGGGTTAAGCGTAAATGGAGCGAAACCTCTTTGGTTTCCGCTCATTTGCTGTAACCACTCCCAGTAATAATCATTAAACCTGCTCAGTTTTTGATAAAAATCCTCGTTCAGGAAAGGTTCTTTTAGCTTTAGCCTTTTGGCAAAATCGGCTTCCAAATTATTTCGCAGCTGATTCTTTAGATAGAGATGGAAGAAGTAGTACTTACTTAATGGCTTTAGAAGACTGGTTTTAGTGCCGTCACTAAGGTCATTAAAAGTAAGCGTGGAAGATTCGTTTTCCACGCCAAATTCTTTAACTTTATTGTTAGATATATCTGTATCATTGGCAAAATCTAATATAGCCAGGGCCGAGGCCAATTCAATAAAATGGGCATCGTTTTGCTGAGCCACACTACCTTCATTATTATCGTAATCTTTCACCAATTTATCACCCAGGTAGTACATAGAGTTAACTGAATCGTTAACTCCATATTCGTAATACCTCAATGCAGCTTTGGTTTTTGAAATAAAAGTTGATTTCTCAATATCGCTATCGGCGTCTTTTTTCACACCGAAATATGGTAGCACTGAAACAGCACCTATAGGAGCAGATTGCAGTAAGGCGTGATTATTTAATCCCGGACTCGCCGAGCGAATATTTTTAAGCAAAAGGGGAAATCCGGCCGCTCCAGTACCTCCAAATATGGAGGAGATAATAAATATTCTATCACCCTGGGAAAAACTGCTGGCAAAGTCTTCAAAATCCTTAGAAGTATTGAATTGATTCAAAACAACACTCCCCATATTCGGATTCCCTTTAAATCCCACCTCAAGATCAGCACTCAAATTCTTTTTGCTAAAAAGCAGAGATATTAGTGCTTTGTTCTTTTTATCTAAATCCTGAAAATCTATAAATTCTCTAAACTTCTTTTTAGAATCCTGGATGTTTATTCGGAAGTTAGGATTTAAAGGTGATATATCAGTTTTGAAGAATTGATTAGAAGTTTCACCGTCGAAGGAAAGCTTACTTCTGATGCTTTTATAACGCTGAAGAATTTCAACCGTTTTATTTACATCTCCGTTAGCAGCATCCGGATCAATTAATATGGGAACAACTGAAGAACTTTTACATTTTACACCGGAGGCCAACAAGAACCCCAGAGATTTTAAAACTCTGGCCCCGGTACCGCCAATTCCGAATACATATAATTTAGACATAATGTGTTTTTTTTAGAATGGGACGTAGGATGAATTTGGACTTTTCCATTTAAGGAAAAAGGAGAGCAAGACCATTAGTATTATAGTCCACATTGCATTGATTAGGGCAAAAATCAACATATCAGAAGCAAATGATGCAGGAATTTCAGCTCCCACCTGTGCGAAAATTTCAGTCAGATCATTATTTGCCGAGACATAAGCGATGACAGCACCTAAAACTCCCCCCCACTAAAAGGTTTATGAGCCAGATGCTAATTTTAGCAGTTCCCGGCCTATCTATAATATAGTAATAGATGACAATTAACGCTAAGGCGATACCAATAGAATATAGTGCAACAGGAATGTACAGGTCGTTTGAATACATTTGATCTGAAAATTCTCCCAGGTAAGCCCCTTGCCAGAGTTCGTAAAAATTTGCAATTAAATTTTTCAATGGTTTAAGTATTTGGTTATTATTTTACCGGAATTCTAATTTTAAAATATTCGTCGTTCCCAGCCTTTTGTCTATAAGCCCTTGAAACTCCCTCAACCAGGGATCCGAAACCGAAGGTTTTTGATTGTTCCAGTGAGTCATTTTTTATCCCGCGATCATCAGCACTATGAGCTTGCTGCACCCAGGCAGGTATCTTTTTTTTAAGGGCCAGGACTAAATCTTCTGAAATTCGCCCGTTTGCAGTGAAGACTATTGCGTGGGTGAATTTCTTATCATTGATTTTAACAAGCGCCGATGGATCCAATTTCAACTCACCCATTTCCTGAAATAATAAATTTTTGCCCTGAACCCTGCCTATATCCTTGAGAGTAAATTCAGAATTTGCCAAATGATAATTATCCTTTTCCATTAGATAGTTATCATTTAATGGTAAGGCAGACAAATCGGCCAGGACCGTGAACTGGAGATTTCCATTATTAGGATAGCTCACCACTTCCAGCTCCTGCCCTCTACTTTTAAGACGGCCATTGTTAGCAGTAGAAGTTAGTATTTGAGTATTTATATTTGGAAATTCAACAGCAGTAAATAATGCTTCATTTTGATAACCGGGAGCATTCTTTAATTGTTTTGCAATATTGTGCTGAAATACATTCATTAACGCTTTAGGTGCAATTACAAAGTAGTAATAGGGTCTGTTTTTTATACCTGAAATATGCTTATTATTTATATCATAATAGGTTCCATTAAAATCACTGGAAAAACTAAAAATTCGGGTTTCTAAATCTTCATTCCCATTACCCGCTTTTTGAAATACATCCTGTGTGTATGTACGAAGTTTGTTTAATGCCGAGGGGGTATCTGGTTCCTTTTCTGGGGAGTATATAAAGTCGGCCATTACTATTGAAATCACATCACCTTTCTGATTTTGTAAAACAGTATTTAATATCTCTTCAAAATTGCTGCTTCCTTTATTTCCTTTATTAGCAGTAGAACTCGGAGTAAGGGCTTCGGAAATCTTAGTATTATCCACGCCGAAAGTTGTAGGCGTAAGTTCATTATTCAACAGAAAAAATTCTGTATCGAGATCAATATTTGATTCATTGTCAACAGCTACCAATAATTCACGAAAAACATCCTTGAAATTGGTATTCCCATTAATATACCCATCCATACTCAAGGTATTTTCAAAATAGATTTTTACGGTGGCATTTAATGGAGTGTTTGCTGGCAGCGGAGTGGGTGGAGAATTGGCAGGGGTTGAATTTCCATTCCCCTGATCATTAGTATTTCTCCCACATGAAATAACAAAAACAGATAAAAGAAGAATTTGGAATAAATATAATTTATACATCTGTAGGTTAAATTAGGCCTGTATAATTAAGAAATATTTAAGAAAAAACAAAACTTTTATTAAGTATTGTTTAATTTATTTCAATCTGCTTTCCTATCATTCTTTCATAACTAAAGCTTATTTCAAGCTTTCGAATGTTTTGAAATACAAATAGCATTAAACAGCAGTAAATCTATAACTAATGCTGCGAAAAGAATTACGGGTTTCCGTAAAAGGAGTTAAAGTAGGCTTGAGATCTCAAACCTTTAAGAAAAAAACTTAGTGATTATAAACGTATTTATCGATAATATACTTAGTCACCGGCTTAAGGGTTTTTCCATTTTCAGGATGGATTCCAGGAGCTGAAAAGAATTCAAGCTGGTTATTTGATTTGTCATACCAGATCACCGGTTCGTCATTGTGGAAGAATTTGGTAGAGGTCGTTACTTCAACTTTTCTAAAATTTTCGAGGAGATTCTTATTGTAGGATTTTTCCAAATTATCCCCGGAACATTGAGTGAGCACATACTCTTTTCCATTCCATAGCAGACAATCTTCTGTGCCTGTAGAATAGCCAACATAACCGGAAACCCCTAAAATTAAAATCAGGCCGGTTACAACAATCGCTATTTTACCAGGGTTCTTGATTGGTATATTATATACTGGAGGTTTTTCAGATTTTGAATTTTTTAAAACAAAGTCTTCGTAGGATGCATAGTTTAAATATTCGGCTAAATAATCCCGTATTTCTTTATTAGGAGAAGATTCATTCTGGTAATACCTAATAAGAGATTTTGAAGAGATAGAGTATTTATGATTAAGAAGCATTAATTCAGATAAGTGTTCAGCTCTTCCATTTAAGGAAGATTTTCCTGACTCTTTTTCGGCTTTTAAAAATACCTGATCTAATAATTCTGTTTCCATTCCCTCAAAATTGGTCCTAAAATTAGAAAATTATCCTGGACAAGCCAATTAGACAAACTTGTCCAGACTCTGTCGCCCTTTGTCCAGCCCTCCTGACCCAATTTTGTTTTGTGATTATCACGAGAACCTTTTTCTATTGAAAAGGCCTTAATGAATTGTTGAGACTTTGAGAAAACGGGAAGTTTCTCCCAGTCTTCTGCAATTCAACTTCCCAAGACTCCCCGGTATGCCGGCAGGAGAAATAATGTCCAATTTTTAACAATCAAACTATGAGAGCTAATTATTTAGTAATGGCAATTGCCATTATGGGAAGTACTATCGCGTGTACCAAAACAGAAATTGATGAAGAAATTCCTGTTGTAATGTCTAATGGTGAAGATGCTAATACTGATCCGGATATTGAGCATCCAGATGGAGATTAGATTTTCCCTTTAATTATTTCAAGTCGCTTCTACCCGGAGCGGCTTTTTTTTATTTCCCGTTGTGAGTTCTTCGTGTTACCTGTTGCCAGTTGCCTGTTCCCGGCTCCCCTAGGAAATTCAAAATTTAAAATTCAAGATTCAAAGTTGTTTCGGGTTTCGGGTTGCGCGTTGCGGGTTCGATTTTCCTCACTTTTAGCCTTTGAGGACTTTGGGGAATGTCCCGTTCCCTGTTCTCCGTTCCCGGTAAATTTTTAGAAAATCTAACCTGATTTACGCAGTTTTTGGAATTGCGCAAACTGCGTATTCTGCGCATCTTGCGCAAAGCTGTAGGATTTTCTTTCAACTTTGCGCAGTATTGTCAGTTTTGCCAGTTTGCGCAGTTATTATTTTTGCGCAATTCAAGTAAGAATTCTGGGATTCACGAATTATTAATCCGGCTTTTACGAATTGTGAAATATATCGATCTACAGTTCGATCTACTAATTTTAAATTAGCTGCAATTTCCAGGTATTTTTCTCGTGTGAATTCTAATGGCAAAGCATCCAAAAATCGTTCTTTTCGGTTTTTTCGGCGGTTGAGTTTGGCTTCTTCGGGGAGGTGGGAAAAAACCCGGGAGGAATGTAGCACCAGGATCTTTACCATTTGCATCACTATTTTAAAATCGCGGGTTTCGACCTCTCGGGAAGAGGAAAGATCGGCGTCTTCCATAATTCGAAGTGCACTTAATAGCATCATCATTCGAAAGGCAATTAGTCCAAGTCTGCGCACCGTGGCGATGTATTCTTCGTCTTCCAGGTTGAGGTAGCGGGTCTGCAGATTGGTGAAATAGGTGTTGAATTCTGATTGTTGACCCGGGGAAAGATAGATCCGCAGCGGAGGGGCCTGCAAAAGGCCCTGGTATAATCCTAAAAATTCTTCCCCTAAATCCAGGTAATACTGATCGATGCCGTCTTCCACCGTCACCTCAAATACATTCTTCCAGATAGGTTTGAGATTCATATAATAGAAAATAAATCTCGAAAAAAGGCCATTTTCAGCCGAGGGGATTAGGCTGGTGATTTGTTTCGGGGTTCCTGAAAGCACGGTTGATAAACAGGGCGTTTCGATGTCTACATACTCCCTGTCGGTTCGCCGGTAGTAGGAAATGGTTTCGTGATGAAAAGCCTTTCGAAATCCGTCGCTGTAATTGCCGTAATCGCTTTTAAAGGATTGCGCCAGGGTATCGCCTTCGGTTTCGAAAATGAGTCCGTGGCCTTTATTGTCGGAAAGCAATTGAAAAACTCCGGTAGTCGAGTTATTGGCTGGAATAAACAGCATCCGCTCGGGAGGTTTGCCGGGTTTTTCTTTCGTCTGATTCTTCTCCATATTGTACTCGGCCAGTTCACTGGCATATTGGAGTTTGAGCATTTTAGCCTGTTCCCGTAAATTCTTATGAATGGGCAGCACCAGTTTCTTGCAGAGGCTGAGCCTACCCTTGCCGGCCGATGCCGGGGCGGTGACAAAAAGATATAAATTTGGGTAGATTTTCTTTCCGTCATAAATGCCATACAACTTCGGAAAACAGGCACTTAAACTGGTCAGCGATCCTAAAAGTAAAATATCTCTTTCCTCAGAGCTGGTGGCCGGTTCTACTACTTTCTGCAGAAACTCAGGTAAATCATAATAAATATCCTCCGGAAAAGTTGGCATTTCTTCCTCTTCGTCTGAATCTTCGGTTTCTGAAGCTTTTTCTTCGGAAAGCACTGATTTAACCTCAACTTTCTCTGCAGGAAGTTTGAGTCCGGCTTTATGAAAGTGATGGTAAAAGGTCGCAATGCTGATGCCGCTGCCTTTGGCTTCCAGGCATTTTTTGTACTGCTCGTCGCATTCTTTGGAATTGTACCCGGGATGAAATCGGGAGATCCTGTGGAAATAATCCCGGCCTGCCTCGCCAAATTCTTCAGCTAAGGCAAAGCCGAGATCTCTCCAGGTGGGGTAGTTGGGGGTTAGGTCGGTGTTTGCAGTTTCTATGGCTTTGATATAGTCCTCGATCCCTCGACTTTGCTCGGGATTTTGTTGCCTGTTGCCTGTTGCCTGTTGCCCGTTAATTTTGGGTTCGGGGTTTAGCCAGTCGCTTGGGTTGAATTCAGTGTTCATTGCTGTTTGTGGTTTGTGGTTTGTGGTTTTTTGTTGGTTCTCTGTTCTCTGTTTTGGGTTCTCTGTTCGGTTCTCGGTTGTGGGTTGTCTGTTCTCGGTTAAAAAAAACTCTTAACTCATAACCCTTAACCCTTAACTCTCGCGCAGCACCGCTTCGGGATCGTGGCAGAGAAAACAGGCGCGGGAGATGTCTTTGCCTGAGGGGTCGGGTGTTAGGTTGTAAGTGCTTTTCAGATAATTGGAGATCGAGTTGAAATAATCCCGATGCGTGGCGCAGTCGGTATCGATTTTCACGATCCATTTGAGTCCGTCGCCGGAGGGGGAAGTGAACAGCAAACAGGTTTTGATCAGTTTATCTTTGAGCAACAAATGCCTGGTTTTTGGCAAATTTTCGAGATGATCGAAATCCAGGCACAACAAATTCGAATGCTGCAGTAACTGATCATCGCTTCTTTTCCTGAAAACTCCAGAAAAACACACATAATGAAAATGATTGGCCTTGAATTTTCTTCGTTCTTTAGGATCGCTGAGTTTTCTGTAGTTTTCAGTGAGCTGTTTGAGGGCTTTTCCTTTTATATAGCGATAGACCTCGGGCAAGGTGACTTCTTTGGCCGGAATCGTATTTCGAATAGGAGCCTGAAAAATGCTAAAAACAGGTTCGGGATCTTCGTTTAAAAATTGACTGGCGTTTTCTTCCGCCGGGATTTTAAGGCGTAGGTGCATTACCTGGTTGACCTGGTAATAGAGTTCTGCAGTAGTAGCAAAGCGAAGGTGAAAATTGGCAAAATCGAAGACATCGCCATCGCATCCCGGCACCTCGATATCCCTGTGGCAGGCACAGCCGTCTTCCAACCATATTTGTAGGGTCTTCTTTCCGGCATTAAACGGACTGTGCGTGAGCTCACAGGTTTTGCCTTTGCATTTCAGCATATTTTGGGGGAAATACTGCCGAAGCACCCAGGCATATATCTTCAACCCGTAGTGGGTTTTGGCCAGGATATTTTCTTTATTGAGTAACATCCTGTTGAGGTTTAAATTGAACTTTGTGTTTATCGAGCAACTCCTGAATGTCAGAAAGTCTGAAGTAGATTTTTCCAACCACCACGTAGTAAGGAATGATCTTTTGTTCGCGCCAGCTAAGCGAAGTGCGACGGGAAATTTTAAAAAGCTGCAGGAAATCGGCGTGGTCCAGCAGAATGAACTGCGGTTCCAGGAGTCGGTATTGCTGATACTTCTTCAGCAATCCTTCCAGTTTCCGGTTGATCTCCCTGATCTCCTTAATGCTGAGGTGGTCGGGTTTTTTCATCAGTTCAGCGGAATTAAAGATGCTTCGATTTCCGATCTTTTGAAGTACACGCGGTTGCCCAGGCCGTGACGTTTCAGTTTTCCGCTACGCCCCCAGTTGTGAATGGTGCTGAGGTCGACTTTTAAAAGCTCGGCCACCTCGGTGCGGGTGAGCAGTTCAACCGGTTCCTTAGGCTGAAAGTCTTTTTTGAGGCTTTCCAGCTGAAGCCGAATCCCTTCCAGGATAGCTTCCTGCAGTTGCTCGGGAGTAATTTGGATGAATTGAATTTGTGACATCGTTGAAATAATTTTAGATGATTACTTCAACAAAATTCCATCAGATTTCAGGAGGGCGTACGCCCTTTAATACGCCCTATTTTTAATTCATAAAGATTTTTCGCACTTTCTCGAAGTAATTGTAGGAAGTGTAGCGAATGCGATCTTCGTTGGAATTCGGGTTGAGCACCGCGATGTTGCCTTTGATTTGGCGATCGGTACCGCCGATGAGCATCATAATGATCTCCCGTTGTTTTTTCTGCGGAAGTTTTTTGAGTTTTGGGGAATTGAATACGCCCAGTTCATCCAGAAGCGCAATCTTAAACGGAAGCGGAATATTTTCTGAAAAATCGCTTTGAATTTCCTCTTCGGAAAAATGATGTGCCGGGGCTTTGTATTGCAGCATCACCGGATCCTGGTTTATTTGTTCTTTTACCAGATGATACTGAAGAAATAGTCGGAATTGCACCAGGTAGTACAGACATACGAAGGCGAATTTGTACTTCTTTCCGCCGGGGTGCTTGAAGTTCTTGTGGAAACAGGATTGAGTTTTAAAACAATCCCAGGTGAGTTGGATGCAATGCTCGGCCAGCTGAAACAGATCCAATACATATTTGCCCAGGACGGGTTGTTTGTGATAGTATTCGATAAGCTGAACAATATGTTGTTCCACCTGTTTGCCCAGGGCCGGAAGTTCCTGCAGTTCCTTTTTGAAATCAATTCCTACAACTGTGCCACCCTCCTGCAGTTGCGGACTGGTATGCAGTAAGCTTAATTTTGAATTGAAAATACCCTTAATTTCAGAATAAATAGTCTTTGCCTCTTGAAAGCTCATATAAAAAAACCGATAAAAAACAAAAGCTTGGGGCTATTGGGCGAAAACCAGTAGGGTAGATAATTTTCGGATGAACAATTTATAAAATAAACTTAATTATTTTCATTAAAATAAGATTATAATTGAATAATTCTTTGTTTTTATAGGTACGATTAACTAATACGTTAATCAATTAGCGTATTCGTTAATTATCTTCAATTATTAAGCCTTGCGCATCGGTGCTGCTTTATGTTGTTCGCGGGCTTCGAGTTTGGCGAGGTCTTTCATCGCTTTAGCCAGGGAAAGAGCATTTTGATTTCCCTGTTTCCCCACATAGCGCAGGAACTGTTGTTCAGAAGAATGCCCGGTAGCTGAGATTAGCAGGGCTGTATTGATCTTTCCGTAATAATTCGTAGCGAAGGACCGTCGGCCGATATGAGTGCTTACAGCGTCGTATTTGGGCATTTCCATAGACCTATAGCGTTTGGTCTCTTTATCCTTTCGGTAGACCGTAACCATTTCGTCAATTTCGGCCAGTTTACAGACCTTTTTGATATATCGGTTATACAGCGCTTTATTGCTTTCTACATTATCTGAGAAAATGGGAGGGAAGTTGCCTTTGCGTTTATCCAGCACCGTTAAGACCTCATCATTCAACGGGATATAAACCGATTTCTGCGTCTTTTCCTGGCTAATATCCAGGAATTTTAAACCTTCCATATCCACTACATTCTCTTTTTTGAATCTTAGGAAATCAGATACCCGTTGAGCGGTAAAACAACTGATTATGAGCCAATCCCGGGCAATGTCCAAATGTTCCTGTTCAATCTCAACACTGATTATTTTCTGGATTTCTTCAAAGTTAAGATGTATATGTTCGGTCTTTCGATATTTCTTTCCTTTTGTTATGAATTCCAATTCGGGGTGGGAGGGAACGCCATTTTCTCTGGCGTGATTACATAAAGTTAGAATCACTTTGAGGGTTTTCACAATAGTATTATGAGCATAATTCTCTTTTTCGCACCATCGTTGTAATGATGCCGCAAATTTTTTATTAACATCTTCGATCATCACTGGGGGATAGGTTTCCTGATACCTCTTCAACCTATTTTGAAAAACCCTCATTTTCTTTTCGGTTGAAGGTCTTATACTCTGTTTTTTTGATTTGAAATAAAAGTCAAAATAGTCAACCAGCTTATGAGGCACAAATTCCTTTTTTTGAGGATTTATGATTTGTCGTAACCAATCGGAATTAATAATCTCATAATCTTTACGTGTATTAAGATTGGCAATGACTTTAGCTTTAAGTTCATCGAGCTTGCGCTGTAAAATTTCTAAGGCGGCATTTTCCTGTTCAATAAGTTTTTTCAGTTCTGACGATCCGGAAACCCTATTGAATTTAATCTTGCCCTTGGAGAAATTTGAAGGAGATACCGAGAATCGTGTTTTCACTTTGGCATCGATTTCCAATCCTTCCCTTAATCTTAAATATATTATGGCAGGATCCTTTTTTGATTGCAGGAAATAATTAATAGTCATAATGTGGTAAAAAGGTGTAGTGCAAAGTTAAAAAAGTTAGTCCATATTTAGTCCATAATTTTTAACATTACCTCATAGCCATTCACAGCTATTCTATTTAAAAATTCTTGTAAAGTACTGTAAACAAAGGGTTCTTCGCAAATTTGTAATGATTTTTAAAATCCTCTAATTCTTAAAAAATCGCCTAGTTCGAATCCTCCCGCGGTCACATTAAGCAGAAAGTCTGCAGCGAAAGCTGCAGACTTTTTTGTTTTTCGGAAAAGCCGGGCTTGCCCGGGGCTTTGGAGGAAAACAAAAAAGTGCACCGGCGCTAGCCGGGGCAGACTTCCTATTTGCAGAAGGGACTGCTGTGAGGAAAGGCGAAGCCAATCCTGCTATTTCTTGAATTTGGGATATATTTTTCATCCTCCGGGAATGGGTTATTTACCCTAGAATTTCAATAAACTCTTTAATCGCAGCCGCTCATTCCAGCGAGAATTGGATTGAACTTGTGTCGATTTTTGCATTCGGCTCAGAAACTGTTCGATATTCCTGAAAGCATTCGTTAACGATTGAATGTCGGGCTTTTTACTTGATGCTTTGGCTTTCCTTTCGCAATCCTCGACTGGGTTAGAATTGATAGCAGGTTTAGAAAAATAGATTTCCTAATTCAGAGGGAATAGAATCTAAAATACCTCAAAAAGGGTATTTCGAATTGTCTTAAGCTGCCCTAGTTTTGAACCAATACATTAATCAAGAAAGTTACTGAGATTGTCCTTCTCGCATTCATGATTTGTTATTGACTTTTAAAATTTTAATTAGCCTAAATGGCTGGATTTTCTTGCCCCATATTCGGCCATTTTTTAGCAAATAGACTAACTCTAAAATGAAACCAAAGAAAAAGCTATTAGTTGTACTCTCTTTCGCAGTTTCTGCAGTAAGTTTTTCCCAGGAAATACCGGCGGAAAATTTGAATGATGACCAACCTAATCTAAGACCAATTCGAATAGGAGCGAAAATTGGCTTTCCAAATTTAATAGGAGGGAATGTTGAATACCTTACTCCTTTGTTGCGAGATAAGTTATCTGTCAGCATAGATTACTCCTTAGTAAAATCTACCTGGTTTATTGAAGGAGAAGATGAAAATGGTGAAGTGGATGGAGATAACGTTAATTTTAACTATTTAGAAGGAGGGCTTAACTACTATTTTTTCAAGCCCGGAAAAGGATTGTATGGTGGTGTAAGTTATGGTATGATGAAATTGGAGGGCACTTCTTATTGGGTTTCATCTGGGGATTATGAAGACGAAAAAATTGGAACTGGGACAATAGACTACACCAATAATTCTTTTAATATCAAACTCGGAGCAAAAATGGGAGGCTTATTCTATTTCCGACCGGAAATTGGGTATGCCTTTACACCCTTGCCAAATACTATTGAAATGAATGTAAAATACGATGATGGCAGCAGCGAAACCCAGTCTGAACAGATATTCGAAGAAGGTAGTTTCCTCACGAAAGGCTTTATTGCAAATATTGGATTCGGATTTTCTTTTTAGAAATAAATTTCAAGATTAATCATATAAAAACAACAGGTATGAAATTAAATTTTTTAATGTTTCTCGTCATCGGCTTTTCCCTTTTCACTCTTAATTCTTATGGATGTGAAAATATAGAAGCCTATTATGGAAAAAAGAAGGTAAAGGTAGGAGTATCTGAGTCGGATGCTGAGATTTATGTAAATGGAAGATTAATTGGCAAAGGCTCTACTGAAGTCTTGGTACCTAAGGATGATTGTGTAACTGTTACGACCAAAAAGACAGGTTTCATAAGTGAAACTATAGAGTTTTGCAATCAAAAAGGTATGACAAAACCTCCTAAAACTTACTATATAAGTTTAAAAACAGATGATGCCTTTGATGCTTCCGTACAAACCGATATCGCTAATGTTGACATTGAAATAAGAGCTTTAGAGCTTGGAAAGGATAAAGCCTGGAAATTGATTAATCAAATTGTGCTCAATTATATTGATGTAATCGAAATGACCGATAAAGAAACCGGTTATCTTAGAACTGCCTGGTCTGTTCAACCTTTTGAACAAAATACGATTAGAACCAGGATTATTGTAAAGGAATCCTCTAGCAACCCTTTGGCTTTTAAAGTTAAACTAGTGAGTGAAGAATCGGGAAGCATAATGACCAGTGTTAAAGATGATCACCTTTATAAGGAATGGGATAGGGTATTACGAAGTTATGATAATACGATTGGGGAACTCCAGGCCAGAGTAAAATAAAAAATAAACACCTATGAAAATTTTTAAATTATTTTTCATTGTTTTCCTGCTTCTGGGAATCCAGGGCTGTTCAGAGGAAAATTTGGATGAAGACGAATCGGCACAAATAAGCGAAGATCCGAATATTAATAACTTCATTGCAACATTAGAGAGTTGGAACATCCGGCCTTTAAATTCTGTTAAGTGGCAACATGAAACTGATGAGGATGGGCTACTCTCAAAATCATATATGTATGAAAAATTTCCCGAAAGAATTTTATGGGAAATAGACTATTTAGAATTTTCAGCAGATAATCTTCCTACATCTTATGATAAAACATACTATTCTTATGGTGAATTTACCAATAAGTACAGGTGGGAAGTTTCATATAATGATAATCTAAGTCTTGCCAAATTGACGGCATATATAGATGGAGAATATAGCTACGAAAACATTTTTAATGAATTGGATTCTGATTTTCGGGTTAAAAGTATTTCGCAAATTACAGAAGATGCAACACTTAGCGAGGTTTACGCTTATGATGAAGAGGGTAATGTAGAAATTATAAATGGATATATTGATACTGATCCTAATTCATCAGACCCTTATTATCGTTTTGAAAATTCTTACAACTCATTCCAGGATTATAATTCTTATAAGTATAAAGAGTTCGAAAATGATTTTTCGATAGAAAGATTTTTTTCTTATAGAGATAATAACACCTTGGAGTTGACCTATTCAGAAGGAGAGCATCAAGGAGAACAGTACCATAGACATATCGATTTTGATGAAGATGAAAGAATGACATATGAAGAAATAATATATGGAACGACACGTTGGGAGGCGACCTTTTACTCTGATGGAGGTTTTAAAACGAATAGTTATTTTGTCAATGATATTTTACAATGGCAATATACCTATTTTGAAGATGGTTCATTCAGTTTCAGAGAAAATGAAGCGAATGGAGAATATACTATTATTTATTATGATACTGAAGGGCGTGTATATTTAGTTGAGCACTACGACTCTGATGGAAATCTGGTTTCATCTGAAGAATATTCTATTCAGAAAAAATCAATATTTGAAAGTAATACTGCAAAATTTTATAAAGAAATTAAAAGATTGCAAATGCTATATTGATTAAATTAGTTTTAGACTTTTAAGTGTTGAGGATAGCCCGGGATATAGCTTGGGCTTATCATTTTCTCCGTAATTTGCCATAAAGAATTATTTTATTCTAATGGTTTTTTAATATATTGCGAAAATGTTAAAAAATTTAACTTTATGGATGCGGATTTTAACTCAATAGCAACTTATTGGAAAAAGTCATATGTAAAACAAGGAGAAGAGTGCGAGAAATATGCAAATTCTGAGGAGTTTAAAAGAATGGCCAGACTAATGGCACCGGGAAAATCTTATTATTACATTGCGAATTTCCAGAATCTGAATATAGAGATGATGTCTGATTCGGTTACCAATTTTATTGGTCAGGATTATTGTCCAAATAATATTAAATTTCCGGATATTTTAGCCCTTGCCCTGCCTGAAGAAATTGAGAAAATACAACGGAAAGAACAGGTCATTAAGGATTTTTTTCTGGATTATATTTCTACAACTGAAGTATTAAATTACAAAGTTATATACACCTATATTATAAATGACTATAGTGGAAAAAGGAGAGTAATTCTCCATCAAGCTACGCCCTTATCCAAAGATGAAAACGGTCATTTTCAACATGTCTTTAGTCTTCATACCGATATTAGCCATTTAACCAGCCAAAGTGTTGAAGAAATTTCTATAATTCATAATAATGGCGGAAAAAGTTATTTCAATATTTGTTCAAAAAAAGGCAGGTTTATACCTGATTTGCATAGTCAGAAAATATCCTTACGTAAATTAATTTCAGATCGGGAGCTCGAGATCATAAAACTTTTAGCACAGGGGCTGAACGCAGGAGAAATTTCCGCAGAATTATTTATCTCAACCCACACCGTTAGAACCCATCGAAAAAATATATTGCTAAAAACCAACTCTTTAAATACCACCCAATTAGTTTCGAGGTGTATTGCTGCAGGACTTATAGAGCCTAAATTATAGGAAGAATTATATAATATCACTTAATAAACTCTTTTAATAATTAACTTTTAGGATAAACCTCTCTCTGTGCTATTCAATTGTTAAAATTTACTATTTGAAATGGTCCTATATGAAAAAAGAGACTGTCTTTCAAACAACCTCTTTTTCTAATCCAATAAATAAATTAGTTCAGTCTAAAACATATACCCTATAGAGAGTTGAAAAACACCATTTTTTATACTATAATCATCATCCATCTCAGTTTCTATTATATTAGATAGACCTGCATTATAGCGCGCATTAAAAAAAAGGCCCATATCTAGTTGATAGCCCACCCCTGCAGCCAGGCTGAAATCAATAGTTTGAGCATCTTCAATTTCCTCCTCATATGATTCTGTCTCTCCGTCAAAAGTATATTCCTCCTCTTCTTTTGCATTTAACAAAATTCCTAATTGTGGACCAAATTGTAGATTTAAGCCATCTGTGATATAATATTTTGCTAATAATGGGATATTTATATAATCCAAATTAATTTTGTAATCTGCTGTTTCTGTGCCGTCTTCCCAGGTTTCACTATCGGAATGTTGAGCTCCTTGAGCAGAATAGATTAATTCCGGTTGAAACGAAAACCTTTCAAAAATTGGAATTTCTGAAATTACACCTACATGAATTGCGGTACGACTATCCAGTTCATCAGTATCTCCATTAAGAGTAGCGAAATTAGCACCAGCTTTAACCCCGAAATTAAATTCTTGAGCTTTTAAGGATGCTAATGCTAAAATTGAAAGGCCAATAGTTAATGTAAATTTTTTCATTTTATTTGAATTTAAGTTATTGACAATAATAAATCTATAAGAATTTTAATACAATACCTCAAAATGGGTATTTTTTAATTTTCGAAAATTAAGAGGATTACTCAAGACAACTGAAATGTCAGAAAATTAATCGATTTTGCATTATGGTGCAGTCTTTGTTTATTTCTGTGAAAATTGCAACTAAAGATGAAACTGCTTAGAATCACAAAACAAGGCGAAAATTATAAAGTACGAAGTGAAGTGCCGGTTCGGGTTTTGGGAATAAGTTTGGGTACCCGCCTGGTTGATTATCTTTATCTTACTTCAGAAAATAAATGGGTATTGGCTGTGTCGAAAAAGCCGGCAGGGAAGTTTGCTCAAAAAAAATTAAATAAGTGGCTTAAAGATCATAAGCGCTTTATAGAGGGGCAGGAAATGCCATTATTTTAATCCGACACCTAAACGACAACCTCAGTAGGATCCCGAATTTTAATTTAAAGTTAATCTTTAGCTATTTGTATTTTGCAGATTTAGGCCCTTCCCCTGCGTCTTCAGGGATTTCAGTTGAAAACTCTTTACTAAACTCTTATTCTGATTTAGAAATTTTTAAAGTTTCGCGTTAAACTAGGCACAAATAATTTTGATGCCCGGGCTTAAGCCATAATTTTGATCCTGTAATTAACTAATAAATCTATTATTTTATGGCTTCTTATATAAATCAAAATGAAATAAAGGCGGCATTACAACAGCTGGTAAAGAAATATGTTGAAGAATGTGAAAATTGCGACAGGCTGCCTGAAGAATTTATAAGTCTTATCAAACATAACTTTCTTGCAAAGTATGTCTATTATAACAAGGAGAAAAAACATATCGAAATTGGAATCGATGAATCTTATTCTCCTGAAACCTATCCTGAAATCAAAGTTTATAAATTTCCGGTAAACAAGGCATCCGAGTGGCTTGATAAATCTTTCAGAAAAGAGCAGGGAGATCTTGAATTCTACGGAAGATTGCTCAATAAAAATGAAATTTTCAGCGCCTCTGAAGTTGTGCTGGCAAGAAGATAAAAATGTTTTGCCCCAATTGAGAACGACTTTTAACCTCCGGTTTTAAGTCGTTTTTTTATACCTTATTCTGAAACTTTTTATTATGATTATCGAACTTCAAAGAATATATGAATCTGCGGGCGAGGCTGATAATTACAGAATTTTAGTAGACCGGCTTTGGGCCAGGGGTATTTCTAAAGATAAAGCCAAACTCGATGCCTGGGAAAAAGACTGGGCGCCCTCAAATGAGCTTAGAAAGCGTTTCCATTCTTCAGAAATCGACTGGGGAAATTTTAAAAAATCTTATCAGAAGGAATTAGCGGCTAATCGAGATAATATCAAAGAAAAGCTCGAATCCTACGATCTCAGGAAGAAAATAATTCTGTTATACGTTTCAAAAGATCCTGAACAAAATCACGCGATACTCCTAAAAGAATTTCTGCAGGGACTATGATAGTTTTTCCTGAATATCATCCATAATCATCGGGGCGTGAACCCGGGAATTTTCAATAAACCATTTATGGGTTTCCACGCCACCGCAAATCACTCCGGCCAAATAAATTCCGGGAACATTGGTTTCCATGGTATTTTCATCATAGGTGGGAATCTTCCTTCCATCATCAGATAATTGAATTCCCATTTTCTTCAGAAATTCAAAATTGGGTCGGTAACCGGTTAGCAATAAAACAAAATCATTTTCCAGGCTAATTTCACCTTCTGGAGTATCTATAATAACTACATCTTCCTTGATTTCTACCAATTTTGAGTTGTATAAAGCCTTAATGCTGCCTTCTTTGATGCGGTTAATAATATCTGGCCTCACCCAGTATTTCACGCGTTCCCCAATATCTTCTTTCCTAACTATCATAGTAACTTCACCACCTTTCCGGTAAATCTCCAAAGCGGCATCTACAGCCGAATTGCTCGCGCCCACCACAATGGTCTTTTGAGTCGCGTAAAAATGCGGGTCTCCATAATAATGTTTCACCTTTGGAAGGTCTTCTCCGGGAATATTCAGGTAATTTGGAATGTCATAAAACCCGGTAGCCACCACCACATTTTTCGCCTGGTAGGTTTGTTTTTCGGTGATGATTTGGTGTAGATCGTTTTCAAGACTTTCTACAGTATTTACCTTTTCAAAAAGTTTAATGTTTAGCTTGTTTGAAGTAGTGATACGGCGATAATACTCCAAAGCTTCAGCTTTTACCGGTTTTGGATTATTGCTTATAAATGGGATGCTATCCAATTCCAGTTTTTCTGAAGTGGAAAAAAAAGTCATTTTGGTAGGGTAGTGGTAAAGCGAATTCACCAGGCATCCCTTTTCTAAAATGAGGTAAGATAGATTTTTCTTTTTGGCTTCAAGCCCACAGGCAATGCCTATGGGCCCTCCGCCAATAATGATCACATCGTAAATATTCTTAGGAGTTTGCAAGTTGTTTCAGGTTTTTAATGGTTTCCTGTTGGTCTTTGGCTTTAAATACAAAACTTCCTGCTACCAAAACATCGGCACCGGCTTTGGCCAGTTTTTCGGCATTTTGATCGGTTACCCCGCCATCAATTTCGATTAAAGTGCCTGCATTAGCGTTGGTGATAATTTCTTTAAGACGTGGCACCTTGGCATAAGTATTTTCGATAAAGCTTTGGCCGCCAAATCCAGGATTTACGCTCATAATACAAACCAAATCGATGTCTTTAATCACATCCTTTAGAAGATCTACAGGGGTATGAGGGTTAATGGCGACCCCGGCGCGCATTCCTTCGGCTTTAATGGCCTGCAGCGTGCGATGTAAATGAGTGCAGGCTTCGTAGTGCACGGTAAGTACATCGGCTCCCAGTTTGGCAAATTCACCTATGTACCTGTCTGGATCAACGATCATTAGGTGGACGTCGATGGTTTTTTGCGCGTGTTTATTAATAGCCTGCAATACAGGCATTCCAAAGGATATATTCGGAACAAAAACCCCGTCCATAATATCGATGTGAAACCAATCGGCTTCAGACTGGTTCACCATTTCAATATCACGTTGTAGGTTGGCAAAATCGGCAGCCAGGATTGATGGGGCAATAAGCTTTTTACTCATTCTAAAGTTGTGTTGTGTTTGAGAACGCAAAAATAAAAAGATAAAAGCTAATTGATGCCTTCAGCAAATTTATTTAGAATATACTTTACCGATCCCTGTATTTGCGGATTGAGTTTATGAATTTGAGTTAGATACCTTTCAAAATCACGGGAATCATATCGTGAATCCAGGGAGATAAATCCGGCGTCATACTCATCGAATTTTTGAGCTTCTACCTCTTTTTCAAAGATGGTGATGATGTCGTAATGTCTTTCATCATCTTTAATTCGTTGAAACAGTTTTTTGAGCTTTTCCTGGTCTCCTTCGAGTACCTGAAAAAAGTTGCCCTGAGAATAGAGTAAAATTCCTGTAATTGAATTGTCGTTGTTCCAATTTTTGCTGAAGTGTAATGCCTCCTGGATTTCCTCGTCATAAAGTGATGAGCTTACTGTGCTCACATAGCTTATAGCGTAGCGCATAGAATGGTTATTAAGAATCGTTTAAAGATAGCATTATTTTTCGGGAAGTAAGAATTTCACTTACAAGCATGAAAAAACCCCGGTTCATCACGCCGGGGTCATTCATCAATCAAAAAACGAACAGTTATGTTACTAACCGGTAATCAGCCGGTATTAACTGTTGTCATCTTCAATATTTATCCTAGATAGGTTTTTAGGATTTTACTTCTTGAGGTATGTTTCAACCTTCTAATCGCTTTTTCTTTAATTTGTCTAACTCTTTCACGTGTTAAATCAAAAGTCTCGCCAATTTCTTCCAAAGTCATTGGGTGCTGGTCTCCCAGGCCAAAATAAAGTCGAATTACATCGGCTTCACGCGGGGTAAGGGTTTCCAGAGCACGCTCTATCTCGGTTCTAAGAGACTCGTGTAAAAGCTCTTTATCGGGGTTTGGAGATTCGCCTGAACGCAATACATCGTAAAGGTTAGAATCCTCACCTTCTACCAGAGGAGCATCCATAGATACGTGACGGCCGGAATTCTTCATAGATTCCTTTACGTCATTAATAGTCATATCCAGCTCCTTGGCGATTTCTTCAGCACTGGGCGGACGCTCGTGTGATTGCTCTAAAAATGCAAAGGTTTTATTGATCTTGTTAATAGACCCAATCTTGTTTAGCGGAAGTCTTACAATACGTGACTGTTCGGCCAAAGCCTGAAGTATAGACTGGCGAATCCACCAAACGGCATAAGAAATAAATTTAAAACCACGGGTTTCATCAAATCTTTTGGCGGCTTTGATAAGGCCCAGATTTCCTTCGTTAATAAGGTCGGGGAGGGTTAGACCCTGGTTTTGGTATTGTTTTGCTACCGAAACCACGAATCTTAAGTTTGCTTTGGTTAATTTTTCAAGGGCGCGGGTGTCGCCTGCTTTGATTCGCTGAGCTAATTCTACCTCTTCATCGGCAGTAATCAAATCAACTTTTCCTATTTCCTGTAAATACTTATCCAGCGAAGCGGTTTCACGGTTAGTAACCTGCTTCGTAATCTTCAGTTGTCTCATCTATCGTCTCCTTGGATTTTTAATTGTGAATAGCTCTTGTATATAGTGATACGTAAGTACTTCCGGAAATGTTACAATTTTTTTAAAAAATTTGGAAAAGTCAATCTTAACCCAACCATATTTATTCTTCGGAAGCCTTAATATAATTGGCTTCAGCAGGAAAATGTGCAAATCGAAAATTTTTACGCCACAACTTAGTCGGAAGCAGGGAATATAGCTTTCAGAAACAACCGGAAATAAAAAAAAGCTGCCCGAAGACAGCTTTTTGAAATATAATTCAGCAGAAATTAATCATCTCTACGGTTAGGTCTATTGCCGCGGCTGCGGTCATCACGGCCACCACGGTTGTCACGAGAGCCACGATTGTCACGACCTCTGTCGTTACGGTCGTTGTCTCTTGGCGGACGTGCCTGGTAACCTTCAGGTTTTTCAAGCAAAGCTTTTCTTGAAACTTTCTCTTTTCTGGTTTTTGGATCTACACCAAAATATTTCACCTCGATCTCATCACCAATATTTACAATATCGGTAACATTATCGGTGCGTTCCCAGGCAAGTTCAGAAATATGAAGCAGCACCTCATTTCCTGGAGCCTCAAGATACTCTACCACAGCACCAAAATCAAGAACTTTAATCACCTTAACTTTATAGATAGCTCCTTTTTCGGGTTTAAAGGTGATAGAGTCAATTTTAGCCAGAACTTTTTTGATTCCTTCAGGATCGGTACCAAGAATCTCAACAATTCCCTCTTCGGTTACAGGATCTTCGTTAATTACGATTTCGGTTCCTGTAGTTTTTTGTAGTTCCTGAATAACTTTTCCTCCAGGTCCAATCAATGCACCAATAAATTCATTCGGTATTCTTCTGGTGATGATTTTTGGCGCGTGAGCTTTCACTTCCTGGTTAGGCTCAGAAATGGTTTCGGTAAGTTTTTCAAGAATATGAAGTCTTCCGGCACGAGCTTGTTTTAGCGCTTTTACCAAAATATCATAAGGAAGTCCTTTTACTTTAATATCCATCTGGCAGGCTGTGATCCCGTCGGCAGTCCCGGTTACTTTAAAGTCCATATCTCCCAGGTGATCTTCATCTCCAAGAATATCAGAAAGTACCGCGTGACGATCTCCATCAGAGATCAATCCCATAGCAATCCCTGAAACCGGTTTTTTCATTTGAATTCCGGCATCCATCATCGCCATAGTTCCGGCACAAACGGTAGCCATAGAAGACGAACCATTAGATTCCAATACTTCAGAAACAATTCTTACGGTGTAAGGGTTGTTTTCAGGAATCATTCCTTTAAGGGCGCGCTGTGCAAGGTTACCATGTCCTATTTCACGTCTTGAAGTACCTCTAATCGGGTAAGCTTCTCCAGTACAAAACGGAGGGAAGTTGTAATGCAGGTAGAAAGTTTCTTCTCCCTGGTGGGTTGGCATATCTATGGTATTGGCTTCTCTTGAAGTCCCAAGAGTTACGGTTGCCAGGGCCTGAGTTTCCCCACGGGTGAAAATTGCCGAACCGTGAACCGATGGTAAATAATCGGTTTCACACCAAATTGGTCTGATTTCGTCGGTTTTTCTGCCGTCTAATCGTATACCATCAGCCAGGGTTAGTTCTCTAACGGCTTCTTTCTCGGTTTTGCTGTAATATTTTTTAATCAGCTTTTCGTTCTCTTCCAGTTCTTCTTCAGAAAACAAGGCTAATACCTCTTCTTTTACTGCTGAAAATGCCTCGCTGCGTTCTTTTTTACCGTGACCGCCTTTAGCGATTTCGTAAATCTTATCATAAGCTGCCTGGCGAACTTTTTGCTCGATTTCTTCATTTTCTTCAGCGGTGGCATATTCTCTAACCTGCTTTCTTCCAAAAGCATCGGCCAGTCTATGTTGCGCGGCGATTTGTTTTTTTATGGCTTCGTGAGCGAATTGAATGGCATCGGCCATTTCTTCTTCTGAAATTTCTTTCATTTCACCCTCTACCATCATTACTGAATCTTCTGAAGCACCGATGATCATATCGATATCAGATTCTGCCAACTGGCTACGGCTTGGGTTAATTACAAATTCCCCGTTAATTCTACCTACACGAGCTTCAGAAATTGCGGTTTCAAAAGGAATGTCAGACAGTTGTATCGCTGCTGAAGCTGCCAAACCTGCAAGAGCATCGGGCATTACTTCTTCGTCGTGAGACATCAACTGAATCATCACCTGGGTCTCAGTTCTGTAATCTGAAGGGAATAGCGGGCGAAGTACACGGTCTACTATACGCATAGTAAGTACTTCCCCGTCGCTTGGGCGGGCTTCTCTTTTGAAGAAACCACCCGGGTAACGGCCTGCGGCCGCAAATTTTTCGCGATAGTCTACAGTTAATGGAAAAAAGTCCATAGTGCTCTCCTTATAAGAAGAAACAACGGTACAAAGCAGCATCGCTTTCCCCATTTGCACAACAACCGACCCGTGGGCTTGTTTTGCTAATTTTCCGGTTTCGATCGAGATTTCTCTTCCATCTCCAAGATCGATGACCTCTTTAAATACTTGTGGAATCATAGATAAATTTTTCAAAGTCAAACCTGGTTTTACAGGTTTGTGTTAAACAATGGTCTCCGTCAAACAGGACGGTCTGAGTTGTGTTGTGTGTAGTTGTTGTTAGACCAATGAAAAACTATTCGCTTAGCGAATGACAATTTTTCGCCCCAGAGGGGCTTTTATAAATAAAAAAAGGGGGCGTAAAGCCCCCTTGAAAATTATTTTCTTAATCCTAATTCTTTAACGATAGCACGATATCTCATAATATCTTTCTTCATTAAATAATCAAGCAGGCTTCTTCTTTTACCTACCAGCCTTACCAGCGAACGCTCGGTGTTAAAATCTTTACGATTCTTTTTCAAGTGCTCTGAAAGGTGAGCAATTCTGTAAGTAAAAAGAGCGATTTGCCCTTCAGCAGAACCGGTATCGTTTTTTCCTTTACCGTGTTTTTCAAAAATTTCCTGCTTTTTTTCTGCGCTTAGATACATTCCAATATTGTTTAAATGATTTTTATGTATTTGACAGGTTTTCTGTCAGGCGGCAAATATACTATTTTCCGCAATGATTCGCTCGTTAAAGCAATATTTATTTTCTTATGGGCTGATTTTGAATTAAATCCAGGTAAAGATTCACCTTATTTTTTAATTCTGAACGCTTCACGATAAAGTCTAAAAATCCGTGTTCCAGCAGGAATTCAGAAGTTTGGAAATCCTCGGGCAGGTCTTTTCCGGTGGTATCTTTTACTACCCTTGGCCCGGCAAAACCAATTAATGCACCGGGTTCAGAAATATTGATATCTCCAAGCATCGCGAACGATGCGGTTGTACCCCCGGTTGTAGGGTCGGTACAAAGGGAAATGTAAGGAATTTTTGCCTCGGCAAGTTGTGCCAGTTTTACAGAAGTTTTGGCTAACTGCATTAATGAAAGCGCTGCTTCCATCATCCTGGCTCCTCCCGATTTTGAGATGATCATAAACGGGATTTTATTCTTCAAGGAGTAATCGGCTGCACGGGCAATTTTTTCCCCAACTACAGATCCCATAGACCCTCCAATAAAGCGAAAATCCATACAGGCGATTACCAGGTCTTTTCCTTTAGATTTTCCAACGGCAGTACGCACGGCATCTTTAAGCCCAGTTTTTTCTTCGGCAGCCTTAAGTCTTTCGGTGTACTTTTTAGTGTCTTTAAAATCCAGCGGATCTTTAGAGGTCATATTCTTATCGAACTCTTCGAATTTATTATCATCGAAAAGAATTTGAAAATACTCCTTGCTGCCTATTCTAACATGGTAACCATCTTCAGGACTTACATAGAAATTGCTTTCTAATTGTTCGGCATCTACGATCTTCCCGGTAGGAGATTTGTACCATAGCCCCTTGGGAACATCTTTCTTTTGTTCGGTTGGGGTTTGAATTCCTTTTTGTGTTCTTTTAAACCAAGCCATTCAGTTAAATTTCGGGTTTGTTTAGGGTAAGCTATAAATACAAAAACAGCCGAAATCCTGGAGATTTCAGCTGTTTTCATAGGTCTTTTATAAAGTCTTTACATTGTTAAGATCTTCGAATGCCTTTTTAAGGCGGGCCTTGAAGGTAAGTTCTCCTTCACGTACCCATTTTCTCGGATCATAGTATTTCTTATTAGGAACATCGTCACCATCAGGATTACCAATTTGAGTAGCCAGATAATCTTTCTTGGCAGCCATATAATCTCTAATTCCTTCGGTATAGGCGTATTGAAGGTCGGTATCGATATTCATTTTGATTACTCCGTAGCCAATAGCTTCACGAATCTCTTCAACGGTAGAACCACTTCCTCCGTGGAATACAAAATCGATATGGTTTTCTTCCACCCCATATTTCTCGGTGATATATTCCTGAGAATTTTTAAGGATTTTCGGCGTAAGTTTTACGTTTCCGGGTTTGTATACCCCGTGTACATTTCCGAAGGCAGCAGCGATAGTAAATTGATCGCTTACTTTGCTAAGTTCTTCGTAGGCGTAAGCAACCTCTTCTGGTTGGGTGTATAACTTTGAAGAATCAACATCGGTATTGTCTACTCCATCTTCTTCACCACCGGTAATTCCCAGTTCGATCTCAAGAGTCATCCCCATTTTGCTCATACGCTCAAGATACTTTTTGCAGATCTCGATATTCTCTTCCAAAGATTCTTCTGAAAGATCTATCATATGTGAGCTGTAAAGCGGCTTTCCAAATTGCTCATAATGCTTTTCGCTGGCATCTAGAAGACCGTCTATCCAGGGAAGTAATTTTTTTGCACAGTGGTCGGTATGCATAATTACAGTCGCACCATAAAGTTCAGCAAGTTCGTGTACATGTTTTGCTCCGGCAATGGCTCCTGCGATAGCAGCTTTCTCATTTTCGTTAGAAAGTCCTTTCCCGGCATTAAACTGGGATCCTCCATTAGAAAACTGGATAATTACGGGAGCCTTAAGCTCGGCTGCAGTTTCCAAAACAGCATTGATAGTACTTGAACTTACTACGTTTACTGCGGGGAGGGCAAAGCCTTTTTTCTTGGCAAAATTGAATATTTCCTGAACTTCTTTTCCTGTGGCTACGCCAGGTTTTATGTTGTGACTCATAATTTGATTATTTAGGCTTACAAAAATAAGAAAATATGTTGGCTTAGAAAGGATAATTGATCCCTACATTATAAACGGCATTGCCAAAATTGTATCTTTTAAACCATCTTTCGCCGTCGGGCAGGGCAGGGTCGTAGGTTTTAAAGCCAATATCAAAACGCAGTACAAAAAAGTTAAAATCGTAGCGAAGTCCAAATCCCGACCCAACGGCGATATCCTTTAAATCTGAAAGTGAGGTGAAGGTTGCAGCTTCTTCTTCAACAATATCGAGCACATTCCAGATGTTTCCCGCGTCTATAAATACAGCACTGTGCAGGGCGCCAAAAAGATTGTATCTGTATTCCAGGTTGAAAGCCAGTTTCATATTGGCCTCGTTAAATTCATTACGGCCACCACTGCTCCCGGGGCCAAGATCGTAGGCCTGCCAGGCGCGGTTATCGTTGGGACCCCCGGCGAAAAAACTGCGCACAAACGGAATGCTGTTGGCATTTCCATAAGGAATAGCCGCCCCGCCAAAAGCCCTAAAAGCCAGGATATCCTCACGACCTATTTGCCAGTGTTTTATAAAATCAAGTTCGGTCTTTACATATTGAGAGAAACTCACTCCCAGCATCTCGTAATTACCATTTTCATTTCGTTCAAGGTCCAGGAGTTTTGAGGCCGCCTGTAAAGCATTTCCTGCGGTTTCAATTTTAAATCTGAAACGGGTAAATTCCTGGTCGTAAAGATTTTCTTTGGTATTCCATAAATAAGTGTAGTTGGAAGCGAAAATAAGGTTGTTTTCTGTTAGACGGTTTTTACGCTCCCTTACAAACCTTACCATTTGTCGTTGTTCATCGTTTAGCCCGGTGGTGAGCCCCGAATTATTGGTGACATCTCTTATGAAATTTTCGGCTCCGGTGGGGATGCTTAAACGGCCGTCGTCTCTCAAATAATTGGGATTTGTTACCACGTTTGGCGATTGAACAATTTCATTTAATTCGTTATAGGAATTACGATACACATTGAAATAATTATCGGTATTCAGGTTTCGTACGTATTGTAAATTAAGCAAATCCAGCCTGTGGGATAATTGCCTGTTGGGAGTCCAGCGATAATTGAGAATTCCCGAGAGGTTTTGTTTGTCCAAACCTATATTGTGCTGGGTGCTTAACCCCAGGCTCAAGCTGGTAAACGGAGACATATATTTCGGAATTAAAGCCTCGGTGTCCAGGGGTAAAAAGATTCTGGGGAAGGTCAGCTTTAAATCTGCCCCTACTTCTGTGATATCAAAAAACTGGTCTTTGTCGCGGGTGGTGGCAGCATCGGCCGAAGAACCTATACTTCCCCTTCCTGAAATCTCCAAATTTTCCAGGCCTCCAAATACATTTCGAATTAAAAGCGAACCTCCAAAACCTATCGCAAATTTCTGAATATTGCTTTGCGACACGTCAAAATCAAAACCTACCGAATATTTTGGTTGGGGGGTGAGAAAAATATTAGCTACCAGGTCTGTTCGTGTGGTATCGGCTGGATCCAATCCATATTGAATATTTGGATATTTGAAAACCCGCAAAGAATTCAATCGATTATAGGTGCGGGTACGATCTATATCGGTATAAATTTTACCGGGCCGCATAAACACTGCATCGGTGAGCGCCTCGGGTTTGTACTCCAGCTCGTCATAACTGTAAATGTGGTAGTCTTCAAAGCTGGTACTATCGGTTATGGGCCTGTTTCGGTTGGCATAGGTATAATCGGTGAAAATATTCACCTTGCTTATTTTGTGCACCTTGAAATCGGTAGTTTCTACCGTGTCCATTTGGGTGAACTTGCGATTGTTGATAATTACGGTGGTATTTACCTTGTTTTTCGTGTCTACTGTATCGGCCTCGAAACTTATAAATTCCTGGTCGAAATTATAAACCCCGTTATTTCTGAAAAGCTTGGTGAGCCGGTCTCTTTCAGCATTATAATCCAGGGTGCGGTATTGCACGTTCTCTTTGATTTCGGCTTCTTCGGTATGTGCCTGGTAAATAGAATCTATCACCTTAGATTCTATGCGTTCGCTAATAGAATCTACCATATAAGGCTGGCGGGTGGTGATATAGTACTCTACTTCAGCCCGCTTTTTGCCATCGGCGGGAATAATTTCATAATCGGTTTCCACATTAAACCAACCGTGATTCCAGTACCAGGATTGTAGACGGTTTACCGATTTTTTAGTTTCCTCTTCACTTACAATTACCGGAGCTTCCCCGGTTCTTTTAATCCATTTATTGAAATTTTCCCGGGAATGCAGGTATTTCTCATACTGCTTTCGGGAAAGTATAGCTTCCAATTTTGCGCTTTTGTCAGGGTCGCCCAGATATTTATGGTATAAGATCGAATCTATATTTGGCCTTGCGAGATTGTAAAAGTACAGGCGTAATGGAAGGCCCAGGAATTTTGTGTTAGGTTCCTGATAAAGCTGGTTGTAAATTCGCGATTCGTTAATCTTTTCACCATTTAGATAAATGGTGTTGTTGGTTAACAGCTTTTCATCATCTTCTACACGTTTAACAGCGTTGCAGGAAATCAATAAAAATATAAGTAGCGAAAATATTGATATTTTTGCGGAAAGCCGATTCAAGCAGTCGTTTTTAAGAAATCAAAAATACATTTTTTGCATGGTTAGCAAAAGCCAAATTAAGTTAATAAGAAGCCTCGCACAAAAAAAATACCGACTTAAAAATCAGTTGTTTTCGGTGGAAGGCAAAAAGTCGGTGATGGAGTTTCTGCGGGCCGGCTTTAAGCTGCGCAATTTATATGTTTCTGAAGATTTTGAAGAATTTTCCAATTATTCTCCTGAAATAGTTTCAGAAACAGATTTAAAAAAAATAAGCCAGCTCAAAACCCCGGCTGGGGTCCTGGCGATTTTTGAGATTCCCCAAAGCCGGCCGATAAAGGCTTCAGGCATAATGCTGGCTTTAGATGAAGTTCGTGATCCAGGTAATTTAGGTACTATCATAAGGCTTTGTGACTGGTTTGGGATCAACGAAATTATATGTTCTGAAAGCTGTGTTGATTGTTATAACCCAAAGGTGGTGCAGGCCAGTATGGGCTCCCTGGGGAGGGTAAATATCAATTATCTGAATCTTGAAAAGTTTTTGAAAGATTTACCTGCAGAAGTTCCTGTATTAGGAACCTTTATGGAAGGTGATAATATCTACCGGCAAAAACTGCCTGCTGAAGCTGTATTGGTTATGGGCAATGAAGCCAATGGCATTTCAGAAGAGATTAAAAAGCTTATCACTCAAAAAATAAATATCCCACGCTTCGGGGAATTTCAGCAAACCGAAAGTCTTAATGTGGCTACGGCTACAGCCATATGTTTAAGTGAACTTCGCAGAAATACTTAAATTACTGGAAAGTAAAATTCAGGAAAACCGCGCGGGTATGCATTGCATCCACCTGCCGGTACACCGAATCTACCATTTCGTTATTTAAAGTAAACACGCCCCGAATAGATGGGGTAAATTTGAAGTAAAATAAGTATAGATCTACTCCAATCCCCAATTCATAATTATAATTATTGGTTGTTAGGGGAGTATCAACGTCGGGATTGTTTTCGTTGCTGGACAGGTTAATGGAAGTTGATAATCCGCCCACTACAAAAGGTTTGAAATTGTTAAGCCTATCGGCCGAAAATTTTAATAAAAGCGGGATGTGAACGTAGGTGGCATTGATTTCTTCAACATCCTGGCTGTAAGGAGGGCGCAGGTTTCGGGTGTTAAAACTTACCCCGGGTTCGAGCCTAAGATCGAGGTTATTGGTAAGTTTTAGGTTTCCAATTAGCCCCACATTAAATCCCGGGTTGGTTTCTACGATTAAGTCGTTCCCGTTGGGAGCCACTTCACCATCATACTTAATTTTGAAATCATAGGTGTTAAACCCAAGATAATATCCCCAGGACCAACGCTGGCGGTCAAAATTTTCATTATTAAGAATACGCTCCCCAAATAGCTGGGCCTGGGCAGCCTGAGAACACATTATCACTAATGCAATCACCAAAAATTTTTTCATAAATTTATTTTGAAGCCGTGTAAATGGTGGCTACCCCAAAAGTTTGTGGGTCATCATTCACCTTATTAAACCCCGATTTTGCTAAAATATTGTTGAAGTCCTGTCCAAAAGGAAACGAAGCGGCACTTTTACTAAGGTAAGAATACGCCTGTTTGTCTTTTGAAAATAGTTTCCCAATTAGCGGTAAAATATAACCGGAATAAAAACTATAACCCTGTTTATATGGGAATCGGGTAGGGACCGAGGTTTCCAGAACTACAAAAATTCCGCCGGGTCTAAGTACCCGGTTTATTTCTTTTAAACCTTTTTCAAGGTTTTCAAAATTACGAACACCAAAAGCTACAGTAATGGCATCAAAAGAATTGTCATCAAAAGGCAAATTTTCAGAATCTCCCTGAATCATTTCAATTCTGTCTTCAAATTGTTTTGCAGCGATTTTTTTGCGACCCACGGCCAACATACCTTCAGAAAGGTCTAGGCCAACAATTTTATCGGCATTGGTTTCAGCTGCAATTTGAATGGCAAGATCTCCGGTTCCGGTAGCGATATCCAGCACCTCATTAGCCCCCGATTGTTTAACCAGCCCGATCACTTTTTTGCGCCATTTCACATCGGTGCCAAAGGAAATAACCCGGTTTAAACCATCATAGTTTTCAGAAATGTTGTCGAACATCTCTTCTACCTGTTTTTTCTTTAATTGGGAACCTTTATAGCCGGAAGCCTCTTTGCTCATTCTGTAGAATTTGCGCCAAAGATAAGGTATCTTAAAAAAATGACTTGTATTCTTTAAAAATTTGTTGTGGGGGGCTTTAGTTTTTGGTTTATCCAAAATAACATACCTTTGTTCTTCTTTTCAATTTCAAGCTGTTATATGAAGATAATTATCGCGGGGGCTGGAGAAGTAGGTTTTCATTTAGCAAAACTTCTATCTTTTGAGTCCCAGGATATTACCCTAATCGATACCAGTAGGGATAAACTGATATACGCCGATACGCATCTGGATATTCGAACGGTTAAAGGTGATGCTACTTCTATAGCTATTTTAAAAGATGCCCAGGTAAAGCATGTAGATATGCTTATCGCGGTTACCTCGAGCGAAGCCACAAATATTACCGTTTGTGTTTTAGCGAAACAGCTTGGCGCCAAAAGAACTATCGCCCGAATTTCCAATACCGAATTTCTTGAAAATAAAGATGAGATCGGATTTTCTCAATTTGGAATAGACGAGCTTATCTCTCCTGAAGCCCTTGCAGCCCGGGAAATTAGTTTGCTTTTAAACCAGTCGGCTTTTAACGATAGTTACGAGTTTGAAAACGGAGCGCTTACAATGATTGGCCTTAGCCTTTCTCATAATGCGCCCTTTGTTGGGAAAACCGTGCAGGAAGCCGGTCGTATTTTTCCTGAACTTAATTTTGTGCCTATCGCTATCCAACGCTACGGTACTCAATATACGCTCATTCCGCGTGGAGACACCGAGTTTAAGCGCGGCGACCAGGTGAATTTTATCACTTTGAAAAGCGGTGTGGAAAATCTTTACAAACTTACCGGGAAGAGCAAGCAGGAAATCAAAAACGTGATGATTCTCGGCGGAAGTAAAATAGGTCGTAAAACCGCTATCGATCTCTGCGGAAAGAATTTCAATGTAAAACTTATCGAACAGGTTAAACCAAAAGCCTACGACCTGGCCGATGAATTGCCCCGAACCCTTGTTATCTATGGGGACGGGCGAAATGTTGAACTTCTGGAAGAAGAAAACATTCACGATATGGATGCTTTTATTGCCGTTACAGGAAATTCGGAAACCAATATTATGTCCTGCCTGGTAGCTAAAAGCAAAAGCGTGAAAAAGACCATTTCCCTGGTTGAGAATATGGATTATTATCAGCTTAGCCATTCTATCGGTATCGATACGTTAATCAATAAAAAACTTCTGGCCGCAAATAACATCTTTAGATATGTGCGTAAAGGGGAGGTGGTTGCGATGACCAAAATCAATAATATGAATGCCGAATTACTGGAATTCATAGTTAAACCCGGTTCGCAGGTTTGCGACAAGCAGATTAAAAATTTAGACTTTCCACGTTCGGCTATAATTGGTGGAATTATTAGAAATGGAGAGGGAATTATAGCTTTGGGTGATTTTATGATTCGGGCCGGTGATAGGATTGTAGTTTGCTGTTTGCCAAGATCTATTAAAAAGGTTGAAAAACTCTTTTTGTAATGCCTAAACTTAATTACCAGATCATTCTGCACGTAATGGGGCTTTTATTGCTTTGCAATGGAGGCTTTATGTTAACCGCAGTACTTATAAGCTGGTACTACCAGGATGGCGTAACCCTTGAAATTTCTACCGCAGCTTTAATTACCTTATTTATCGGGGTTTTATTGATGTACTCGACAAGAGGACACAGCACCGATATGAAAAAACGCGAGGGTTATATCATCGTTACCTTCGGATGGATTTTTATGGCCCTTAGCGGTACCCTGCCTTATGTGATTAGCGAGTCAATTCCGGGCTTTACCAATGCTTTTTTTGAGACCATGTCGGGCTATACCACTACCGGTGCTTCCATATTAAATGATATAGAATCTATTCCCAAAGGGATTCTTTTTTGGCGAAGTCTTACTCATTGGATCGGCGGAATGGGAATTATAGTTTTAGCTATCGCGATTCTGCCACTTCTTGGAATTGGAGGGATGCAGCTTTTTGCCGCTGAAGCTCCCGGGCCCAATGCCGATAAATTAAAGCCCCGCATCACCGATACCGCCAAGCGACTCTGGTTAATTTATGTGTCTTACACTGTGGCTGAAACCATTTTGCTACGAGTGGCCGGGATGAGCTTTTTCGATGCGATAAATCATTCGCTTTCTACCCTATCTACAGGAGGTTTTTCGACTAAAAACCTGAGTATGGCTTATTGGAATGACCGGCCTGTGATTCAATATATCGTTATTGTTTTTATGATTCTGGCTGGATCGAATTTTGTATTGAGTTATTTTAGTTTTAAAGGCCGAATTCAAAAGGTTTTAAAAGACGACGAATTTAAATGGTATTTAACCTTTATAGCAGGTTTTACTTTAATTGCAGCCCTGCTCATTTATTTTGAAGCCGATGTGAGTTTATCCCAGGTAGAGCATCCTATGGTGTGGGGTGAGGCCGAGAGTGCCTTTCGACACGCCCTCTTCCAGGTCATTGCCATTATCACCACCACTGGCTTTGTTACAGCCGATTATACCATGTGGACTCCTTTTCTCACGGTGGTATTTTTTGGCTTGTTCTTTTTAGGCGGTTCGGCAGGATCTACTTCGGGTGGGGTAAAGGTAATGCGTCATATTATTATGATTAGAAACGGGATAACCGAGTTTAAGCGCAGCCTGCACCCCAATGCGATACTTCCGGTTCGGTTAAACGGAAAATCGATTAGCAATGATATTGTATTTAACATCCTGGGCTTTTTTATCCTTTATATGTTATCCTTTATAATTGGAGCCGTGGTTCTTGGAGGTTTAGGCCTTGATTTTGAAACTGCCATCGGAGGTGCCGCATCTTCCTTAGGAAATGTGGGGCCGGCATTGGGTGCATTAGGGCCGGTAAATAATTTCGATATCCTACCCGATGCCGGGAAATACTGGTGCTCCTTTTTAATGTTAATTGGGCGACTGGAATTATTTACGGTGCTTATTCTACTTACTCCCCATTTTTGGCGTAATCACTAATAAAAAAAAGGTCGGGCTTTCACCCGACCTTCTTTCATTTTAATTTCTGAAATTTATTCTGAAACTGCTTTTTTAATTCGCTGCAGTGCTTCCTCGATTTGTTCTTCGCTGGCCGCATAAGAAATTCGTATACAATCCGGATTTCCGAAGGCATCTCCGGTAACGGTGGCTACCAGAGCCTCTTCCAAAAGAAACATAGAAAAATCGGTGGCGTTTTCAATTTTATGTCCTTTTAAGGTTTTTCCGAAGAAATGAGAAATATTTGGAAATACATAAAAAGCACCCTGAGGCTCGGGAGTGACAAAGCCTTCGATATCATCTAATAGATCGATGATCAATTTCCTTCTTTTTTTGAAGGTATCGATCATATATGAAATTTTGCTCACAGGAGCTTCTAAGGCGGTAATCGTAGCTCTCTGGGCGATACAATTGGCGCCGCTGGTAATTTGGCCCTGCATCTTATTACAGGCGCGGGCTATCCAGGAGGGAGCGCCAATATATCCAATTCTCCAGCCCGTCATAGCAAAAGCTTTGGAAACTCCATTTACCGTAACTACCCGGTCGTACATATCGTCGAACTCTGCCATAGAGGCATGTTCTCCAACAAAATTGATATGCTCATAAATCTCGTCACTTACTACGATTATATTAGGGTGTTTCACCAAAACATCGGCCAGGGCTCGAAGTTCTTCTTTGGTGTAGAGCATCCCGCTGGGGTTACAGGGAGAGCTGTACCAAATCATTTTGGTTTTTGGAGTAATCGCTTTTTCCAGTTGCTGCGGAGTAATTTTAAAATCTGAATCTACTGTAGTAGGCAATTCAATCGGAACTCCTTCAGCAAGTTTTACGATTTCAGCATAACTAACCCAATAAGGACAGGGCAATAAAACTTCGTCGCCCGGATTCAAAAGAACCATTGCTACATTAGCCAAAGATTGTTTGGCTCCTGTAGAAACCACTATTTGGGAAGGCTCATAGCTTAGGTTATTATCTCTTTTGAATTTGTTGATAATGGCATTCTTCAACTCGACATAACCATCTACCGGCGTGTAAGTGTTGTAATTATCGTTTATGGCTTGTATAGCCGCTTCTTTGATAAAATCGGGGGTGTTGAAGTCGGGTTCTCCCAGGCTAAGACCAATAATGTCCTTTCCTTCGGCTTTTAATTCACGCGCTTTGGCAGCCATCGCCAGGGTTTGAGAAGTCGCCAGATTGTTGATTCGGTTAGAAAGTTGTTCTTTCATTTTGAAAATGCTTAAAGTTTAAAAATTTCGTTTACAGCCTTGCTGCGCGTGTGGTTTTGAATTTCTTCCAATTTTGGAGAGAAACACCGGTAAAGGTAAAATTTTCTGAAAATTGAAAGAATTAATTCCACCTCAATTTTATGTATTTTTGCGACAAAACTGAAGGCCTTGGATTTAATTACAAAATACTTTCCCAATTTAACCGAAGATCAAAAGCAAAAATTCGCAAAACTCGAAGAACTATATAAAGATTGGAATGTAAAAATCAATGTGGTTTCCCGAAAAGATATCGATGAACTTTACCTGCGGCACGTATTGCATTCGTTGGGTATTGCTAAAATTCAGGACTTTAAACCCGGGGCCAAAATTCTTGACGTGGGAACAGGAGGCGGCTTTCCCGGTATTCCGCTGGCGATATTGTTTCCGGAAACCAATTTTCACCTGGTAGATTCTATAGGAAAGAAAATAAAAGTAGTTGATGAAGTAGTTGCAGGCCTCGAACTTACAAACGTGAAAACTACCAATTCCAGGGTTGAAGAAATTCCCGGGCAGTTCGATTTTATCGTGAGTCGCGCCGTGGCAGCGATGCCCACCTTCGTACACTGGACGAAGGGTAAAATTGCTAAAAAAAATCAGCATGAATTCAAGAACGGGATACTGTATTTAAAAGGCGGCGATCTTTCCGAAGAATTAAAAGATTATCCGAAAGCCCGAATATTTGAGCTTTCAGATTATTTTGAGGAGGAATTTTACGAAACCAAAAAAGTGGTGTATCTACCGCTTAAGTTTAAAGGCTAGTCTCTTTTTTTGAATAAAAATTTACCCGAATAACTTTCCTGAGCAGTCATCACTTTAACTATATAAACTGCATTGCTTAATGGATTTTTAAGGCGCAGGCGTATATCTTTTTGAATGGGTTGATTTCCAAAACTCGCAACTTCCTGGCCAGTTATCGAGTAGATTTTAAGCTGCTGAATATCGAGTAAATCGGGGTTTAGAAGATGGATTTGTTGTTCCTGATGATAATAACGGATGCTAAGATTGATTTCGCTAAAATCCCCCTCAACATTTTCAGTTTGAGGTTGGCTGAAAACTATTTCATATTGGTCGTTGTTCTCTCCTTCTGAAGTTATCTGGCTGGTGTAAGCTTCCTTCCTTAAATCGTGATAAGTGCTATCATATTTATTCTTCAAAAATACAGGAAGATTATCGGGGAAGTTCTCCAAACTATCGATAGAGATTTCCATCCTGCCGGGTTTGGCAGTTTTTAGACCCAAGGGTAAAACCTGATCTGGATTAAAATTGGGAACCCCCTGAATCACAAATTCGACATCCTTGATAAGCCAATACATGTCTTCCAGGTTGTTATCTATCATTGGCGCATCATAACCCAGGTCGAAATCATTGGTCGTATTGGCATCGGCTGTGGCCAAAAGTTGTCTATGATAACCTGCCGGAGACTTGAATTTAAGTCGAAGTTTGTACCGGGTATCCTGTTTGTATTCGGCCTGTTTTTCTTTGGAATGTTCTTCGGGTCGCAGGAACCTTGATTCTGAAATCGTTTCTTTTTTGAAAATACGCTGGTTATTTTTGAATAGCACATTACCACCGCTAATTGAATAGTTTCCTGAAACCGCGTCGTCTAGCACAGTATTTACAAAAAAGCCCTGCCCAACCGGCACATAACGTTGTGGTACTTTGCTTCCTTCCTTATCTGTACTATTGTTTATTCGGAAATCTGTTGAAGCTGCCGGTGCTCCTCCCGAAAGGTTATAAGTGGCATAGCCTCCCACATATTCTCTTAATACGTGTGAGTTCTCCTGCCCGAAATGATCCCAGAAATATAAGGCTCCGTTAAAGACATTCTGGGAATTTCGTCCCCCGTTTATATCCTTAAGGTTATCCCGTAAAAATTCATCGGCATCGAGGGCTGAAGGATATGGATTTCCAACCAGGCGATTTTCATTATTTGAAATATTTAAGGCTATGGTTCCGTTATTTGGTTTTCCCTGAAATATGTAGTTCTGTTGGTCACTGATGGCCGCCTGTCCTGAAGTTCCTTTCATTGTGAAACCTTCACCGGCTTTAAGCTCGCCGGTATGGCCTATCCAACGCCAGTGCCCATAAGAATTGGCATCTCCGTGAAATTTGTGTAGCCAATAGGTACTTATTCGCTTATTCCCGGAATAACTCGCATCGGCGTGAGTGTGGGCGTAAGCAAAGCTTAAGTCTTGGGGACTGTTTGTGTTTGTTCCATCTTTCAATATGGAAGCAATTGTATAACCAGAATTATTAGCTGTGTTCTGCCTGCTTACCGGGGCACTCCAATAATTATAATTAAATGAATTCTGAGTACCCTGCTGGTCTCTTTCAATATAACCAGAACTGGTTTCATCCAAAATACTACCCGAGGTTTGCACCAACTGGGATTCTCCATTAAGATCTATGAATCCGTCGAGTTTTAGGTAATGAGTAATGCGCAATTCATTGCCCGATTCATTATTAGTTCCCTGCATTTCAAGATCCTGCCCGGATTCATTAAAAAGGCCAAGCAGTTTAATATCCTTATTGTTCGAGTTAAGATTGTGTTTTTGAACAGCGATGTTCCAGTTTATTTCCTCTCCGTTAATACCCTTGTCGTTAGGAAAAGTCCAGAATTTGGTGGAGTTGGAGTCCCAGCTACTTCTATTATGCCAAGCTCCTCCATTGTTTGATTCATAGGGCATTGGAGCGGTGTTTTCTTGCATATCCTGAATGTTTTTGAGTAAACCATTCGCAGTTGCGCCAATATTTCCAAGATTACCTGTAAAACCATCACCAATAAGATTATTTTGTGCTAAGAGCTGATAATAACCATTTAACTTAGTCCAGGTAATAGCTTCAGGAGCATTGGGAAGATTTAAGTTATTTCCAAGTACTGCACCACTCACGTTATCTCCTTCTTTTTCAAGGCGTTGGTTCATAAAAAACCTTATTTGGGTCGCGCTAATTGCTCCTTCCCAAATTCTTACCTCTTCAATATAGCCTTCAAAATGATCTTTGCTTTCTATAATTTCATTTGGAGCATAGGTTGCACCAATAAGTGCAGGGGTTTCTGTAGCGGCAACCGAATTTGGAATATTGCTGGCATTTGTTTGAATTTCAATACCATCTACATAGATTTTAAGTTGAGAACCTGGATTGTAAACAGCGGCAATATGGAACCACCGATTTGTATTGACTTTACTGCCCGAAACTACACTTTTGTCAAGTACCCTAAAGGTTGGTGCACCATTATTAAGAGAAAGATCGTAGCCGGCATTTTGATTTTCGGAGGACCTTTTTGAAAAAATTGTTTTTGTTCCAGAAGTTGAATGTGGTTTTATCCACGCCTCTATTGAAAATCCTGCACTAAAATTGTAATGATTACCAAGATCTACAAAGTCATCTATACCATCAAAATTTAACTGGCTACAGGAAGGTGGGAAAAAAACTTCGATATCTCTGGAAACAATACAGGTTGGATTTGAAGCGGAAGTAACACGCCACGTGAGGGTATATGCCTTACCAGCCTGCCCTGTTAAGCTTGTGTTCGGATTGGTTGGATCTCCCAATAATTCTGTTTCCCCATTATTGTAGGACCAACTACCAGTTCCAATTTCAGGGTCTACCGGGGATGCGGCAAGCCATATAGTCCTTACTCCACATTCTGAGATTTCAGGAGTTTCTCCGGCATTGATCTCGGGAGGAGTTAGTGTGGTAAATGTTTTAACTTCAGCAGAACAATTTTCACTTGAACTTACCAGAAATGTATAAGCTTTACCTCCCTGGAGACCTGAAATTATAAATTGTTCATCAGTAATATTATAAGTAATCTGGTCTTCACTTAAACTTACAGAATTTCCTTCGGAATTCAATATATCCAGTTGGTACGGAATGTTATCTGCGTCAACAGTTTCTTCAGCAAAAAGTCCGCCGCTTACTGGTATCGTAACTACAGCTCCAAAATCACCAAAACAGGAGGCTTCTTCCAATTCTATAGGATTTCCTACCAATAATTTTTCAGGCTGTTTTATGGTTATGGTATCTGACCTTACAGTACAGGAACTGGCATCAGTAACATCAACATAATAATCTCCTGCTATCAGGTTATCTGCTACTCTTCCTGTTTGGCCATTACTCCATTGGTAGGAGAAAGGGCTTGTGCCCGTATTTTCAGCTATAATAACTTCTATTTGCCCATTGTTTCCTTCAAAACAAGCCACATCTTGAGGAACGAGTTCTAGTACAGGACTTAAATTAAAAATTATATTTATCGTGTCACTTACTGATTCACATATTGCTCCTGTATCCTGATCTGAAGTTAGGATTAATTCGATTTCGCCGGAATTTATCTCATCTTCATTAGGATTATAGGTTGTATTAATGCTGTTAGGATTAGTAAATCGAGAATTATCGCCATTAATGGTAGTCCAAAAACCTGTTTTAATTGTTGGATGAGTAATTGAAGCTTCAGAAAGATCTATTACCGGTTCGTTAGAACAAATTACCATATTCTCTCCAGCATGTACTACAGCTTTTTGAATTATCTCTACTGTAGTGGTTTTTGATTCAAGATTACATCCATAGAAATCGGTGATTTGCAGAGAGTATTCACCGGCCATTTCTGGGGTAGCGTTAGGAATACTTAGAGTGTCTGCTGCCGCTAAGTCTTCTTGTTCTGTAATTGTGGTAGAGTGGCTAAAACCATTGGGGCCTGTCCAGTCAAAAGTAATAGGTAAACGGCCGCCATCTAAATTGGCGGTTAACTCTATAGTTTCATTTTCGCAAACTGGCCCATTATTTTCTGGAGTAAACTCAAAATCGAAAGACCTAAAGGCTGAGAAAGAAATATCATCTATTCCAAAATCGTTTCCATCTCTTACCGGGTTTTCATTAATGATTTTAAGTACAACTTCAGTGTTAGACCCAGAATTCCATACTTGGGGATTATAGAATTGAATCCATTCGCCACTGGGTAATCCTGTAAGATCCCCTAAATTACTTTCAGCCAGAGGTGTATTCTGGCCGGGTAAAGTTATAACTAATCTTAATCTTGCTTCTTCTCGGGCAACTAGATTAGAGGTCCAGGCGCTAAAATAATAATCTGTATCTGGGGTAATTGTTATAGGATCTGTTTGCCACACCACATTTCCCTGACTTGGATCTCCATTTACAATCATGAAATTCCCCGATCCTCCATGTCCAAATCCATAGAAATCATTATGGTAATCTCTGGCATTATTATCAACAGCATAATCTCCTTCTGGGTATAAATTCCCTCCTGGTGCAACATATCTGTAAACCGTGCTAAAACCTGTATTTCCATCTTCAAAATCACCATTAGTAACTAAATTTTCACTAGGTGTTATGGAGGTTGAGGCTTCACAACCATCTTTCGTGACAAATAAGGTATATGTCTGAGCCAGGTTGATATCAATAGAAGCACCGTTAGATATTATTTCACCTGGAGATTCCCATCTGTAAGTATCATATTCTTGATCTGCAGAAAGTCTTATCTTATTTGATTCTTCAAAAGCACAATAATCTGCAACTATTCTTGGTTGAAGTGGATCTTTAACTATTACCTTTACAGATTTACTTCCCTGGTTACAAATATCTTCATTTTCAATATCGTATGTATAAGTAGCAGTAAAAACCGTAGTTTCGGTAACCTGGCCAATATCTTCTGGTAATAAATTTGGTTTGTTTTCTACTCGCCAATTTGCATCGTCTGAACGAGTCCAGTAAACTGAAGAGCTTGTAGCTGATTCACTCGTTATATTTATATTATCAATAGCCCAATAATCTCTTTCGTTTCCACCTCCATTATAACGAAATCTCAATATTAAATTTTCGTGCCCTGAAGGAAGTGTAAATTCACCTGAAGAAGCGAAATTGTTTGGAGAACCTTGAGGATTATTATAACTCTGGTTTTGCTCTATTCGCTGCCAGTTATTTCCCCCGTTAATTGAGTATTCTATAAAACCCCTACCACTGGAGTTTCTGAAATAATGATCAAAAGTAAGGCGAATATTACTTTGACCAACAGTATTAATTGGTGGACTTATTAATCGACTATTATTAACGTTGTTTTGGCCATTTAATAAAAAATATCGATTACCATTTGGACTATCGAAATTTACATCTGAACAAAAAATCCACCAATAACAATTTTCATAAGCTAATCTGCCATCATTGGCCCTACTCCAATTAGGAGAACCGGAAGAAGACCACCCCTGGTTTCCGTTTTCAAAATTGTAATTGAGATTAAGCGGTTCCGCCGATTCCTGATTTAAGGTAGAGCTCGAATATAATTTTATATCATTAATCTCGGCCGGACTTGAAGGTGAACAGATTTCTATTTCCTGTACTGCATCGTTTTTAGATTGATTAGCCATCGATACACCAGCTTCTACTATAGGAGCGGGTTTCACATCAACAAAAACACTTTCGGTCTTTGGATTACAACTGCCGTAAGCAAAACTGTAAACAAATTCAACCCTGTTTATTCTAGTATCAGTAGAGTTGGTTAAGGTTGTGTTTATAGCTCCCGTGCCGGAAGTTTTAGTAGCACTTATTCCATTTCTAGGCACCATTTCCCACGAAAACGTGGAATTGGAAATATCGAGCCCATTATTGGTGTCAAATTCTTGTCCACTACAAACTTCAAAGGTTTTATCTCCTGTTAATTTTGGTGAAGGACTTACAGGAACCTCAATAATAATTGGATTTTCTTCCCCAACTACACATCCGTTTTCAGATTCAATTATAATTTCATATTCCACCGTGATAGTTGACTGAGAATTGTTAGTCAATATGTCTTCAATATTTCCTTCACCACTTTCTGTTCCATTAATTCCTTCTCTTTCTCTTCTAACCCAGTAATAATTTTTAGCTGGAATATTACTTTCAAATTCATAATAAAATGAAGCCCCAGAACATACTTCATCCACTATGGCTGAACTGGTGAGTTTAGGAGTGATTTGTGTGATTATAACTTCCTTTGTGTTAGAGCAACCCTGTGCACTCTCACCTTTAATAAAATATGTTCCCAGCCCAACTTCTTTAGGATTGCTCACTTCTAAAGTAGCGTCCTCATCTTCCCAGTAAGTGTAAGTTAAATTATTATTGTTCTTTATCGAGGAGTTGGTTAGATCTACACTTGTAACACATTCAGGGATGGTGATGTCAAAATCAGGTGTGGGATTTACTGTAATTGATATTGGAATGGTTGCCCCACTGCAATTATTTGCATCCGGGGTAATTCGATAAATTACAGTTTGCGCCTGGGAAGTAGTATTAATAAGCTCTTGTTCAATTGTTCCTTCGGTAGCTAAACTTCCACTTGCGGCACCTTCTATACCTGCTGGTGCAACAACCGTCCAGGTAAACCCTGTGTTGTTTACAGAACTCGATAATGAAATATTTGTTGTTTCTTCGGAACAGATTTGATTGCTAAATGAAGCGACTACAACCGGACTAGGTTTTACAGTTATTGGAACTTCTACAGTTTCACCAATACAGCCGTTAGCTTTTGGGGTGATTTTTATTGTAGCATTAACGGGAGCATCTGAATTATTGACCGGAGTAAAAGAAGGGATTTCAGTCACCCCCGATTTATTGGATAGTCCAATAGAAGAACCACCGGTTATGTCATAGGTAATACCACTAAAATTTGGGGACAATGGTATTGCCTGGGTGGGTGCACCATTACAAAATTCTGGAATTTCTGGAATTTCAAACTGAGGTTTCGGCTTTACTTCAATTGTAAAGGTTTGGGTTTCACCAACGCAATTATTTGCAGAAGGTATAAGGGAAATTGTTGCAATTTGTGCCTGGTTGGTACCATTTGCGGCAATAAATGAAGCGATGTTACCAGTCCCGTTAGCGTTTAGACCTATTTGTGTATTGTCATTGGTCCATTCCACAATACTTCCATCTACCGAAAAATTGGAAAGATCTATAGTACTAATTGTTTCTCCCTCACAAATTTCAATATCGTTTGGGATTGTTATGGAGGGAGTAGGATTTATAGTTATTTGAAAGTTTTTGGGTTCTCCCTGGCAATTTCCGCCAAAAGGAATCACAGTAAAGTTTACAACGACAGGTTCGCTACTATTATTCTTGGCGGTAAATGCTGGGATGTTGCCTGTTCCGCTCGAAGCAAGCCCAATATCTGTATTGCTGTTTTTTTCGTAAGACCATTGGAATGAGGTAGTATTTTCTCCTGAAAAATTAATGTCAGGAACTGTTTCTGTATTACAAAATGCACTATTATTTATGTTAGGGATCTCTACTGTGGGTTCTGGAATTATAATTTCCTGAGTGGCTGTAACAAAATTTCCTGAATCATCGGTAAACGTCCAGGTAATAGAATAGGTTCCAAAACCTTCGAATACCAAGTCATCATTAGTTGTAGCGGTTATTTCTCCTGAGCAATTGTCGTTAGTGGTAGGGAAATCTTTGATTTCATCTTCACACGTCCATTCGAGGGCCGGTATATTTGGCGTTACCGGATCTATATTATCTTCTACGATAACGGTAGCTGTTTCTGAAGCTGAATTTCCATTTTCATCGGTGGCGGTTAATGTAACAATATTGTCACCAATATTGGAGCAGTTAAAAGTGCTGGTATCTAAACTAAGATTTTGAATTCCACAGGCGTCATTAGAGCCATTATCAATATCTTCAGTTGTAATGCTGGCGTGTCCGTTGGCATCGAGTTGAACCCTGATATTCTGGGTGATAACTTCTGGATCGATATTGTCCTGTACCGTTACGGTAGCATCTTTATAAGCTGAATTTCCATTGTTGTCCGTAATGGTTAGGGTCACCGTGTTATTGCCAATATTTGAACAGTTGAAGCTGTTAACATTCAGACTCAAATTTTGAATTCCACAGGTGTCGTTAGAACCATTGTTAATATCTTCAGGAGTTATGCTAGCTTGGCCATTTGCATCGAGCTGAACCGTGATGTCCTGCGTGATTACCTGGGGTTTTACATTGTCTTCTACGGTCACAGTTGCTATTGCTGAATTGGTATTCCCATTTATATCGGTAACGCTTAGCGTGACAGTGTTCGCACCCACATTGGTGCAATCGAAATTATTCGGACTAACAGATATAGTGTCGATGCCACAGTTATCAGAAGAACCATTATTGATATCGCTGGCCTGAATAGATGCAGTTCCATTATTGTTTAATTGTACTGTTAAATTCCGGGTAGCTACAACTGGTTTTACATCGTCCTGGAAAGTAACGGTAAATGTGTCAGAAGCCTGTTCTCCCTCGCCATCTGTAACGGTAACCGAATACTGACCGGGCGATAAATTATTCAAGGATTCAGAGTTTCCAGAAGAACCATCGCTCCAGGAAATTGTATATGGTGTGGTACCACCCGATATTTCAATTAGTAAGCTACCATCGCTGGCATTTTCACAGCTAGCCGGATTATTTTCTTTTAAAGATATTGTAGGTGCATTGTAAAGCACGAAACCTACGAAATATCCTTTTGCAGTTCCTTTGGAACCAGGAATCGGCGAAGGACCTTCATAGTTTAAAGCCATAGCAGAAGTGGGGAGCAATGTGATAATGCTCCAGAAAAAAACCGCTAAAAAAACTCGGGAGGTAATTTCACCCATAGGCTCCTTAATTATAAATAATTGATAAAATTAATTATAATTTCTGAACCTTAACAATTTTTCAAAAGAAATATTTCGTTTAAAAGCCTTGTTTTCAGGTTTTAAGCGAAAACAATTTTAAGTCTTTTTGTGCGAAAAAACTTACATTATTTCATAAGAAATTTTTGGTTTTTAGCTCCTCCCGGGGTTAAGATTTTGACTATATAAACACTGGAATTTATGGGGCGTACATTTAACTTAATTTCTTTTTGTAGTGGAATGTTGACAAAATTCTGAATTTGTTTTCCAACCAGGTCAAATAACATTACTTCGGTTATTTCAATTTCGTGAGGGTTTAAGATCATAAGTTCTCTTCGGCTGTGGTCGTATCTTACTCCTAAGCCCTCAAGAATTTCGGGTGTAATTGTTCCAGGATTGGTAATCACCGGCGGCTGGAGTTGCTACCTTTACTCGGACATAAAATTTAAGACTGTTTGTTACAAAACAAATATCTTAGAAACATGAAAAA